>NZ_JBIGIN010000005.1:0-195635 GCF_043558715.1 Scandinavium sp. M-37
GTTCCATTTAAAAAGGGTCCATGATAAGCATGAACCCTTTTTACACCAGCCACCGGATCGGTCAACCGATCCTTAAACGATCGGCATTAGGAAATTTCCCGGCCTTTTTTATGCTTTTGGCTCTGGCTTGCCGCCGAAGCGAACCGTCAACCCGCGCAGGAAATAGCGTAAGAATTGATCGCCACATTCGCGATAATTTTTATGGTCCGGGGCACGCATCATGGCGGTGATTTCCGGCATGGAAACGCGGAACTGCTGCTGGGTCATGATAGCCAGAATATCGTCCGTTTTCAGGGAAAACGCGATCCGCAGTTTTTTCAGCACCAGGTTATTGTTCATCCGGCGATCGACAACCAGCGCCGGGGCGGATTCATCTTTTCCGCGCTTGTCGTAGATAAGTCCGTTGAGCAACAGCGACAGCATAATGTCCGGGCAGCGCTGAAAACCGGCGTCGTCTTCTTTACGCACCCATGCGTCGATAAGTTCAGGGGTGGCAACGGCTTCCGCCAGCGCCCACAGGCGCACCAGTCCGGCGTTGTTGGTTTTCAGGGTGTAGCGCAGGCTACGGATGATATCGTTACTGATCATGGCGTCTTAACTTGTTATTAGGCAAAGGCGAAGTGTACCAGTTTTACAACCCTAACGCCTCTTTCAGGGTCTTAAGGTAGCGGCGGCTCACCGGCACGGTTTGCCCGGCCCGCAGTATTAACTCCGCCTGACCGTTCTCCTCGAGGCGGATCTCTTTCAAATGCGACAGGTTCACCAGATACTGACGATGGCAGCGCAGCAGAGGCGTGCGGCTTTCAAGGGTGCGCAGCGTCAGTTCGGTATAGCCCTCTTTGCCCTCCCCGTCGGTGACAAAGACGCCGCTCATTCGGCTACTGACGAACGCCACGTCCTCCATTTGCAGCAGCCAGATCCGGCTGTGCCCGGTGCAGGGTATGAATTTCAGTCCCTGCTGGCTTTCACCAAACACCGACAAATCCTGTTGGTTACGGCTCACCTCCTGACGTAACCGCCCAAGGGTTTTATCCAGTCGGCTCTCCTCGATAGGCTTGAGCAGATAATCAAACGCGTGTTCCTCAAACGCCTTCACCGCATACTCATCAAAAGCGGTGAGGAACACCACCCACGGGCGATGTTCCGGGTCGAGCATGCCGATCATCTCCAGGCCACTGATGCGCGGCATCTGGATATCGAGAAACACCACATCGGGTCGCAGACGATGCACCGCGCCAATGCCTTCCACCGCGTTATCACATTCGCCCACGATGTCGATGTCAGTCTGCTTCTCCAGCAGAATGCGCAGATTCTCCCGCGCCAACGGTTCATCATCGACAATCAACACCTTCAGCATACGGTCTCCTCCACGGGCAGTCGCAGGGTTATACGGGTAAAGTTTTCAGGCTCGCAGGTGACGGTTATCCCGCACTCATCGCCAAAGCGCGCCCGGAGTCGTTTATCCACCAGGTTCATTCCCAGGCCGCTGGACTCTGCGTTGGGTTGATACAGCCCGGCATTATCTTCAATATCCAGCTGCAACCAGCGCTGATGCAGGCTGGCCTGAATGGTGATTTCGCCAATCCCCAGATGCTGCGAGGTGCCGTGCTTAATGGCATTTTCAACGATCGGCTGTAGCGTAAAGGCGGGCAACTGATGATGCGCCAGCGCCGACGGCACGTTGAGATGAACCTGCAATCGCGCCTGAAAACGGGCTTTTTCAATTTGCAGATACGCATTCACGTGCTCAATTTCATCCGCCAGGGTGACGATTTCAGACGGGCGCTTGAGATTTTTACGAAAGAAGGTCGACAGATACTGCACCAGCTGTCCGGCCTGTTCACTGTCGCGGCGAATCACCGCCTTAAGGGTATTCAGGGCGTTAAACAGGAAATGCGGATTGACCTGGGCGTGCAGAAGCTTGATTTCCGATTGCGTCAGCAGGGCTTTCTGCCGTTCATATTGTCCGGCGAGGATCTGCGCCGACAGCAGCTGAGCGATCCCCTCCCCCAACGTGCGGTTTATGGAGCTGAACAGGCGGTTTTTGGCTTCATAAAGTTTAATGGTGCCTATCACCCGCTGATTTTCGCCGCGCAACGGGATAACCAGCGTCGATCCGAGTTTGCAGTTGGGATGAATCGAACAGCGGTACGGCACTTCGTTCCCGTCGGCGTACACCACTTCCCCGCTGTCGATAGCTTTTTGGGTATAGCGCGAGGAGATAGGTTTGCCGGGCAGATGGTGATCGTCGCCGATCCCGGTGAAGGCCAGCAGCTTATCGCGATCGGTGATGGCAACCGCGCCGATATCCAGCTCCTGAATCAAAACTTGCGCCACCCGCATACTGTTTTCTTCATTAAAGCCCTGGCGCAAAATACCCTCCGTCGAGGCGGCTACCTTCAGCGCGGTGGCAGAAAACGCCGAGGTGTATTTCTCAAACATCGCCCGCTTGTCGAGCAAAATGCGCATAAACAGCGCCGCACCGACGGTATTGGTCACCATCATCGGGGCGGCAATGCTTTGCACCAGATGCAGCGCGTCATTAAAGGGTCGGGCGATCAGCAGGATGATCAGCATTTGCACGATTTCGGCGACAAAGGTAATCGCCCCCGCGGTGAACGGGTTAAAGACTTTATCGCTGCGCCCACGCCGCACCAGCACCAGATGCACCAGCCCGCCGAGCAGACCTTCAACAATGGTTGACACCATGCAGCTCAGGGCGGTCATGCCGCCCATCGAATAACGATGTAATCCGCCGGTTAAACCGACCAGACCACCGACCACCGGGCCGCCGAGCAGGCCCCCCATCACCGCACCTATCGCCCGGGTATTGGCAATCGAGTCTTCGATGTGCAGCCCAAAATAGGTGCCCATAATGCAAAAAATAGAGAAGGTGACGTAGCACAGCAACTTATGCGGCAGACGAACCGTGACCTGCATTAAGGGAATGAACAGGCGCGTTTTGCTCATCAACCAGGCGATAACCAGAAACACACACATCTGCTGAAGCAGCAGCAACACCAGATTAAATTCGTACATACCCTTAGACCGCCTGACCCATGAAAGCGCGTAACATACACGTTGCATCCAGGACTTTCCTTGACGCCTCAGGCAAAACGCGCAATTACCTGCGAGCGATCACACTTTTTCGCGCCTGGATAAGGATTTCCTGAACAAAAAACGAACGAATTTTCCGGATTCGTCTAACACCGTCTACAGTTATGATGGGGATACGCGAGCTGAGGTGATAGATGGCGCTTTACACGATAGGTGAAGTGGCTCTGCTTTGTGATATGAATCCGGTGACCCTCCGTGCCTGGCAGCGGCGTTATGGCCTGCTCAAACCCCAACGAACCGATGGCGGGCATCGGCTGTTTAACGATGATGACATCGACCGCATTCGCGAGATCAAACGCTGGATAGACACCGGCGTGCAGGTCAGCAAAGTGAAAACGCTACTCAGTGAAGGCACGCCCGAACAGCAAAGCGGCTGGCGCGAACATCAGGAAACATTGCTGCGCTTTCTGCAAGGCGGGCATCTCAATCGGCTCCGGCTGTGGATCAAAGAGCGCGGGCGCGATTACCCGGCGCAAACTCTGGTCACCCATCTGTTTATCCCACTTCGACTGCGGCTGCAAAGCTCTCAGCCCACGCTGCAGGCGCTGCTCAGCGTGCTCGACGGGCTACTTATCAATTACATTTCAGTGTGCATGGCCTCGGCGCGGAAACGTCAGGGCCGCGATGCGCTGGTGATCGGCTGGAACATTACTGATACCACCCGGCTGTGGCTTGAGGGCTGGGTAGCCTGTGAACAGGGATGGCGCGTGGACGTGCTGGCCCATTCCCTGCACCAGCTGCGCCCGGAGCTGTTTGACGGCCAGACGCTGCTGGTGTGGTGCGGCGATAGCTCCACCGTCGGCCAGCAGGAACAGCTGCAGCAGTGGCGTGACCAGGGGCTAAACGTGCTGCGGCTGGGTAATTAAGGGTTCATTAACAAGCGTGCTTCATCATATAATCCCCGGGTTAACATAAGGAGCACATGATGAAACCTGCCAAACTGGCTGTAATCACCCTCTTCGTTCTGATGGCCATTGGCGGTATTGGCGGCGTTATGCTGGCCGGTTACTCCTTTATCGTACGCGGTGGTGTCGGCTGAGTAGCCGCGCCAGACGCTCAAATGCCTGGTCAACCAGAATAGCTGCCAGCGCCACCAGCACCGCCCCCTGAATCACATAAGCCGTATTGAACCCGCTCAGGCCGATGATGATTGGCGTGCCGAGCGTATTGGCCCCTACCGTTGACGCAATGGTCGCAGTACCAATATTGACGATCGCCGAAGTGCGGATCCCGGCGACCATCACCGGCGCTGCCAGCGGCAGTTCAACCTTCAGCAACCGCTGCCAGCCGTTCATTCCCATTCCCTGCGCCACGCTGACCACGCTCGATGGAACCGAGGCCAGCCCGGCCAGCGTGCCCTGTAAAACAGGCAGTACGCCGTAGAGGATAAGGGCAATGATGGCCGGTTCGCGACCAAAACCCATCACCGGCACCGCAATGGCCAGCACCGCCACCGGCGGGAAGGTTTGTCCCATCGCGGCAATAGTTTCCACCAGCGAGCGGAATTCACGCCCCGCCGGGCGCGTGACCGCTATCCCTGCCCCGACGCCAATCACCGTTGCCGTCAGGCTGGAGATGCCCACCAGCCAGAAATGCGCCAGCGTCAGCGACCAGAAACTCTGCTGTTGATACAGAGGCCGCGGCAGTTCGGGAAACAGTGCGCCAAACAGCGGCCCGCTGTAAGGCATCAGCGTCAACAGCGCAATAAACAGCAAACACAGCCACAGGAGCGGATCACGGACGGCTTTCACCGGCATCCTCCCCACGCAGTAAATCAGCGAAATGTAACGTCCCGCACGGCATGCCTTCATCATTGACCACCGGCAACGCATCGCGACGACGAGCGACAAACAGCGACAACGCCTCGCGCAGTGACATTGACGCCCGCAGCGGTTCCCCATCAATCTGTTCATCGGTACGGACGTAATCCCCAACGCCCCGCAGCGACAACAGTCGCACTCCGAGCTCGCTGCGGCCAAAGAACTCGCGCACAAAATCGTTTTCCGGTGCGGTCAGCATCGACAGCGGCGTGCCCTGCTGCACGACCTCACCGTTGTCCATCAGCACCAGATGATCGGCCAGACGCAATGCTTCGTCGATATCGTGGGTCACCAGCACGATAGTGCGGCCCAGCAGTTGATGAATCCGGCGCATCTCCTGCTGTAACGCCCCTCGGGTCACCGGGTCGAGCGCGCCAAAAGGCTCATCCATTAACAGCACTTCGGGATTCGCCGCCAGCGCCCGCGCCACACCCACGCGCTGCTGCTGCCCACCGGACAACTGATGCGGCAGGCGATCGCGTAGAGAGACATCCAGCCCGAGTAGCGCCATCAGTTCGTCAATACGATCGTTAATCCGCGCCCGGTTCCATTTTTGCAGCTGCGGCACGGTGGCGATGTTTTGCGCCACCGTCCAGTGCGGGAACAGGCCGATAGACTGGATCGCGTATCCCATCCGACGGCGCAGCGCCAGCACCGGCTGCTGGCGAATATCTTCCCCGGCAAATCGGATAGTGCCGCGGTCATGTTCTTCCAGACGGTTAATCATCTTCAGGGTGGTGGATTTACCGGAACCCGACGTGCCAATCAGCACTGAAAACGCCCCCTCTTTGAGGTTCAGATCGAGGTTTTTGACCGCCGCTTTGCCATCAAAGATTTTGCTGACCTGTTGAAATTCAATCATGGGCTTCTCCCCCCAGTAAGGCTATCCACAGGCTGAACAGCGCATCCACAACCACTGCCAGGGCAATCACCGGGATAACGCCAAGCAGCACTAAATCCAGTGCGCTGCTGAGCAGGCCCTGAAACACCAGTGCACCAAAACCACCTGCACCAATCAGCGCTGCAACCACCGCCATGCCGACCGTTTGCACCGTCACTACCCGTAGACTGCGGAGCAGTACCGGCAGCGCCAGCGGCAACTGAACTTTCCAGAAGCGCTGGACGCGGCTCATGCCCATCGCCGATGCGCTTTCCAGCACATCGGCCGCGACCTGCTGCATGCCCGCCACTACGCCGCGCACCAGCGGCAACAGCGCGTACAGCACCAGCGCAATCAGCGCCGGCGTCAGGCCCGTGCCGCCAATGCCCCAGGACGACAGCCATGGGAAATGTTTGACCAGCCCGGCAAGTGGGGCGATCAGCAGGCCGAACAGCGCCACCGACGGAATGGTCTGGATAATATTGAGCACCGTAAAGACCCGCGTTTGCCGCGCCTGATGACGCCAGCACCACAGCCCCAACGGAACGCCAATCAGCAGGCCCGGCAGCAAAGTGCCAAACAGCAGGATCAGGTGCTGTTGTAGAGCGCTGTCAAATACGTCCTGGCGGTTGAAATACTCCTTTAGCAGCGACAGTGAATCCAGCTCGCCGGACCACAGCAGCGCCACCGGTAAAATCCAGATTTGCGCGTTGAGCAGCCAGCGCCACAGCGATTGCGGGGTCAGGCGGCGAATCGCCTCGCTACAGATGAGCAACGTCACCGCCAGCCACAGCCACAATCCGCTGCCGGGTGAGGTGCGCGCCAGCGGGCTGCCGGTTTCAGCCAGGAAAGAGGCGGCTTTCCCGCTGCTCCACAGCAAAAGGATAAACAGCGCCTGGGCTAAAATGAGGGTGAGTGCCACCGCCCCGCGCCCCGGGAGCAGGCTAAGCCCCACGAAGACCAGCGGAATGATGAGCAGTAAGGCCGGAGAAAAGTCCCAGATTTGCCACAGCTGGCGGCTTTCGCCCGACACCAACCGGTTGGCGGCATAATTAACAAACGGCAGAGCGGCGGCTGCCAGTGCAATTAGCACCAGCAGCAGCAGAACCCGGTTATGACAGGATATTCGCACGTACTTACTTCACCAGTCCCTGTTGTTTCAGCCAGTCAGCGGCCACTTTCTTCGCATCCAGCCCTTCTACCGCAATGCTGGCATTCAGTTTTTGCAGCGTCTTTTCATCGAGCTTTTCAAATACCGGCTTCAGCCATTCAGGAATTTGCGGATAAGCTTTCAGCACCGCTTCACGGATAACCGGAGCGGGGGCATAAATCGGCTGAACGCCTTTCGGATCGGTCAGGGTCTGCAAGCCGAGCGCCGCCACCGGACCGTCGGTGCCATACGCCATCGCCGCATTCACGCCCGACGTTTGCTGCGCCGCCGCTTTGATGGTTACCGCCGTGTCGCCACCCGCCAGGGACAAGAGCTGACTCTGGTCGAGTTTGAAATCGTAGGCCTTTTCAAAGGCCGGTAACGCATCCGGACGTTCAATAAACTCCGCCGACGCCGCCAGTTTGAAGGTGCCGCCTTTTTTCATATATGCGCCCAGGTCAGCCAGCGAGGTGAGTTTATTCTTCTCGGCCAAATCCTGACGTATGGCGATAGTCCAGGTGTTGTTCGCCGGAGCCGGGGTCAGCCAGATAAGCTTGTTCTGTTCGCCGTCGAGCTTTTTCACTTTCTCGTAGCCCTGGGCGGCATTTTTCCACGCCGGATCGTTTTCATCCTTAAAGAAGAACGCCCCGTTGCCGGTGTATTCAGGATAGATATCCAGTTCGCCAGAAGTAATCGCCCCGCGCACCACCGGCGTGGTGCCGAGCTGCACTTTGTTCACGGTTTTCACGCCGTGGCTGTCCAGTACCTGCAAAATAATGTTACCCAGCAGCGCCCCTTCGGTATCAATCTTCGAGCCCACCTTGACAGGTTCAGCCGCATGTAACGGCAGGCTGAGCGCGGCCAAAAGCGAAACGCCCGTTATCCACATCTTCTTAGTGATCATTCTCTTTTCCTCTTAAGCCTGCGTTTACAGGAGGTTAGAGAAAGCGTAGACCTGAATCAACGATTTATCATGAAAATAAGTCATTTCCTGAAATGATGCTAAGGCCTGACAGAAAGCGCATTACGCAACCGTTTTTTTGACAATTTATTAATGGCTTTCTTTTCTTTTATAGAAAAACATTAATTTTTTGCAGTGATACGTAAAGTCACCCACAAACCAGGCATAAAATGATATAAAACCCTAAGTTATGGGGCCTTCGCAAATTAAGATGTTAAGAATCATCTCATAGCCATAAAATGCACAACAACCTCTCTTAAAACTTACCTTAACTATAAAGGAGTAATACGCACTTCGGGCACTGATGCGACCCAAGTTTGCATATTGTACTGACAGACGGATCCGTAATATGAAATTCCTTTTTAATAAACAAGTTATATTCGATTCTGACACTGGATTGCTTGCGGCACACGATCAACAGGATGATCCGGTTCAAATCTCAAATCCTACAAAAAGATTATTAGTCCTCCTTCTGCAACATCAGGGAGAAGTAGTAAACCGAGAAATTATATTCAAAAAAGTCTGGGACGACTTTGGGATGGTATCAAGTAATAACAATCTAAATCATTGCATTAGTAAATTACGACGAATACTACGTAATTTAGGTATGGAGGAAGAAATAATCACCACCGTACCTAAAATGGGTTTTATGTTCCAGCAAGAAATAGAGGTGGAGCAATGCCCTGATCCCGTTGGTATTTTAGAGGACGAACTCGGCATGGCCTTAGAGTCTGCGACAAATACCTCCGCCCCGTCGATGGCCACCAGCAGGCAGTCCGGACCCTCTTTTCCCCGACCCGTTCAGGCCTATTGCTGGATTTCAGTCGCGGTTGCCACCCTCACCCTGTTGGCCTCAACCTGGTTCTGGTACATCAACCGTCCTCTGGACCGAAAGGAAGTATTTATTGGCGAAGCCGGAACCTGTAGCGTGTTGATTTCTGATAATTTACTGCACTCGAATGACGCGCCGAGCTTTAAAGAGGGCGTGCTGAGATATGCCCGTAATCTGAAACCGCACTGCACCAGCGATCAATATCTGCTGGTGATAAAAAGCCGCTCCTTTAAAACCTGGAGCCAGGATTTGTCACGCCTGTACATTATGCGCTGCGGTAATTTACGGGATAGCAAAGCGGAGGTGTGCTGGAGTCTGAGTGAACCGGTTCAATCCTCTCATAGCTAACTGAACCTGTTCCTTACCGCCATTTGCCCGATGTTCTCATCGGGCTTTTTTATTTCCGCGCCAAAATAATTGATCAAGATCAACTTATGAAATAAGCCTACCGACTCTATTTTTGATATAACAATCCCCCTCTCGCCAGTACCCCTACTTTTTACCTGCCATTAGGCGGTCACCTTCTACATTTTTTTAACATACCTAAATACAAACGCAGGATGATCCTCCACCCCATACTTTAATGCGCCCATTAATCAGCATTAAAAACTTAATAACAACCCGTTAATAGTTAATGATTACACATCGAGGGAATTATCTTAGGATTTTTCTCACATGATACCGGACGGTGTTAAGGGCGCATTCCCGCTGCTTAGCCAGGCAAGGTAGCCATGAGTCATCGCTTTATTGTCCCTGCGGGACAGTCTCAACTGGACATACAGGAAACACATCATGTTGAAAAAACGTTATCTCACTATTCTGACTGGCGCTCTGCTGGTATCCGCTAATGCCATGGCCCTGTCTGATAACACCATCAGCTTCCAGGGTGAAGTGACCGATGAAACGTGTTCGGTGGCCATCAACGGTAACCAGACCTCGCCGGTGGTATTACTGCCTACCGTCAGCAGCGCCGACCTGGCCGCCAGCGGTGACACTGCAGGCCCGGTGACGTTCGATATCGGTCTGACCGGCTGCACTGGCGACGCTGCCAATGAGACCAAAATCTCGACGGTCTTCGTCGGCAATCAGGTCACCACCAACGGCAACCTCGGTAATACCGGCACCGCTGGCAACGTCGAAGTGCAGCTGCTCGACACCACCGGGACTGAAATCAATCTCACCGATGGCTTCACCGGCGTAGGCGACCTGAAACTGGCTGCCGGGGCAACGGATGCCAGCGCCTCCTACACCGCGCAGTACTACGCCTCCGGCAAAGCCACCGCAGGTACTGTGGAAGCCACGCTGCAATACGCCGTTTCTTACCAGTAAGTTTGATTTGTCTCCGGGTGTCGCTCAGCGCCCGGAGACGTTTCGCCTCAGGGAGTTGTTGAGATGATGAAGGACCCTCTTCGCTACGCACGCCGCACGCTGCTCGCGGCCCTGTTTTTTGCGACCGCGATGAGCTGTCAGGCCAGCGTGACCATCATGGGTAGCCGTATTATCTATGCCTCCACGGCATCGTCCGTCGATGTGCAGCTTAAAAACAGCGACAGTTTCCCTTACGTGGTACAGACCTGGTTCGATGCTGGCGACGTGAACGCCCGACCGCAGGACAGCAACGCCGTGCCGTTTATCGCCACCCCGCCTATTTTCCGTATCCAGCCGAAAGCCGGTCAGGTGGTGCGCATCGTCTTTAGCAAATCCAAAGCCCTGCCGCAGGATCGGGAATCGGTGTACTGGTTTAACGCCCTGCAGTTCCCGCCCAGCAATCTCGGCGGCGATCGCCCGCAAAACAAAATGCTGGTGGTGCTGCGTACCCGCATCAAGCTGTTTTACCGCCCCGCCAGCCTCGGCGTGCCGGGTGCGCTGCTCAAAAAACTGCAAATTAAAGCGGTAAGAGACGCGAAAAAAGGCGCGGGGGTGGAAATCACCAACCCGACGCCGTGGTTTGCCTCGGTCAGCAACCTCAGTACGCGCGTGAACGGCGTCAGCCAAAACCTGACCGCCGATATGGTGGCCCCGTTTGCCAGCCAGACATTTTGGTTCACGGGTAAAGCCAGCGCACCGCAGGGCAATGGGAGTGTGAAAGTCACGCTGGTCAACGATCAGGGCGCACGGATGAGTGAAAGTTATGATGTTGTCTGGCGCTAATTTCAGGCCCAAAAGCCTCTCGGTCCTGATCGGCCTGCTGACCGCACACCCCGCCTGGGGGGACGAGTTTTACTTCGATCCGGCACTGTTTCAGGGGTCTGCCTACGGGGAGAATATTGGCCAGTTCAACCAGCAGCACATCGCTGCGGGCAGTTATCTGGTCGATATCTGGGTCAACGGTGAGCAGGTCAAAACCGGCGAAAAAATCACCTTCAGCGCACCGGAAAACGGCGGTGAACCGGCCCCGTGCCTGCCCGCGTCGGTGATGAAGGCGGCACAGTTGAAAGCCTTGCCTGAGGGGGAAAGTGACGACGCATGTCGCCCGCTGGCAGACTGGGCACCCGGTGCAAGCTGGGCGTTTGAATCCTCAACCTTACGCCTGCAGCTAGCGATCCCAATGGATGCCCTGACGCGCACCCCGCGCGGTTATATCGCGCCTTCCGAATGGGACAGCGGCGCACTGGCGCTGTTTTTACGCCATAACACCAGTTACACGGTGACGGAAAATACCGACAGCGATTACCGCTACCAGTATCTGTGGAGCGGGATTAATACGGGCACTAACCTCGGCCTGTGGCAGGTTCGCCATCAGGGTAATCTGCGCTACGTCGACAGCAGCCAGACCGGCAGCGCCTATCGCTACAATGCCGTACGCACCTGGGTTCAGCGGCCGATTACGACGCTTAACAGTGTGATGACCGTGGGCGACAGCTACACCGATTCCAGCCTGTTTGGTAGCCTGTCGTTTAACGGCGTGAAGCTGGCAACCGACGAACGCATGTGGCCGCAGGGCAAGCGCGGCTATGCGCCGGAAGTGCGCGGCGTGGCGGCGAGCAGTGCGCACGTGATAATCCGCCAGTTAGGTAAAGTCATCTACGAAACCAACGTCCCGCCGGGCGCGTTTGTCATTGATGACCTGTACAACACCCGCAACCAGGGCGACCTGACCGTTGACGTGGTCGAAGCCAGCGGCAAAATTTCCTCGTTTATCGTGCCCTACTCTGCGGTACCGGATTCGGTGCGCCCGGGCAACTGGCACTACTCGCTGGCGCTGGGTCGCGTGCGGCAGTATTACAGCGTCAACAACGATTTCTTCGAAGGCACCCTGCAACGTGGGGTCAGCAATAGCGTCACGGTTAACCTCGGCTCGCGGATAGCGGAAGACTATCAGGCGTGGCTGGCGGGCGGCGTGTGGGCGACCGGCGTCGGGGCGTTTGGCATGAACGCCACCTGGTCCAACGCCCGGGTGCAAAACGATGAACGTCAGCAGGGCTGGCGCGCCGAGCTGAGTTACAGCAAAACCTTTACCTCTGGCACCAACCTGGTGCTGGCGGCGTACCGCTATTCCACCCAGGGTTTCCGCGAATTGCAGGACGTGCTCGGCGTGCGTCGCGAACAGGCGACCGGCACCGATTATTACTCCGATAGCCTGCAACAGCGTAACCGACTGTCGGCCACCGTCAGCCAGCCGTTAGCCGACTATGGCACCTTAAACCTGAGTGCCAGCAGCGCGGATTACTACGGCAATAAATCCCGGGTAACCCAGTTGCAGCTGGGCTACAGCAACCAGTGGAACCGTATCAGCTACGGGGTGAATGTCGCTCGCCAGCGCACCAGCTGGCAAAACACCCGGTTCTACAACGGCGTGGATGATCCGCCGGACAGCAGCAGCCAGCAGCAGTACACCGAAACCACGGTATCCCTGAACGTCTCGGTGCCGTTTGACTGGGGCACCAGCCGCTCCTCTGTTGCGATGAACTACAACCAGTCGAGCCAGAGCCGTTCGTCCACCTTGTCGATGAGCGGTTCCGCCGGAGAGCACAACGATTTCTCGTGGTCGATGTACGGCGGCTACGAGCGTTATCGCAATGGGGCCAGCGGCAGTTCAAGCACCTTTGGCGGCAGCGCGCAGGAAAATACCCGTATTGGGTCAGTGCGCGCCAGCTATGACCAGGGCGAAAACTACCGACAGAGTTCGCTCGGTGCTTCCGGCACGATGGTGTTACACCCCGGTGGGCTGACCTTCGGGCCGTATGCCAGTGAAACCTTTGCGCTCATCCATGCCGAAGGCGCTCAGGGCGCAGTGGTGCAGAACGGCCAGGGGGCGGTGATCGACCGCTCGGGTTACGCCATCATGCCGTCGCTGTCGCCGTACCGCAGCAACAACATCAGCCTCGACACCCGCACCATGACCAGCGATGCGGAACTGACCGGCGGCAGCCAGCGCGTGGTGCCTTACGCCGGGGCCATTGCCCAGGTGAACTTCGCCACCCTGAAAGGCAAAGCGGTGCTGATTAATCTCAAAGCCAGCGATGGCCGCGTGCCGCCGATGGGGGCCGACGTGCTCGACGGCGAGGGGACGGTTATCGGCATGGTCGGTCAGGGCGGGCAGATTTACGCCCGCATTGCCGAGACATCGGGCTCGCTGCGGGTACGTTGGGGGACCGGTAGAGCCCAGGCCTGCTACGTTCGCTATCAGCTGAACCTCGACAGCGAGGCCGATATCATCCATTTGAATAAAATCTGTGAGAAGGAATAACGGTATGCGTTTCCGCGCCCGATCGTTTCTGTTTATCGTCGGCCTGCTGCTCAGCGCCTCGCCGTGGGCCAACTGCATCAAAGTCACCAGCACCTCGTCGCTGTCAGCGGCGGCGATTGCGGCAGGTTATACCGCCGCCAGCTGGACCGGGGCGTGTGATACCTGCTCCGGTAATATCGGCCTGCCTGCCACCATCAGCCTGAACAGCGGGAGCAACTTTCAGCCCTCCGGCACCCTGCTGGCGAGCGCGGTGGGCAATTTCCTGACCAGTGCCACCAATAAAGCCTATTCCAGCAACCAGATCCTGTACCGCTGCCAGCTGGCGGATGCGGGCAGTTTGTTCGAAATGTACGCCACCAACGGCGATAACGCCTACACCGGGAAGTACACCACCAATGAAGTGGACGGGGCTTACTACGACGTGGCGAAAAACGTGGCGGTGCGCATCACCAACCTCAGCTCCGGGGAGTATTACAGCCGCTACTGGAAACAGCGCCAGCTTACGGCCGACAGCTGGTATCAGGACGGGACCTACATCTACATTCCCGCCAGCGCGTTCAGCAACGTGCTGTACGAGATGTATAAAATCAGCTCCACCAGCTATTACGTCAGCGCCGCCAATATGTACAAAGACGCCTACACCCAACCGCGCGGCTATATCGCCTTTAAGGGGCCAGGGCTGGATACCAACGCCCTGACCGCCGGGATGGATAGCCTTTCCTATTTCTACGGCTGGTACGGTAACTGGCCCGGAGCGTGGAGCACCTGGAATAACGTGACCTACGTGCGCGGGGCGCTGTGTGAGGTAAAAGATTACCCGTCGGTGGTGCTGTTACCGACCATCAGTAGCGCCGCCCTGCAATCGGGCGGCAGCAGTCAGGCCCCGTTCACCGTTAGCCTGCAGTGCGAATCCGGCGCGAGATCGAGCACCAGTGCATCAACCCTCAGTTCGGCCAACGTCGCCATGGGCTTTCTGGTCAATCAACCCACGGCGGTGGCTGCCGCCAAAACGCTGGGGCTGGTCACCTCCGGCGGGGGATTAACCTGGCTGCTGGATAACCACTATGGCACCAGCGGCGTGGCCTCCGGCGTCGGGATCCGCATCTATAACCGCACCGGCTCGGCGCTCAATTTGCTGCCGGACAGGGCCACTACCGGCACCGGCAACGCGCGCGGCTGGTATGCATACCAGGATCTGACCTCGCTGGTTTCTTCCGATACGGTCAATACATGGAGCGGCGATTTTACCGCCTCACTCGAGGCGCTCAATGGGCAAACAGTCACGGCAGGTACGGTTAATGCGCAGTTACAGGTGGTGGTCAGTTTTCAGTAAAGCGTGTGTGGGGCTGGCTTTCTCCATCGCCACGGCCAGTGCGGCGGTGAATATCGACCGCACAAGGCTCATCTTTGCCTCAGCGGATCAGGTGCAGTCGCTGAACCTGTCCAATGACAGCGCAACGCCGATGCTTATTCAGGCGTGGACCGATAACGGCGACCCCAACGCCTCCCCGGACACCAGCCATACCCCACTGGTGGTGATGCCGCCGGTGTTCAGGATGCTGCCCGGCGAGCTGCGGTCGCTGCGGCTGATGCTCAGTTCGCGCCAGAAGCTGGCGGCCGACAGGGAGAGTCAATTCTGGCTGAATATCTATCAAATTCCGCCCAATACGCGCCCGGCAGATAACGGAACTCGCAAAGTGATTCTGCCGCTGCGTCTGCGCCTGAAGGTGTTTATTCGCCCGGCAGGCCTCGCTGCCCCGCAGGAGCGCGACGAACAACAGCTGCGCTTTATCCTCAACGGCAGCACGTTACGCATTGAAAACCCTACACCGTGGTTTATGAGCCTGAGCGTGCAGCCCGGTCGGCAGAAAGCGATTAGTGGGCTGATGGTGGCCCCCAAGGCAATGCTTGAGGTGCCGCTGAACGCCGCATTGAATGCAGGGGAAAAGGTGAGCTACGAAGTGATTACCGATTCGGGCAACACGCGCAGTTACCGCGTTTCGCCACAAATTGGAAAACAGGGAAAACAGGAATAACAAAAAGAGTGTGAAAAGCACGATTTCGCCCCTTACCGTCCCGTGCGGTAAGGGGCATTTTTTTATTACTGCAGTTCGAACTCGCCCTGCTTCACGCGGGCGGAATCGACGCCGATAAAGACGTTGAATTTGCCAGGCTCTGCGGCATATTTCATCTGCTGGTTCCAGAACTTCAGTGCGTCCACGTCAATCGGGAAGCTGACGGTCTGGGTTTCGCCCGGCTTAAGCGTCACTTTCTTAAAGCCACGCAGCTGTTTCACTGGACGGCTCATCGACGCGGTCACATCCTGGACGTACATCTGCATCACGGTCGCACCTTCACGCTTGCCGGTGTTGGTCACGTCTACGCTGGCGGTGACGCTGCCGTCGGCCTTCATGGTTGGAGAAGACATTTTCACGTCGGAGACGTTAAAGGTGGTGTAGCTCAGACCATAACCAAACGGATACAGCGGGCCGTTGGCTTCATCGAAGTAACGGGAGGTGTACTTATTTGGCTTGTCGGCGTTATACGGCCGACCGGTGTTGAGGTGGCTGTAATAGGTCGGGATCTGCCCTACGGAACGTGGGAAGGACATCGGCAGCTTACCGGACGGGTTGTAGTCCCCGAACAGCACATCGGCGATGGCGTTCCCGCCTTCAGTCCCGGCAAACCAGGTTTCCAGAATGGCATCAGCCTGCTGATCTTCCTGCACCAACGTTAACGGACGACCATTCATCAGCACCAGCACCAGCGGTTTTCCGGTGGCTTTCAGCGCGGCAATCAAATCTTTTTGGCTCTGCGGAAGGCTGATTTCGGTGCGGCTGGAGGCTTCATGCGCCATGCCCTGCGCTTCACCGACGACCGCCACGACCACGTCAGATTGCTTCGCCGCCGCAACCGCTTCATCAATCATCGCCTGCGGAGAACGGGTGTCGACTTTCACCGCTTCTTCATACTGATTGAGGAAGTCGACGATGCCTTTATCGTTGGTGACATTGGCGCCTTTGGCGTAAATCACTTTGGCGCTATCGCCGACGGCGGATTTGATCCCGTCCAGCACCGGCACCGACTGATCGGCCACGCCAGCGGCAGACCAACTGCCCATCACATCACGTTTGCTGTCTGCCAGCGGCCCAACCACTGCCAGGGTGCCGGATTTTTTCAGCGGCAGCGTCTCCAGACGGTTTTTCAGCAGTACCAGGCTTTCGCGCGCCACCTGGCGGGCATCCTGACGGTGCAAACGGCTTTCGGCATTGGTGTCCTGCGGGTCGGACTCTTTCGGCCCCAGGTGGCTGTACGGATCGTTAAACAGCCCCATGTCATATTTAACGTTCAGCACGTGGCGGGTGGCATCGTCGACCTCCGCCATCGTCACTTTGCCGCTCTTGATCAGGTCCGGCAGATATTTGCTGTAGTACTCGTCGCTCATGCTCATGTCGATCCCCGCCTTCAGCGCAACGCGAACAGCGTCAGCCGGATCGGCGGCGGTACCGTGTTTGATGAGCTCTTTGATTGCCCCGTGATCGGAAATGGTGATCCCTTTGAAGCCCCACTCTTTACGCAGAACATCTTTCAGCAGCCACGAGTCGGAGGTCGCAGGAGTGCCGTTCAGAGAGTTCAGCGCCACCATCACCCCGCCGCTACCCGCATCCAGCCCGGCTTTGTAAGGCGGCATATAGTCGTTGAACAGACGCTGCGGGCTCATATCGACGGTGTTGTACTCTTTCCCACCCTCGACGGCGCCATAGGCGGCGTAGTGTTTGACGCTGGTCATCACCGAATAACGGTCCGCTGGGCTTTTGCCCTGCATCGCTTCAACCATGGTTTTACCCATCATCGAAGTTAAGTAAGTGTCTTCGCCGAACCCTTCGGAGCCACGACCCCAGCGCGGATCGCGTGAGACGTCAACCATCGGCGCCCAGGTCATGTTCAGGCCATCGTCGGCGGCTTCATAAGCAGAAATACGCCCTACCGTGCGCACCGCATCGAGGTTGAAGGAAGAGGCAAGGCCCAGGCTAATCGGGAAGACGGTGCGCTGGCCATGAATCACGTCGTAGGCAAAGAAGAGAGGAATTTTCAGGCGGCTGAGTTGCATGACCTGATCCTGCATGGCGCGAATATCCTGGCGGGTCACGGTGTTAAAAATCGCCCCAACCTGCCCGGCTTTGATCATGTCACGAATGGCTTCTTTTGGGTTATCAGGGCCGACGCTAATCAGACGCAGCTGGCCGATTTTCTCATCAACGGTCATTTTCTTCAGCAGACTGGTCACAAACGCATCGCGCGCCTGCGGCGTCAGCGGATGGTTGCCGAACATTTCGTCAGCCAGCGCGGGTTGCAGCGCAAGGCTTACGGCGACGCCTACAGAACAAAGCCATTTCATCTTCTCTTCTCTCTCTTCAGTCCGGGTATCTTGGAAAAGTCTGCCAAAAAACAGCAGTTTGCCCAGTATGTCGCTATTAAGCAAAGGTTATGCTCTGAATTTTAACTGAATTCCTGCACAAAATTGTCATACAAAGCGCTATCCTTGAGGCACGCTAAAATCCCCTCATCGCACTTTACTCATCACAAGGAGTGAGAAAATGTCTTCAACTACAACGATTGATAATCACGCATTTCTCTCTGAACTGACCCGCCTTGTCGGCCATTCGCACCTGCTGACCGACCCGGCTAAAACCGCCCGTTATCGCAAGGGCTTCCGCTCCGGGCACGGTGACGCCCTTGCCGTGGTATTCCCCGGCTCGCTGCTGGAACTGTGGCGGGTGCTGAGCGCCTGCGTGCAGGCCGACAAAATCATTTTGATGCAGGCGGCCAATACCGGCCTGACCGAAGGCTCCACCCCGAGCGGCAACGATTACGATAGGCAGATTGTGATTATCAGCACGCTGCGCCTCGATAAACTGCACCTGATCGACAACGGCAAGCAGGTGCTGGCGTATCCGGGGACCACGCTCTATTCGCTGGAAAAAGCGCTGAAGCCGCTCGGGCGCGAACCGCACTCGGTGATCGGCTCATCGTGCATTGGCGCGTCGGTGATCGGCGGGATCTGCAATAACTCCGGCGGCTCGCTGGTGCAACGTGGCCCGGCTTATACCGAAATGTCGCTGTTTGCCCGCATTAACGAAGACGGCAAACTGCAGCTGGTGAACCATCTCGGGATTGATTTGGGTGAAACGCCGGAGCAAATCCTCAGCAAGCTTGATGACGATCGCCTGAAAGACAGCGACGTGCGACACGACGGCCGCCATGCCCACGATCACGACTACGTCACCCGCGTACGCGACGTCGATGCCGATACCCCGGCGCGCTATAACGCCGACCCGGAGCGTCTGTTTGAATCCTCCGGCTGCGCCGGGAAGCTGGCGGTGTTCGCCGCCCGACTCGATACCTTTGAAGCGGAAAAACGCCAGCAGGTGTTTTACATCGGCACCAATCAACCGGCGGTGCTGACCGAAATCCGCCGTCATATGCTGGCCAACTTTGCCAACCTGCCGGTGGCCGGGGAGTATATGCACCGTGACATTTACGACATCGCGGAGCAGTACGGGAAAGACACCTTCCTGATGATCGACAAACTCGGCACCGATAAAATGCCGTTCTTCTTCAACGCCAAAGGCCGGGCCGATGCGATGCTGGAGAAGGTGCCGCTGTTTAAGCCGCACTTTACCGACCGCTTTATGCAGAAGCTGGGGCACGTCTTCCCGGCGCATCTGCCGGAACGGATGAAAAATTACCGTAACCAGTACGAACACCATTTAAT
Source organism: Scandinavium sp. M-37 (assembly GCF_043558715.1). Lineage (NCBI taxonomy): Bacteria > Pseudomonadati > Pseudomonadota > Gammaproteobacteria > Enterobacterales > Enterobacteriaceae > Scandinavium > Scandinavium sp. M-37. The sequence continues at coordinate 19,227 of NZ_JBIGIN010000005.1, forward strand.
GCTGAAAATGGCAGGCGAGGGTATCGACGAAGCGCAGACCTGGCTGACTGACTATTTCAAAACCGCCGAAGGTGCATTCTTTGCCTGTACGCCAGAAGAAGGCAGCAAGGCATTTCTGCATCGCTTCGCAGCGGCGGGCGCGGCCATTCGTTATCAGGCGGTCCATGCCGACGAAGTGGAAGACATTCTGGCCCTGGATATTGCCCTGCGCCGCAATGACACCGAATGGTTCGAACAGCTGCCGCCGGAGATAGACAGTCAGCTGGTGCACAAGCTCTATTACGGCCACTTTATGTGCCACGTTTTCCATCAGGATTATATTGTGAAGAAAGGCGTGGATGCTCACGCCCTGAAGGATCAGATGCTGGCCCTGCTACGCGAGCGCGGCGCGCAATATCCTGCCGAACACAACGTCGGCCATCTTTATGAAGCTGCCGACAGCTTAAAACAGTTTTATCGTGAAAATGATCCTACAAACAGCATGAACCCCGGGATTGGCAAGACCAGTAAGCAGAAATATTGGGGCGAGAGCCGCGCGCCGGAAGATGCTGCACGCGTAACTGAAGCCGAAGCCCCCCTAAAATAAGTGGGTAGTAGTGTATTGCCGCTTAACTCCGATTACAGTAGGCCAAAGGGCCAGAGAAACGTTTCTCTGGCCGGGCAGGTTTGAGGAGTTATCGGCATGTCAGTGGCAGATGTTCTATACGGCACAGAAGTGGAAATACGTGAGGCCAGCCCGGACGACGCGCATGCGATTGCCGCCCTTTACGCCTGGCATGTGTTAAACGGCCGCGCCTCTTTCGAAGAAATCCCCCCCACCGTCGACGAGATGCGCGACCGGATGCACGCTATCAGCGAACAGGGCCTGCCCTGGCTAGTGGCGCTGTATCGCGGGATTATCGTCGGCTACTGCTATGCCAGCCACTATCGCCCTCGCCCGGCCTATCGTTATACCCTCGAAGAATCCATATATGTCGATGCCAGCATGACCGGGCGCGGCGTGGGCAGCACCTTGCTCACCCGGCTGATTGAACTCTGCGAGCAGGGTCCGTGGCGGCAAATGGTGGCGGTTGTGGGTGATGGCAATAGTAATTCCGGTTCGCTGCGGCTGCATAAAAAACATGGGTTTGAGGTGGCCGGACAGCTGCGAAGCGTCGGCTATAAGATGGGTGACTGGCGTGATACGTTGATTATGCAGCGCCCACTCAACGATGGTGACTGGACGCTGCCGGAATAGTCTGTCTCGCCCGGTAGCACTAACGCTTGCCGGGCAACAACATCTCTCAATCGGCCTGGGCGAGCTGCTGCGAGGCGCTGTGGATCGCGCTATCCATCTGCAATTCTTTCTGCTTCTTATAGGCCAACGCGGCTGGCGGCGCCGGCATCACTTTGCCAGTTTCAATCCAGGTTCGCAGGCGGCTGGCGTCGGCGAAATGGGTATATTTACCGAACGCATCCATCACCACCATCGCCACCGGACGATTGTTCATCACCGTGCGCATCACCAGACAATGACCCGCCGCATTGGTAAAGCCAGTTTTGGTCAGCTGGATATTCCAGTTCTCGCGGTACACCAGATGGTTGGTATTACGGAACGGCAGGGTGTAATTCGGATTGCTGAACGTCGCCATGTCTTCTTTGGTGGTGCTCAACTGACCAATCAGCGGGTACTGTTTAGTGGCGATCAGCATTTTGGTGAGGTCACGCGCGGTAGACACGTTATGAATCGACAGCCCCGTCGGTTCGACGTAGTGGGTATGCGTCATGCCGAGCGATTTGGCCTTGGCATTCATGGCGCGAATAAATGCGTCATAGCCACCGGGATAATGATGCGCGAGGCTTGCTGCGGCGCGGTTCTCGGAGGACATCAGCGCCAGCAGCAGCATGTTTTTGCGGCTAATCTGGCTGTTGAGGCGCACGCGTGAATAAATCCCTTTCATCTCTGGCGTCTGGCTGATATCCACGCTCAGCATCTCATCCAGCGGCAGGTGGGCATCCAGCACCACCATGGCGGTCATCAGCTTGGTTATCGACGCAATTGGGCGCACCAGATCCGGTTCGCTGGCGTAAATCACTTTATTGGTATTCAAATCGACGATCATCGCGCTGCCGGAAGCAATGTCCGGCTGGGAAGCAACGGTCGTCGCGGCAGTTTTGGCACTCGCCTGAGGCGCAAAAGGCACTGCCAGCATCAGCGCAAGGCTGAGCAGAGAAACTCGAAATTTAGGCATCGTGAAAGGTCTGGTAATTATTTACGCAAGTTATGAATCGGGGGCATTTATGTTTACAGTCACAAATGCGAGCCGTTGCATCATACCGCGTGAGAGGTTTCTGGTGCCATAGGATAATCATGAATAAATGCTGCATAACGGGCGTTACAATCATCAACGCCCGTTATGAGTTAGCTTAGAATAACCGATAGCCATAACCCCATAAGATCACCGTCAGCGCCAGCAGCACTTCGAGCACCAGGACGCCTATCGCCAGGGTCGAGCTGGCAAAACTCATCCCCTCTTCACGGTTAATCCCGAGGAAGGTGGGAATACCGATGTACAGCAGGTAGCCGGTATAACAGAGCGCCACCGCGCCCACCAACACGCACAGCCACACCAACGGATACAGCGCCACGATGCCGCTGAGAAAAATCGGCGTGGCCACGTAGCCTGCAAACACCATACAGCGCTTGAGCGATGGCCTTTCGGGGTAATTGCGCGCCATCCACCAGATGACCCGGCCCATAACCGCCACCCCGCCCAACATCAGGGCATAAAACAGTACCGCCAGGGCAAAACCGGTGAACAGCGACAGTTTAACGGTGGTGCCATCGCCAAAGTCCCAGCCGATTTGGGTGGTGCCGATAAAGGCGCAGACCACCGGCACCGCGGCCATCGCCAGGACATGATGGGTGTAGTGATGCGAGACGGTTTCATTCTCGCTCTGAATAACATGCATTTCACGATCGGGATGGGAAAACAGTCCCCAGACATGATTCATAAAGCCTCCTCTTCACGGCTTCGTACGGCACCGTGTAAGTATAATCCACGCTGGAGATTATATTTTGTACAGCACAAAAATAGCCCGGCACCGTTTCGCCCGTGGCCTGGCGATTGTCCTTCAGGGGTGTATGCTTAAAGCACGTGTTATTTCAGGGAGACCATAAAAACCTGTATGGATATCAATAATCTGATTAGCCAGTATGGCTACGCCGCGCTGATTGTCGGCTCAGTGGCAGAAGGTGAAACGGTCACATTGCTTGGCGGGGTGGCGGCGCATCAGGGACTGCTGCGTTTCTGGCTGGTGGTGGCCTCGGTGGCGCTCGGCGGAATGATTGGCGATCAGGTGCTGTACCTGCTCGGACGGCGCTTCGGTGGCCGCTTGCTCAAACGCTTTTCACGTCATCAAAAGAAAATTCGTAAAGCCCAGCGCTTGATTCAGGAACGTCCCTGGCTGTTCGTGATCGGCAGTCGCTTTATGTATGGTTTTCGCATCATCGGCCCAATATTGATCGGCGCCAGCCGACTGTCGCCGAAAATCTTCCTGCCGTTGAATATTGTTGGGGCGATAGTATGGGCGCTGCTGTTCACCACCCTCGGCTATCTCGGCGGGGAAGTGATCGGCCCGTGGCTCCATCATCTCGATCAGCATCTGAAACACTGGGCATGGCTGATTGTCGTGGTGATGGCGGTCGTTGCGGTGCGGGTGTGGTTCTGGCATCGGGATCGTAAATCTGCTGAATCAGAAGAGTAAGGCGCAGCCAGTCTGCGCCCTCGCCGTCAGGCCTGTTGTTCGTTCAGAAATTGCGGATTCACCAGCGTAAATCCCCCATCGACGATTAGCGATTGTCCGGTAACGTAGGACGCCTCATCTGAGCTCAGCCACGCCACCAGCCCGGCAATCTCCTCTGTTTTCCCCGGCCTTGCCATCGGTATGTTGGGCATTGAGCCGGGCTTTACCTCGTCATCCTGCATATTATTCATTGCCGTGGCGATGGCCCCCGGTGCCACCGAGTTCACCAGAATGTTGTGCTTCACCAGCTCAAGGGCCAGCGATTTGGTCAGCCCACCGAGGGCGTGCTTAGCGGCGGTGTAGGCACTGGCCTGTGGCAGCGGCGTGTGTTCATGCACCGAGGTGATGTTGATGATCCGCCCACCGTCGCCCTGCGCAATCATATGCCTCGCCGCAATCTGCGAGCACAGCAACGCCCCTTCGACGTCTACACAAAACGTTTCCCGCCAGTCTTCCAGCGTCACATCAAGAATCGAAGATTTAGTCATGCGTCCGGCGTTATTGACCAGTACGTCAATGCGCCCCAGCCGTTGGATCAGCATATCCAGCGCCTGTGCGCCCTGCGGGAGATGGCTTAGATCGAGCTGAATGGCCTGCGCCTGACAGCCAAGGGACGTGAGTTCCTGCACGGTTTGCCGGGCGCCCTGTTCATCAGAGTGCCACGTCACCCCGAGTGAAAAACCTTTCTGCGCTAACTGAAGCGCACACTGCTTACCAATTCCGGAATCGGATGCGGTAACGACCGCAACTTTTGTTGTCATGGGAACCTCCTGGCGTTGACCCAGGAGGTAAGTATAGGAAAGTCAGCGTGCGTGGGATTATTTTCCGGTGTAGTGGTAACCGCCGCCGAGCGCGGAGGTGAGTTGAATGCTGGCATCAACCCACTGGCCCTGCAGACGCAGCGAGTCTATCTGCTCCTGCAACGACGGCAGTTTCGCCATGCTTACGCGCGAGCCAGAGAGGATCCCCGCCGCCAGACGCGCCTGAGCCTGCTGTACCATGCGGTCAGCATCTTTGATCACCTGCTGCTGCTGCTGGTTTTTCTCCATCAGCGTTTCTACCTGGCTGGCGGTTTTTGCCACCTGGTTAACCGCATCGACCACCGCTTTGTTGTAGTTTGCGACGGACAAATCACGCTGCGCATCGGCAATATCCAGATTCGCATTCAGACGACCGCTGTCAAAAATCGGCAGCGTCAGACCGGCAGTGATGCCCATCTGGTTGGCAGAATGACGGAACAGGTCGCTTAAGTGCAGCGCGTCCTGTTGCAGGAAGGCCATCAGGTTGATGTCCGGATAGAATGCCGCTTTCGCCGCATCGACTTCGCTCATTGAGGACTGGATATACCAGTTGGCTTCCTGTAAATCAGGGCGACGGGCTAACAGTTCGTAGCCTAATGACGCAGGCATCTGGGTTTTCACCGCCGGGAGCGCCACCGGATGCAGCGACATTGAACTGCCCTGGCTATTGGTCAGCGCCATCAGTCGGGCTTCAATTTCCTTCATGTTGCCCGCGACCTGCGTCAGGTTCTGATCGGTTTTGCTGACGTTAATATCGTTCTCCGCTCCTTCCACAGAGGAGGTGATACCGCGTGAATAGAGCGCTTTATCGACGGAGATAATGTTGTTCTGTTCGTTTTTAATCTGCTCAAGCACTTGCTTGATAGCGGCTTCGGTCTGCCACTGCCAGTAAAGGCGCGCCACGCTGCTCGCCAGCACCTGACGCGTCTGCGCCAGTTCGGCGGAACGGGCTTTCACCATCCCGATACGCGACTGCACCAGGGCCCGGTTCTTGCCCCACAGGTCAAGATCCCAGCCTGCGGTCAGGCCCAGCGTGCCGTTGGTGTACCACGGGCCGCCGCCTTCTTCGGTCGCAAACGGACCCATCAGGCCTTCAGCCGACATTTTCTGGCGCTCAACGTCAGCCCCGAAGTTTACTTCCGGGCCAAGCTGCGACTGTGCCATTTGCGCCTGCGCTTCTGCCAGTCTGATGCGCTGCTGCGCCACCTGCATATCAGGGGCATTGCTCAACGCGCTGGTGATGAGATTATTCAGCTGAGGATCATGATAATCCTGCCACCAGTTACTCTGCGGCCAGCCATTTTGCAGGGCCACCGGAAGGGTATTATCAACATGGGAAGCCGGTAATTGCTGTTTTAAAGGCCCGTCAGTATCGTGTGACGGCGCGCAGCCAACCAACACGGCAGCCAGCGGCAAACTGAGCATTGCAGCGACAATAGCAGTACGTTTCATATTGGAATTCTGTTTTTTTGAGAGGACGCGCATTTTATTATGAAAATGCAGAAGGTGTTTAGGAAAGCGTGGCAACAATGAAAAAGCCTTCGCCAGACCTATCCCGCCATGCTTCTTCATAATAGCTGCATAAATTATAGTTGGGGCGGAAGTCTTTATCACAGGAGAGTGTATGACGCAGAATATTTACGACGACCCGCAATTTTTTGCCGGGTATGCCACCCTCGACCGCTCGGTTAAAGGCCTGGACGGCGCACCCGAATGGCCCACCTTACAACAGATGCTGCCCGCAATTGAGGGTAAGGCAATAATTGATTTAGGCTGTGGCTACGGCTGGTTTTGCCGCTGGGCGCAGCAGCATGGGGCCGCACACGTGCTGGGGCTCGACGTGTCTGAAAAGATGCTGGCCCGCGCACGTGAAATGACCGAGGCGCCCGGAATTGATTATCAGCGAGCCGACCTCGAAACCCTGACGCTTGCCGCTGACAGCCTCGACCTCGCCTACAGCTCGCTGGCGCTGCATTATCTGCATAATATCGACGGGCTGTTCCGGACGCTGTTTCAGGCGCTGAAACCCGGTGGCAAACTGGTGTTTTCCGCCGAGCATCCGATTTACACCGCGGCGCTCAAACAGGGTTGGTTCATCGAACATGACGGGCAAAAAACCTGGCCGGTGGCGAATTATCAGTTGGAAGGTGAACGCCTCAGCAACTGGTTTGCCGATGGCGTGAAGAAACAGCACCGCAAGCTGGCGACCTGGATTAACGCGCTTATCGCCGCAGGCTTTGTCATTGAACAACTTGATGAATGGGGCCCGAGCGCCGAGCAAATCGCCGCTAATCCGGGATTGGCGGAAGAGAAAGAGCGTCCGATGCTCTTCCTGCTGAGCGCGCGTAAGCCGGGGTAATATCAGGCCTGACGCTGGGCGTACTGTTCAATCGCATCGGCGATGGAACCCGAGTCCTGTAAGGTGCGGATAGTTGTGAACAGCGTGGTGGCTTCTACGTATTCTTTGCGCAGGTAGCCGAGCCACTGTTTGATCCGCGCCACGTGATACAACCCGGTATCGCCCTGCTTTTCGAGCCGGCTGTATTTGCGCAGCAGTTCGGTGACTTCAGGCCACGGCATTCGCGGTTCATTGTATTTTACCACCCGGCTGAGGTTTGGAATATTGAGCGCCCCACGGCCAATCATCACCGAATCACAGCCGGTGGCGGCCATGCAGTCCTGGGCGCTTTGCCAGTCCCAGATTTCCCCGTTAGCAATGACCGGAATGTTCAGCCGACGGCGGATGTCGCCAATCGCCTGCCAGTTGATCCGATCGGCCTTGTAGCCATCGTCTTTGGTGCGGCCGTGAACCACCAGCTCGGTGGCTCCTGCCTGCTGGACGGCATCGGCGATTTCAAACTGCCTGTCGCTGCTGTCCCAGCCGAGACGCACTTTGACCGTCACCGGCAGATGCGCGGGCACCGCTTCACGCATCGCTTTCGCACCGCGATAGATAAGGTCCGGGTCTTTTAACAGCGTCGCCCCACCGCCGCTGCCGTTGACCACTTTCGACGGACAGCCACAGTTGAGATCCACCCCCCACGAACCCAACTCCACCGCACGGGCTGCGTTTTCGGCCAGCCATTGCGGATGCTGCCCCAATAACTGCACGCGCACTAGCGTGCCAGAGGCCGTTCGGCTGTGGTTTAACAGTTCAGGACACAGGCGATGGAAGGATTTCACCGGCAGCAGTTGGTCCACCACCCGCAGAAATTCGGTGATGCACAGATCGTAATCATTCACCTCGGTCAGAAGGCCACGCACCAGTGAATCAAGCACGCCTTCCATCGGCGCCAGCAGAACACGCATATCAGTATCCGGAGAAAAAAGAGGCGCTATGGTAAACCAGCTCAAATGAACATAACAACTCTGATGTTTTCTTCTGAAACAAGCCTATTTATTATCCGATTCAGCGCATTTTTTCATTAACATACCCACGTAACTCGGGTTTCGTAGACACTCCTTTGCCTCATTAAAGAGGTCGCCTGGCGCCTCGGTAAACCTACTAACAGCCTTTATGGCAGGGTTAAGCATTACCAACGACTTGAACCACAATGCAAACAGGATGCGGCTACCGTAGCTTATGCAACATCTTCTCTCGTACATGTTGCATTCTTCTTGGTTTGTTCATAACATTAAATTGTTCATGAATCATGAACAAAACTCAGGTGTGAACAAATGAAAGAAGTACAACTACTGTCTGAGGCTATCGAGAATCTTCCTAAAGGTTTTCAGTTAGAGTTTGAACTTAGTATTGGACGCGGAATATTTTCACATGATGGGCTGGGAAAACTGTCCGGACCGAACGGAGAAATTGTTAATTTCGCGTTGGCGGTGAAGATCATTCATCGCAAAGAGACACTGATGGCGGTTGGTCAAAATCAAGTTCGCTTCCCTACGGATGTCCCTGCATTGCTGGTATGCAATCGGCTTACCCCGTCGCTGGCTGAGTATTGCATTGCTAATCAAATTAATTTCATCGACACGGCTGGTAATGCCCACATCCAGACTCCGGGGTTCTATCTTTTCGTTGAAGGTCGATATGAAAAGAAACCTGTTGTTGCTAGCCGTCGTTTCGCTGAAGGAGTGATGAAACTCCTTTTTGTGCTGTTAACTTGTCCGGAATCCCTAAACGAAACTTATCGTAGTCTGGCTGAGAAATCGGGTATATCTCTGGGGATGGTGAGCAAAGCGTTTACTTATCTTGAGGCACAGCGTTATTTTCGCAAGTCGCAGAAAGGGCGGCGTCTGATGAATGAAGACGAGTTACTGGCACTTTGGCTAAAGGATTATGCTACCTCCCTGCGGCCGAAACTGGATAGCCTCTGGTCAACTGCACCAGAAGAGTGGGATGACATAGTGCTCGAACCTTCAGAGTATTGGGGAGGGGAAGTGGCCGCTGCAAAATTAAGTGACGGATATCTGATACCAGAACGCGGTCTGCTATTTACATCACGCCCGCTGTTGCTAAGGCGACAACAACTGAAGCTAAGAGCTGGACCGGGCAAGAAGTTTCAATTGGTCTCCAGTTTTTGGGGGATAAATTTTAAGCTGAATCGTAAAGCAGAAGCGATGCTATGTGTGGCTGAGTTACTGGCGAGCGATGAAGACAGAAATCGGGAGGCGGCAAAGATAATCAATGACAAATATCTTCACGTTAACGAATCCAATCTCTTCAGTTACTGAAATGCTGCTGAGCAGGATCAACAAGATTTGTACGGCGCAGGAGATACCATTTTTTATTGCGGGCGCAACGGCGCGTGAAATCCTGCTCCATCATGTTCACGGCAGAAGTATTGGCCGCCGAACTCGTGACATTGATATTGCCGTTTTCGTTGATGGCTGGCCCATGTTTAATGCGTTAAAAAATACCTTTATTGCCGAAGGTGCGCAGGAGGTTAAGGATAATGCCCATCGATTGATTGCAGAAGGAACTGAACTGGATATTATTCCTTTTGGTGATATCGCCGAGGCGAATCACATAGCTTGGCCACCAGATCGTAAAATCATCATGGCTGTGGACGGTTTTAGTGACGCATTTTCCCATACCGTGATTGTGCAACTGGGTAATGCCGAAAAGCTGCCGTTTTGTTCACTGCCAGGGTTAGCATTGTTAAAGCTATTTGCCTGGCGCGACCGTGGACATGGTAATGCCAAAGACGCGACCGATCTTTATAAAATTATTCGTGAATATGGCGCGATTGAAGATGAACGAATTTATGAGCAGTCTGTTGAAGGTGAACGGCTTGGCTGGGATTCTATACGTATGGGGGCTAGTCTTCTGGGTAGTGATATTGCAGCGATCGGCGAACCCTCATCGCTGGCTGAGCTAAAGCGCTTTGACACAGAACGCCTTACTGATGTTATTTTTAGGCAGTCTGGTGTGGACGACGTAGCAGAGATTGAACTGGTAATGGATGACTTCTGGAATGGTATAACAAGCGGTAACTGAAGATACAGTTTACGTATTTCTGTCGCTTTGTTTCTATAAGAAAATATGCAATCGTTTTGATAAAAAACGATTTTCTGACATGCCGCACGAATGTTTATATACATTAGTTAAACATTTTCTCCGTCATGCTCAATCTCCTCCTGAGCATGGCGGGTCAAGATCGGTTTGAAGCCCTTATAAACTACACTGACTACCAACGATTTATTGTGCATTTGGGTGCCCGGCGCAGGGTGCCCAAAAGGAATGCTTTGTATGCTCAGAATTCATGATGTGATCGGTAGCACATTTCAGGGTTTAATTGTATGATGAATGCGTTTCATCAAGGGCTATGACCATGAGCAAAACACTGAATATCATCTGGCAATACCTGCGTGCTTTCGTGCTGATTTACGCCTGTCTGTACGCCGGGATCTTTATCGCGTCGCTGTTACCCATCACCATCCCCGGCAGCATTATTGGGATGCTGATTCTGTTCGTCCTGCTGGCGCTGCAAATTCTCCCGGCTAAGTGGGTGAATCCTGGCTGTTACGTCCTGATCCGCTATATGGCGCTGCTGTTTGTGCCAATTGGCGTGGGGGTGATGCAATACGTTGACGTGCTGCGCGCCCAGTTTGGCCCGGTGGTGGTGTCGTGCGCCATCAGCACCCTGGTGGTCTTCCTGGTGGTGAGCTGGAGCTCCCATCTGGTGCATGGCGAACGCAAAGTGATCGGTCAGAAGGGAGCGGATAACGAATGATGCATTATATCTGGTGGTCTTTGCCATTAACCCTCGCCGTATTCTTTGCCGCCCGTAAGCTTGCGGCCCGCTTCAAAATGGCGCTGTTGAACCCGCTGTTGGTGGCGATGGTGGTGATCATCCCCTTCCTGCTGCTGACCGGCATTCCTTACGACCACTATTTCAAGGGGAGTGAAATCCTCAACGATTTGCTGCAGCCCGCCGTGGTGGCACTGGCTTACCCGCTGTATGAACAGCTGCATCAGATTCGTGCCCGCTGGAAATCGATTATCACCATTTGCTTTATCGGCAGCGTAGTCGCGATGGTCACCGGCACGACCGTCGCGCTATTGATGGGGGCGACACCTGAAATCGCCGCCTCGGTATTACCGAAATCCGTGACTACGCCGATTGCGATGGCGGTTGGCGGCAGCATCGGTGGCATTCCGGCGATCAGCGCGGTGTGCGTGATTTTTGTCGGTATTCTTGGCGCGGTGTTTGGCCATACCCTGTTAAATCTGATGCGTATTAATACCAAAGCGGCGCGTGGTCTGGCGATGGGCACCGCCTCGCACGCCTTAGGCACCGCCCGCTGTGCCGAACTGGATTATCAGGAAGGCGCGTTCAGTTCGCTGGCGCTGGTTATCTGCGGGATTATCACCTCCCTGGTGGCACCGTTCCTGTTTCCGGTGATATTGGCCGTAGTCGGATAACGCGATGCATCACACAAATTTCAGTCAATTTTCATGAGTTGCATAAAAAGTCAGATCTATGTCACACATTAGCCCTTAACAGGTCCGTACACTGTCATCCCTTAACCTGTAAGAGGCCATTGCCATGCATCCACGTTTTCAATCTGCTTTCCCGCAACTCAGTGCGGAACTGCAATCAGCCCTCGCTCCGGTGCTCGCTGATGTGCATTTTCCCGCAATGTTGAGCGCCGGGCAGGTCTCCACGCTGAAATCAGCCACGGGACTGGACGAAGACGCGCTGGCTTTCGCGCTGTTACCGCTGGCTGCCGCCTGCGCCCGGGCCGACCTGTCACACTTTAACGTTGGCGCTATCGCCCGTGGAGTGAGCGGCACTTGGTATTTCGGCGGCAATATGGAATTTATCGGCGCAACCATGCAGCAAACCGTTCATGCCGAACAAAGCGCCATCAGCCACGCCTGGCTGCGCGGTGAAAAAGCGCTGAAAGCCATTACCGTGAACTACACCCCCTGCGGCCACTGCCGCCAGTTCATGAATGAACTCAACAGCGGGCTTGAACTGCAAATCAACCTGCCGGGCCGCGAACCGCATACGCTGAAAGACTATCTGCCTGACGCGTTTGGCCCGAAAGATTTGGACATCAAAACGCTGCTGATGGATGCCCAGGATCACGGCTATGCGCTGGAAGGTGATGCCCTGACGCAGGCAGCAATTAAGGCCGCAAACCGCTGTCACGCCCCGTACAGCCAGTCGCCGTCCGGTGTAGCGCTGGAATTACGCGACGGCACGATTTTCGTTGGCAGCTATGCCGAGAACGCGGCGTTTAACCCGTCGTTACCACCGTTGCAGGGCGCGCTGAACCTGCTGAGCCTCAACGGCTATGACTATCCGGATATTCAACGCGCGATGTTGGCTGAACGTGCTGATGCGCCGCTCATCCAATGGGATGCCACTGCGGCAACCCTGAAAGCGCTGGGCTGTCAGAACATCGACCGCACGCTGCTGGCCTAATCTCACGGTGCGGGCTTCATGGCCCGCGCTGATGAAAATCCCCCCAATTAAACTACTGTTTCTTGCTCTTCCCCCGCGGGTAAAGTAGCCTGAGTCACTATTCATCCACCACTGAGTCAAGTCCATGTTAAAGCGCGTGTTATACAGCCTGTTAGTCCTGGTAGGCCTGCTGCTGTTGACCGTACTGGGTCTCGACCGCTGGATGAGCTGGAAAACGGCCCCGTATATCTATGATGAACTGCAGGATTTGCCCTATCGCCAGGTCGGAGTGGTGCTCGGCACCGCCAAGTATTACCGCACCGGGGTTATCAATCAGTATTATCGCTACCGTATTCAGGGCGCGCTGAACGCCTATAACAGCGGCAAAGTGAATTACCTGCTGCTGAGCGGCGACAACGCGCTGCAAAGCTATAACGAACCGATGACCATGCGCAAAGACTTGATAGCCGGTGGCGTTGATCCGGCGGATATCGTGCTCGATTACGCCGGGTTCCGCACCCTGGACTCCATCGTGCGCACGCGCAAAGTGTTCGACACCAACGATTTCATCATCATCACCCAGCGCTTCCACTGCGAGCGCGCGCTGTTTATCGCCCTGCATATGGGCATTCAGGCGCAGTGTTACGCCGTCCCCTCACCAAAAGATATGTGGAGTGTGCGCGTGCGTGAATTCGGCGCGCGTTTCGGGGCGCTGGCTGACCTGTACCTCTTCAAACGTGAACCGCGTTTCTTAGGCCCGCTGGTGCCGATCCCGTCCCCGTATCAGGTCCCGGACGATGCCCAGGGTTATCCGGCCGTACTTCCGGACCAGCTGCTGGAATTGCAGACCTCCTCTCCTCACTGAGCCGGACATAAAAAAACCCGCCATTCTCATGGCGGGTTTTTATCGCTACTACGCTAAAGATTACTTCTTACGGGCATACTTCAGGGAATCAAGCGCCACGGCGAAGATGATGATCGCACCCTTGATAATGTACTGCCAGTACGGGTTCACCCCGATGTAGGTCAGGCCGTAGTTGATAACGGTGAAGATGATCACCCCGGTTACCACGCCGATAACGGTGCCGACACCGCCACTGAATGACACCCCGCCCACCACGCAGGCAGCAATCGCATCCAGTTCATACATAAAGCCGAGGTTGTTGGTGGCAGAACCGATACGGCCCGCTTCCAGCAACCCGCCGAAGGCATAGAACACACCGGACAGGGCGTAAATCATCAGCAGGTTCAGCGCCACGTTCACACCGGAAACGCGTGCCGCTTCAGGGTTACCGCCGATAGCGAAGATGTTTTTACCGAAGCGGGTTTTGTTCCACAGCACCCAGACAAACACCGTCGCGATTAACGCGTAGAAGGTGATGTAGGAGAGACGGAAACTGCCGAGCGCGATAAACCCTTGGGTAAACGTCGAGAAGTGTGAGTCGAAGCCAGACACCGGTGACGCGCCCACGAAGTCGTAGTACAGGGAGTTAATCCCGTAAACGATGATCATCGTGCCCAGGGTGGTGATAAACGGCGTCACGTTCAGATAAGCAATGATCACCCCGTTCACCAGGCCAATTACCGCGCCGATAGCGCAGACGATCAGCAGTACCAGCGGAATAGGCAGCGTTGCGAGATCAGGGAATACTTTGTTGGCATTGTCCACCGACTGCAACAGCGTCGCGGCAATCACCGCGGCCAGGCCGACCTGGCGACCAGCGGACAGGTCAGTACCCTGAGTCACAATCAGCCCGGCAACGCCGAGGGCGATAATAATACGCACCGAAGACTGGGTCAGGATGTTACTCAAGTTCAGCAGACTTAAGAACGTCGGGTCCTGGAAAATAATAATAGCCAGTAATACTAAAAGAACGACGTAAATACCGCCCTCTTTCAGGTAAGTGAGAAAACTTTTTTTATTTAACGCACTCATGAGGAGCCCCTGATCTTAAAGGTGCAATGACGCAAGACGTAAAATTTCGTTCTGCGTAGTAGTTTTAGTGTCAACAATGCCGGCAACCAGACCATTACTCATGACCAGAATACGGTCAGTAATACCCAGCAGTTCAGGCATTTCAGAAGAGATAATGATTATCCCTTTCTCTTTTTTGGCAAGCTCCGCAATCAGCTGATAAATTTCAAACTTGGCACCTACGTCAATACCGCGCGTCGGTTCATCAAGCATTAAAATTTCCGGCTGGGTTAATAACCAGCGCCCGATAATAACCTTTTGCTGGTTACCGCCTGACAGCGAACCAATTTGCGTCCGATGTCCTGGGGTTTTCACGCGCATTGAGTCAATCACCCATTGGGTATCACTCTTCATGCGCGAATTATCCAACAGCCCCACTTTGCCACGGTATTTCTTCATATTCGAAATCAGCGAGTTAAAGCCGATATCGAGATAGGCATAAATCCCGGTGGAGCGACGCTCTTCAGTCACCAACGCAAAACCGTGGTTAATGGCTTCGTTCGCGCTGTGGTTATTAATCTTCTTACCGTGCAGGGTAATTGTGCCGCCTGACTTTTCGCGAATGCCGAACAGGGTCTCCACGATATCGGTACGCTTAGCGCCCACCAGCCCTGCGATCCCAAGAATTTCCCCTTTACGCAAATCAAAGGAAACGTCACGAATCGACGGCTGACGCAGCGAGGTCAGGTTACGCACTTCCAGAATGGTTTCACCCGGCGTGTTGTGTTTATCCGGGAAGCGCTGATTAAGGGAACGGCCGACCATCATGGCGATGATCTTGTCCATATCCAGCCCTTCCAGCGGCTGAGTGGCAATCCACTGTCCGTCACGCAGGATGGTAATTTCATCACACAATTGGAAGATTTCTTCCATCTTATGCGAGATATACACAATACCGCAGCCACGTTCTTTCAGCTTGCGGATAATTTTAAACAGATGATTGACCTCTTTCTCCGTTAAGGAAGACGTCGGTTCATCCATGATCACAATTTTGGCGTCATAAGAGAACGCTTTGGCAATTTCGATCATCTGCATTTGCGATACCGATAACGTACCCACGCGGGCGCGAGGATCGATATCAATATCCAGTTCATCGAAAATGTCTTTGGTGTCGCGATACATTTTTTCCTGATCGACAAACACCCCTTTGGTCGGATAACGGCCCAACCACATGTTATCCATTACCGAACGCTGGAGAACCAGGTTTAATTCCTGGTGAACCATCGAAATACCGTTTTCCAGTGCTTCTTTGGCGGAATGGAAATCTATCTCTTTACCCTGAAAAATAATGCTACCGGAATCTTTTTGATAGATCCCAAACAAACATTTTAATAATGTCGATTTGCCAGCCCCGTTCTCTCCCATCAGTGCGTGAATGGAATGAGGACGGACTTTCAAATTAACATTATCGAGCGCTTTGACGCCGGGGAATGACTTGTTGATATTGCTCATTTCCAACAAGAATTCACCTGACGATTCTGTTTTATTGCTGACCATAGTTAACCCTGGCTGCGCGAATGTTTTCCCGTGCTGACTATCCAGCACGGGAGATATACACTTAAATAAAATTATTTACCGATGAACTGTGCCAGGTTGTCTTTATCTACACCAACGTATGGAACACGAACCACTTTGTTTTCGATTTTCCAGTCAGTGCCAGCAGCCGCTTCTTTGCCATCAGCCAGGTTTTTAGCCAGATCGAAAGTCGCTTTCGCCTGGTTGTTCGCATCGTTCAGCACGGTACCGGCCATCGCACCGGATTTCACCAGCGCCAGCGCTTCTGGCAGGGCATCGACACCAAATACCGGAATGCTTGATTTGTTGTGTGCTTTCAGCGCTTCTACCGCACCCATTGCCATCGCATCGTTGTTGGCGATAACCACTTCGATTTTGTTGGCGTTAGGACCGGACAGCCATGCGTCCATTTTGTCTTTCGCCTGAGCGGTATCCCACATTGCGGTATCGAGCTGCAGCTGCTGAGTTTTCAGGCCTTTGGTGTTCAGCTCTTTGATAACGTAGGTGGTACGCGCTTCAGCATCCGGGTGGCCCGGCTCGCCTTTCAGCAGCACGAACTGGATCTGACCATCTTTGTTCAGGTCCCAATTTGGGTTTGCCGCCCAGTGTTTAGCAATCAGGTCGCCCTGGATAACGCCAGACTCTTTAGAGTCAGTACCGACGTAGAAGGCTTTGTCATAGCTGTCCAGCGCTTTGCGGGACGGCTCTTTGTTGAAGAACACCACCGGCACGTTCTGACCACGTGCTTTCTCGATAACGGTGCCTGCCGCAGCCGGGTCAACGAGGTTGATGGCCAGCGCTTTCACGCCTTTCGCCAGCAGGACGTCGATCTGGTCGTTCTGTTTTGACTGGTCGTTCTGAGAGTCGTTCATCAGCAGCTGTACGTCCGGGGCTGATTTACCGTCTTTCTCAATCGCTTTGCGCACCACAGACATGAAGTTATCGTCGTATTTGTAGATGGTGACGCCGATACGAGTATCAGCTGCGTGAGCAGCAGCGCCGAACAACATGCAAGACATCACAGCGGACAGGGTTAACACCTTCTTATTCATGGTATCTCCGGTTATTTTTTTTGCAGGGTAGCTTTATGTCGGCAGGCACAACGTTATGGAATTGTTACTGACCGCCGAAGTTAAATTTATCCAAAACCATCTTCCGTGTTCGGTAACGCTCCAGACGTGCGTTTAATTGATTGTTTAGCGCTTTATTGCACTACTAAAAGTGATTAATCACCGTTACATAGTGTTTCAGCCTTACAAACGCTGACATCATAGACAGGCGAATGTTAAGATACTGTGAATTTACTCACAAATTGAAAGCGGTTACATCACGCGACATTATAAGTTAGTGATCGCCCCCACAGATTGCTTTAGCGCCACCGAATGACGACGTACTAAGGTTGGCATAAAACAGTGGGTTGCGGTGCTGTCGAGGTTGCCTGCCGCGCCCATTAACGCCAGTTCCGTCGCCAGTTTTGCCATGGAGACTATCGGGTAGCGTACGGTGGTTAACTGCGGATCGGTGTAACGGGCAATCGGGATATCATCAAAGCCAATCAACGACAGATGCTGCGGGACCGCAATCCCGTTATCTTTCAACGCGGTCAGCGCCCCGGCGGCCATGTTATCGTTGTAGGCAAACACCGCCGTCAGCCCCTGATTACGCCCCAGCAGCTCCACCATCGCCGCTTCGCCCCCCTGTAAATCCGGTGAGCCGGTGCCAATCCATGCTTCGGGCGCAGCAATGCCCTGCTCGCTTAACGCACGCAGCCAGCCTTCCTGACGCAGTTGGTTATCCTCAATTCGATGACTGGACGCCAGATAGCCGACGCGAGTATGCCCCTGATTGAGCAGCATTCGCGTGGCCATCATCGCCCCGCTGACGTTATCCAGCCCGACGCAGCGGTATTCATAGCCAGGAACAATGCGATTGATCAGCACCATACCGGGGATCTGGTGCATAAACTCGCTGAGTTCGGCATCGCTCAATGCTTTGGAATGCACAATCAACGCATTGCAGCGCTGGCGGATCAGCACTTCAATAGCGTTGCGCTCCTTTTCAGCCTCGTGATAACTGTTGCCGATCAGCACGTTTTTTTGAAACTGCTGAGCAACGGTATCGACGGCCTTCACCAGTGCGCCAAAGAACGCATCCGACACGTCCATCACCACTACGCCAATGGTATCGCTAACCTGTGTTGCCAACGCCTGAGCATTGGCATTGGGCCGATAGCCCAGCTCCGCTACGGCGCTCATCACCCGTTCCCGGGTTTCAGGGCTGACGAGCGGGCTGTTATTGAGCACGCGGGAAATGGTCGCGACGGAAACACCCGCATGGCGGGCCACATCACGAATGGTGATCATAACCACCGTCCTGTCGAAAATGGCAGCAACTCACAGTCACCCCCTGTGTTGAGCAAGGTGGCTATTCTGGCAGCGACATGACAAGGACTACGTGAAGAAGGTCACACCGATGAAAACGGTTACATCCGTTTTGTTAATGATTGTGATCCAGATCGTTATCTGGATGTTTTAGAAATGGATACCCCTGCGGCCCGTGCGGTTAACTGTCGCCATAACCATTCCACCGGCCCCTGACGGCAGTAGCGCAGCCAGATGACGGAAAAGAGGATATTCACCAGCCAAATGGCTGGCACCCAGGCGAGCAAGGTCAGCCGGTCGAATTTCATGAACAAATCGAACCGGTAGAACAACGTGGTGCAGATGAGGGTTTGCAGCAGATAGTTGGACAGCGCCATACGCCCGACGCAGGAAATAGCCCCCACCAGACGGGAGGAACAAATTTGTGGCCAGAAGCCGTACGCCAGCGCGGCGTAGCCGATAGTCTGGAACGGGGCGCTCAGTTCACGCGGGGCCTGTAACAGGAACGCACACCAGCGGTAGGCCCACGCCAGCTGCCATTGCGCGATCACCGCAGGCAGGTTGATCAACAGACCCATGATTATCAGTAACGCGCCGACCCGGCGATAATGCGTCAGGCTGAACTGGCCTTTCAGCCAGCCGCTGCGCATCAGCGCCGCACCCATGAGCATCATGCCTGCCAGCTGCCAGCCGTACTGCGCCCCAAGTGCCAGCAGGCTATCAGACAGCATATCCGCGCGATTGCTGACCGCTTCAATGCCGCCTTTCAGCTTCCAGTAATGTTCATACTGAAGATTGGCGACATCCGGTATCCAGGAACGGTTCGGCGCATCACCGGAGATCAGCCCTAAAAGCAGCAGCACCGCGATGCCTATCACATACAGCACCACCCCGGTATTGAACATCGACTTTGCGCTGTGCGCTTCCCGTACCATACGCCAGCACACCAGCCCGACCAGGGCGTACGCCAGCAGGATGTCGCCATCCCAAAGCAGCAAACCGTGGGCAAAGCCGAGTAACGCCAGGAGAGAAAGTCGGGATTGGATCCAGCGCTTACCGCGCGGCAACAGCAGTTGCAGGCCCGCGCCAAACAGCAGAGCAAACAGCGTCAGGAATTTGACCTGCGCAAACAGGTCGAGAACTGCCCACGTCCAGGCATCGCGGCGGGTGATCTCCCCGTACCAGGCGGGGTTAAGATAGGCCGCCTTCGGTAAACCAAAGGCAGCGATATTCAGCAGCAGGATCCCCAGAATGGCAACGCCGCGAACAAAATCCAGCGTGACGTTTCGCTCCATGAGTACCCGCTTGACGATCAGTTGTGGTGACGAACGGCGCGCAGGAACTCCTGGCGAGTGTTCTGGCTGGATTTAAACAGGCCGCCCAGCGACGTGGTGGTGGTGGCGCTGGTCGCGTCACGAATACCGCGCGCTTTCACACAGTAATGCACCGCATCAATTGACACTGCCACGTTATTGGTTCCGAGCAGGGTTTGCAGCGCGGTGAGGATCTGCTGCGTCAGACGTTCCTGAACCTGTGGACGCTGGGCAAAGAACTGCACGATGCGGTTAATTTTCGACAGGCCAATCACCGACTCTTTCGGGATATAGGCCACGGTGGCTTTGCCATCGATGGTCACGAAGTGGTGTTCGCAGGTGCTGGTCAGGGTGATGTCGCGCACGGTCACCATTTCATCCACCTTCATTTTATTCTCAATGACGGTGATTTTTGGGAAGTTGGCGTAATCAAGACCGGAGAAGATTTCGTCGACGTACATCTTGGCGATGCGGTGCGGCGTTTCGGTCAGGCTGTCATCGCTGAGATCGAGATTGAGCAGCTGCATAATTTCGCTCATATGACCGGAAATAAGACGCTTGCGCGTTTCATTGTCCATATTAACCGGCGGACGCAGCGGCGTTTCGAGACCACGCGCTAACAGCGCCTCATGAACCAGGGCGGCTTCTTTACTCAATGATGACATTCTTGTTCTCCTGCAGGTGTGGCGACCTTTGCACTCTGAGGGCAAAGTGAGCACTCATTGTGCGTGAGGCCGCGCACAGAATCCAGTATTCACGGCGATAATTATTGAAATTGGCTTAACCTTTCTTGCTGTGGACGCCAGACCAGCGCCCCGCCCACCAACAGCGCGATGGCGGCCACGCCAAGCGCCGGTTCGAGACGCTGGGTAAGCCAGGTCGACAGCGCAGAAGTCATTGGCCCGACCAATTGACCGACGGCATACCCGGTGGTCAGCAAACCGGCCATGTAACGGGTATGCTGTGGGGCGAGCTCGCGCCCATACAGTAAGGACAGCTGAACCGCGCAGAGGAAACCGCCTCCGACCAGCAACGCTCCGATAACCAGCCCGCTCATACCCGGCACCAGCCACGCCGCCAACACCCCTGCGCCCTGTAACCACAGCACTATCGCCAGTCGTTGATAGCTATGACCGACCCCGCGAAGCAAAATGCTCACACCAATACCGACCACCGCTGCCGCGCCAAAGACCGGCCACAGGAACTGGGCAAACAGGCTGTCGGGAAAACGCGCGGCGGCCATTTGCGACAGAAAGGTGGCAGGCAAAATGTAGCCAAATCCCGCCAGGCTGTAACTCCAGACCAGACGTTTCAAATTGGGGGTTAAGGTCAGCGGTTCAGGTTTGACGCCCGGTCGATGGAAATCACCAGGTCGTGGCAGCCAGCGGGAAACAAACGCTACCAACACCAGCGCCAGCAGGCCATACAGCAGCCAACCACGCCCGGCGCTTAACTGCTGCGAATGGATGTATACCGCCAGCAAACCGCTCAGCGCAATGCCCGCCCCCGGCCCGGCAAATACCGCCGCACTCAGCCCCGGTCGGCCAGCGTGCGCCAGGCGTTCGTTAGTCCATGCCGCAGTGAGTACCATCGCCCACCCGCTCATGGCCCCAATCACTAAGCGCAACAGGCCGTGCAGCCAGGCGCTATCGGCCCACGCGGAGAGAAAGGTCAGGATAACCGCGCCGAGGACTCCGGCGTACAACCGCCCTTCAACCCCGCGATGGGCGCGCATCGCGTCCCACGCCCCGAGCAAATAGCCGAGATAATTCATCGCCGCCACCAGCCCGGCGCTGGTCAGCGTGAGCTGTCCGTCAGCAATCATTAACGGCACCTGAGGCGTAAAGGCAAAGCGCCCTATCCCCATCGCCACCACCAGCATGACAAAGCCGCTCAGCGCGGTACGTAGCGCCATTTTCGTCTCACATGTTAATGTAAAGTTACGTTTATGATGCAGCATGTAACTCCAATGCGGAAGTGAAAGTTACTCATCGCTGCGCATGATGTGTATGATGAAACAGAACATTTTCAATCACTCATCCGGGAGCCTGGCATGGAACTGCTCGAAGAGCACCGCTGTTTTGACGGCTGGCAGCAACGCTGGCGACACGACTCCACTACCCTGAACTGCGCCATGACGTTCAGCATTTTTCTGCCACCGCCGCGCGATAATACGCCACCGCCGGTGGTGTACTGGTTATCGGGCCTGACCTGTACCGACGAGAATTTCGCTACCAAAGCCGGGGCGCAGCGCGTAGCCGCCGAACTGGGGATCGTGCTGGTGATGCCAGACACCAGCCCGCGCGGGGATGACGTCGCCGACGACGATAATTACGATCTCGGGAAAGGGGCGGGCTTTTATCTCAACGCCACCCAGGCACCGTGGGCGACGCATTACCGCATGTATGATTATCTGCGTGATGAACTGCCGGCGCTGGTGCAGGCCCAGTTTAACGTCGCCGAGCGCAGCGCGATTTGCGGCCACTCGATGGGCGGCCACGGCGCGTTAATTCTGGCGCTGAAAAATCCGGGGAAATATACCAGCGTGTCGGCTTTCGCGCCGATCGTGAACCCAACCCGCGTACCCTGGGGGCAGAAAGCGTTTAGCGCCTATCTCGGCGATGACAAAGCGACGTGGGAAGCGTGGGACAGCTGTGCGCTGATGCTGAAAAGCGATCCGGCCAGCGCTATCCCAACCTTGATCGATCAGGGCGATACCGATCAGTTTCTGGCCGATCAGCTCCAGCCTGCGGTGCTGGCTGAAGCCGCCCGTCAGAGCCAGTGGCCGCTGACCCTGCGGATTCAATCCGGGTTTGATCACAGCTACTGGTTTATCGCCTCTTTTATTGAGGATCATCTGCGCTTCCATGCGCAGCATTTGGTGAAGTAACGCCCGTCTGTTGCCCGGTGGCGCAACGCTTACCGGGCCAACAAAGGCTGAAAGCCGGGCAAACACAGTGCTGCCCGGCGGTTTGCCATCAGAAACGGTAATCCACCGCCACAAAGTAGCGTCGGCCGTCTTCGTTATAGCTGTAATCGTCGCGGCTGAGATCTTTATCCAGCAGGTTCATCACCCCGGCACGCAGCTTGACGTTCTTCGTCGCCTGCCACCCGCCACCGGTATTCCAGATAACATACCCGCCCGGCGTTGGGCCGTTGGCAGCAATCGCGCGTTTCTCACCGCTGTAGTTCGCCTGCATGTAGAACGACCAGTCTTCGGTTGCCTGCCAGTCCACCACGCCATTAGCGGTGTGGAACGGCAGCTCAGACAGCGGTTTATTGCCACCGTCGCTGATATCACGCCCGTCGTTATAGGTGTAGTTCAGCGTCACTTTCCAGTCTTCCGCCAGCGGGAATTTCAGCTCGGTTTCCAGGCCGCGAATACGCGCCTTGTTGACGTTGTAATAGCTGAAAATCGGCTTGCCGTCGGGATTGAGTCCAACGAAGTTCGGGTAGTCTTTGGCCTGATTGACGTTGGCGGTACGGCTGACGCTGATCCGGTCGTCGACGTCATTCTGGAAGGCGGTGATGCTGCCCTGCACGCCTTCCAGCCAGCCCTCTTCCCCGGCGTAATAAATGCCGAGCTCATAGCTTTCACTGGTTTCGGGTTTCAGATCCGGGCTACCGACAATTTGGCAGGATCCGCGACAAGAGTTAGTCGTCCAGTCCGGGCTCAGTTGCAGCAATGAAGGCGCTTTGAAGGCGTTCGCCCAGCCGCCTTTGACGGTCACGGTGTCGGTCGCGGAGTAGACCAGATACGCACGCGGGCTCCAGTGATCGCCATAGGTTTGGTGCTCATCCATACGCACGCCGGTGGTCAGCGCCAGCGGTTCAAAGATGCGCCATTCGTCTTCAATAAACAGCGCGTACTGGCTGGCAGACGTGCTACCACTGCCCTTTAGGTTGACCGGATCTTCGAGTTTATCGTGCCGCCATTCACCGCCGACGGTGATCAGCTGATTAATCGCCCCCAGTGGCAGGACGTATTTGCCATCGATGGAGTTGCTTTCAGAGGTAATCACCCCGGCCTGCTCTGGATTTTTGTTATCGACTTTTTCACCGTAGAACTTCAGCTCGCTGTTGCCAAGATCCCAGCGCCCATTGTGGCTTAAGGAGTAGTTCTGGCGCTCGAGGCGGTTTTTATCCAGCGAATCAGAATCGCGGTCCTGACGGTCGAAACCGTAGCCTGCGGTGAAGTCGTGATTATCGTTCGGCGTCCAGGCGAACTCTACGTTGCCATCGCGGCTGGTGTAGCCTTCGATGCGCGGTGATTCCCCGGTGCTGGAGGTAGATGACTTTTGCTGCTCATCTTTTTCACGTTTGGACAGATTCCCGTAGGCCTTCATGCCCAGTACGCCATCAATCAACGGACCGCTGGTGAAGAACTGGCCGTTGTAGGTATCGCCGCGATCGCGATGTTCCTGAAAGGTGGAATCAGCAGTCAGTGAACCGTGCCATTTCTGGCCGATTTTTTTAGTGATGATGTTTACCACTCCGCCCAGCGCATCGGACCCGTACAGGGAAGACATCGGCCCGCGCACCACTTCAATACGTTCGATGGCATCCACCGGGATCCAGTTGAGGTCAAAATCGTTATGACGGAATACCGCGTTACGGGAGTTGACGCGCTTACCGTCCACCAGAATCAGGGTGTAGCTGCTGTCGAGCCCACGCAGGCTGACGCCCTTGCGGTTATCACCTTCGTTGGTGAGCTGCACGCCCGGCACGTCCTGTAATACATCTTTCAGATTCTGCACCGGACGGCGCTGAAGATCCTGTTGGGTAATCACGCTGATGCTGGCGGGTGCGTCTTTGACGCTCTGTTCCGTCGAGGCGGCGGTCACCACCATCGTTTCTGCATCACTGGCGGCGATAACCGGCAGCGCCAGCGTAAATGCGGATGCGCACAATCCGCCCCGAACAAGAGGATTTAACCTGAACATTTCCAATCTCCATGAGGTGAAACAACAACCAAATAAAAAAAGTGCAGATGTGGCTGGTCACCCTGGTCCGTGACGTCCTCGGACAAGATGCGGGGGAGTGGCTTCATCCTGAAAGTGCGAAGATGATAAAGAGAATGATAACAATTATCAATTCAATTGTGAGGAATTATGTCTGAAGGGTATTCTGAACGGTAGAATGCGGTCAAAAAAAAACCCTCCGACGGGAGGGTTTCAGAAGAACATTGCTTATTGCTTAAAGCGTTCCGGGAAGTGCATTTCGCTGTAACGTACGAAGCGAGTGCCTTTCGACAGCTTATAGCCGAACCAGATAACCAGGAACAGCGGGATACCGATGTAGGTTGCCGCCACACCGCCCCAGTCGATGGTGTCTTTCAGGAAGGCTTCGTAGTTCTGGCCGAGCGTGATTATCAGACACAGAACAAACGCGAAGATTGGCCCTACCGGGAAGAAGCCCGAACGGTACGGCAGATTGTTCAGATCAAGCCCCTGCATCACGTAACCACGACGGAAACGGTAGTGGCTGATAGCAATCCCCAACCAGGCGATAAACCCGGTCATACCGGAGGTATTCAGCAGCCACAGGTAAACGGTCTGGTTACCAAACATCGAGGTCAGGAAGCACAGCCCCGCGACCACCGTGGTCGCATACAGCGCGTTACGCGGTACGCCACCTTTGGACAGCTTAGAGAAAATACGTGGCGCTTTACCGTCACAGGCCAGGGTGTAGAGCATACGCGTTGAGGCATACATGCCGGAGTTACCCGCCGACAGAACCGCCGTCAGGATGACCGCATTCATCACCGCCGCCGCAGACAGCAGGCCAGCGTGCTGGAACACCAGGGTGAACGGGCTGACGGAAATGTCTTTCACGTCGTTACGCAGCAGGCTCGGATCGGTATAAGGGATGATCAGGCTGATAATCAGGATAGCAAACACATAGAACAGCAGGATACGCCAGAACACCTGACGCACCGCGCGGGGAATGTTCTTCTCGGGATCTTCAGATTCACCCGCCGCAATACCGATAAGTTCGGTGCCCTGGAAGGAAAAGCCGACAATCATCGCCACGCCAATCATCGCCGCAAAGCCCCCGGCGAACGGTGCATCGCCCGTCGTCCAGTTGCTCCAACCCACCGGCTGCGCGCCTTTGAAGATGCCGAGGATCATCATCACGCCGACGATGATAAAGATAATGACGGTGGTGACTTTAATCAGCGAGAACCAGTATTCCGCTTCACCAAAACCCTTCACCGAGATCCAGTTCAACAGGAACATAATGCCCATGAACAACGCACTCCAGATCCAGCCTGGGGTGTCCGGGAACCAGTAGTTCATCACCAGCTGCGCGGCGACGAGGTCAACGGCGATAGTCACCGCCCAGTTGTACCAGTAGTTCCAGCCCAGCGCGAAGCCGAAGCCTTCTTCAACATAGTTCTGGCCGTAGGTCGCAAACGAGCCCGACACCGGCATAAACGCCGCCAGTTCGCCGAGGCTTGTCATCAGGAAGTACACCATCAGACCGATAAGAATATAAGAAAGCAGTGCGCCGCCTGGGCCCGCCTGCGAAATGGTTGCCCCTGAGGCAACAAACAACCCTGTACCGATTGAACCGCCAATCGCGATCATCGTCAGGTGACGCGCCTTAAGTTCGCGACGGAGCGCGGGCGCTTCTGTGGTTTTAGTTTCGGAAACCATAGGAAAATGCTGTCCTTCCAAAAAATGAGGCGCGATTGTAGCAGACGATCTGCGTTCCTTCCGGTGGAAATGCGCAGTTATAAGAGAGCTTCATGATGACGCGCAAATTATAAGTAAAGCCCTTATCTCGCCGCTTCGCCAGGTGGGTCAAATCTCGCAATAACGTAAGAAACGCGACAGCGCATTGGAGAGATGTTTCTGCCGGTGATGAATGCGCCACAGCATGCGTGTCAGGCGCGGGAGCGGAACCTGCAGCTCCACCAGCGTACCGCTGTCGAGCTGTTCGGCAATCACCCGCCGCGACAAACAGCTTATGCCTAAGCCGTGACGCACCGCGTGCTTGATGGCCTCGGAGTTGCCCAACTCCATGCCCATATGAAATTCGGGCAGATGCGACAGCAGAAGGTAATCGACGATTTCACGCGTGCCCGACCCCCGCTCACGCAGGATCCACGGCGCTTCGGCGAGACGGGCCAGCGTGACGTCCCCGGTCAGCAGGGGCGATCCCGGCGCGGCAAACACCACCAGCTCATCTTCCAGCCACGGCTCGGCGATAATTTCTGCGGCATGACACGGGCCTTCGATAAGCCCGATATCCACGCGAAAATCGCTCACCGCGTTGATAACGTCCTGACTATTGCCAACGCTCAGCTCCAGCGGCAGCGCCGGGAAATCCCGACGATAGCGGGCAATGATTTCCGGCAAAATGTAGTTCCCGATGGTGCTGCTGGCGAACACGCGAATGTGGCCATTGTCTTCGCGAAACAGCTGTTCGATTTCGGTGGCCTGTTCGAGGGTGGCGAGCGCACGCGGATACAGCAGGCGACCGTGTTCATTCACCACCAGCCGTTTACCGACCCGGTCGAAAAGCTGAACCCCCAACTGCCCTTCCAGATCGGTCAGGGCCGCGCTAACCGCCGATTGCGACAGTGACAGCATTTGCGAGGCCTGGGTCGTTGAGCCGCTTTTCAGCACTTCGGCAAACACTTCCAGCTGGCGCAAGGTGATGTGCATAGAAGACTCTTACTTATCGGTTATTCAGATTGATTATAAATATATAATCAATTTTAATTTTAAGCCACAGCGGCGTAACCTTTAACCCAGATAAAGGAGAAGGTTATGACAGCATTCACCCTCAACAGACACCGACATTCATTGGGACATTTTGTCCCAGGCCTGGCGCTCACCGCCCTGATTACCGGCGTGGCGCTGTGGACTGGCAGCATTCCGGCCATTGCAGGCGCTGGATTTAGCGCGTTAACGATGGCTATCCTGCTCGGCATGGTGCTTGGCAATACGGTTTACCCCAAAATCTGGCAGCGCTGCGACGGCGGCGTTTTGTTCGCCAAACAGCATCTGCTGCGTCTGGGCATCATTCTGTATGGCTTCCGCCTGACGTTTTCGCAAATTGCTGACGTCGGCTTCAGCGGAATTGCGATTGACGTCCTGACGCTCACCAGTACCTTTTTGTTGGCAGCATTCCTCGGACAGAAAGTATTTGGTCTGGATAAACACACCAGCTGGCTGATTGGTGCGGGGAGCAGCATTTGTGGCGCGGCGGCGGTTCTGGCTACCGAACCAGTGCTGAAAGCCGAATCCAGCAAAGTCACCGTGGCGGTAGCCACTGTAGTTATCTTCGGTACGATTGCGATTTTCCTCTACCCGGCGATGTACCCGGTGCTGGCCCACTGGTTCAGCCCGGAGACCTACGGCATTTATATTGGCTCCACGATGCATGAGGTGGCGCAGGTTGTGGCCGCCGGGCATGCCATTAGCCCGGAAGCGGAAAACGCGGCGGTCATTGCCAAAATGCTGCGCGTGATGATGCTGGCACCGTTCCTGCTGATTCTGGCAGCGCGTGTGAAACAGCTGGCCCCCGCGGGCAGTGGTGAAAAGAGCAAAATCACCATTCCGTGGTTCGCTATCCTGTTCATCGTGGTGGCTATCTTCAACTCCTTCCACCTGCTGCCGAAAGCGGTCGTGGATATGTTGGTCACCCTGGATACCGTACTGCTGGCAATGGCGATGGCCGCTCTGGGCTTAACGACTCACGTTAGCGCCCTGAAAAAAGCAGGTGCTAAACCCCTGCTGATGGCACTGGTATTGTTCGCCTGGCTTATCGTCGGCGGCGGCATGATTAACGTAGCCGTTCATGCCCTGATGGCATAAAGCACTGTATCACCCTCCTGTTAACCCGCTATGATTAGCACTTGCTAAGCACTTCCCCCGGCGGGTTTAACAGGAGTTTTTCTTATATGAAATACATCGGAGCACACGTCAGCGCCTCCGGCGGTGTCGCCAATGCCGCCATCCGCGCGGCTGAACTTGAAGCCACTGCATTTGCCCTGTTCACCAAGAACCAGCGCCAGTGGCGCGCGGCCCCGCTGACCAGCGACGTCATTGACGATTTCAAAGCCGCCTGCGAAAAATACCATTTCTCCCCGGCGCAAATCCTGCCGCACGACAGCTACCTGATTAACCTCGGCCATCCGGTGGCTGACGCCCTGGAAAAATCCCGCGAAGCGTTTGTGGATGAACTCACCCGCTGCCAACAGTTGGGGCTGACGCTGCTGAATTTCCATCCTGGCAGCCATCTGATGCAAATCCCGGTCGACGATTGTCTGGCTCGCATTGCCGAATCCATCAACATCGCGCTTTCCCAGACTGAAGGTGTAACGGCGGTGATTGAAAACACCGCCGGTCAGGGCAGCAATCTCGGCTTCGAGTTTGAGCATCTGGCAGCAATTATTGATGGCGTGGAAGACAAATCGCGCGTGGGTGTATGTATCGATACCTGTCACGCATTTGCAGCGGGCTACGACCTGCGCAGTGCGGAGGAGTGTGAAAAAACCTTCGCCGAATTTGAGCGCATCGTAGGCTTTAATTACCTGCGCGGAATGCACCTGAATGACGCCAAAAGCGCCTTCGGCAGCCGCGTTGACCGCCACCACAGCTTAGGTGAAGGGAATATCGGACACGATGCATTCCGCTGGATCATGCAGGACAGCCGCTTCGACGGGATCCCGATGGTACTGGAAACCGTGAATCCAGATATCTGGGCTGAAGAAATCGCCTGGTTGAAAGCGCAGCAGACCGAAGAGGCTGCGGCATAAACGACAAAAGGGCCGACAATGTCGGCCCTTTTCTTTTAACCACTTACCGTTACGCAGCTTTCGCCACAGCTTCCGCTTCCGGGCGCTTCAGCACCGCGTAAGACAGACCTGCCACCAGCGTACCGACCACAATCGCCAACAGGTAGCCAAGCACCGGGGTGATTGCGCCAGGGATCAGCAGCACAAACAGACCGCCGTGTGGTGCCATCAGTTTCGCGCCCACCGCCATCGAGATGGCACCGGTGATCGCGCCGCCGACGATACAGCAAGGCAGAACACGCATTGGGTCACGCGCCGCAAACGGGATAGCGCCTTCGGTGATGAAGCACAGACCGAGCACCAGCGCGGCTTTCCCACCTTCCTGCTGCGCTTTGTCAAACTTACGACGCGCCACAAGGGTCGCCAGACCGAGTGCCAGCGGTGGCACCATACCTGCCGCCATAATCGCTGCCATTGGGGCATAAGTTTGCGTACTCAGCAGACCGACGCCAAAGGCATACGCCGCTTTGTTCACCGGGCCGCCCATGTCGGTACACATCATACCGCCGAGGATCGCACCCAGCAGAACCGCGTTGGCGGTGCCCATGGTTTGCAGCCAGTGGGTCAGACCTTCCAGAATACCCGCGACCGGTTTACCAATCAGGTAAATCATCCCCAGACCGACAACCAGGCTTGAGAGCAGTGGGATAATCAGAATTGGCTTCAGCGCTTCCATGCTTGGCGGCAGCTTCAGTTTGGTACTGATCATCTTCGCCACGTAACCGGCAAGGAAACCAGCAATGATACCGCCGATAAAGCCAGAACCGGTGCTGACTGCCAGCATACCGCCGATCAGACCCGGCGTCAGACCCGGACGGTCAGCAATCGAGAAGGCGATGTAACCCGCCAGCACGGGCACCATCAGGGCGAATGCGGAACCGCCACCGATTTGCATCAGCGCCGCCGCCAGCGTGCCTTCTTCTTTAAAGGCCGTGATACCGAAGGCGAAAGACAGAGCGATACACAGACCGCCCGCCACCACCATCGGCAGCATGTACGACACGCCGGTCAGCAGGTGGCTGTACGCTCCGCCGCCTTTTTTCTTGCCTTCCTGAGCCGTCTGTACGTTGCCTGACGGCTGGTATGTCTGGGCTTCCACTACCGCTTTATCCAGTTCCTGCGCGGTTTTCTTCAGCGCCAGACCGGTAGAAGTGCGGTACATCGGTTTACCCGCAAATTTCGCCAGGTCTACTTCGATGTCTGCCGCGACGATAACCAGGTCCGCTTCAGCCACTTCTTCCGGGGTGATGGCATTGCCAGCACCGACGGAACCGCGGGTTTCAACCTTCACCCACCAGCCGCGTTTTTTGGCTTCGGTTTCAATGGCTTCAGCCGCCATAAAGGTGTGCGCCACCCCGGTTGGACACGCGGTAACGGCCACGATGCGTTTGGCACCGCTTTTCGCTACCGGTGCAATTGACGCAGGGGTCACGTACGGTGCCGCGTGCGATTTGGCTTCACCGAGGAACAGTTCCGGATGCGCCACCGCACGATTCACATCGCCGAGGTAAACCTGTTTGCCGTTCAGCGCGCTGTCAGCGGGCAGCGCAGTGCCAAGAACGATCACCAGTTCAGCGTCGTTCGGGTTGTCGATAATCTCTAGACGGGCTTTTGCAGCCGCCGCGCCCAGCAGGGTTTTCGCCATATAGGCGCGTGCCTGTCCGAGCCCGGAGTCGATAATCAGCAGCGTTTTCATTATGCCTCTCCTGCTGTCAATTGAAGGGTTGTAAGTCAACGCGCGCCATCATCGCGGCCAACTGGGTACGATCGGTAATGCCTACGTTACTCTGACTAACGGCCAGTGCGGCGACGGCGGTTGCCAGGCGTAAGGTATGTTCACTGGATTCACGCATCAGCAGGCCATAAATCAGGCCGCCAACCATCGAATCCCCGGCGCCAACGGTGCTGACCACTTCAACTGACGGTGGTTTTGCAATCCATTCGCCGGATGCGTTGACCCACAATGCGCCTTCGGCACCCAGTGAAATCACCACATGAGCAATGCCCTGTTCGCGCAGTGCGTGCGCGGCTTCAATCACGTCTTTCATTTCTGGCAGCTTGCGACCGGCCCAGATTTCCAGCTCGCGACGGTTCGGTTTCACCAGCCACGGTGCAGCTTTCAGACCCGCCACCAGCGCTTCACGGCTGCTGTCGAAAATGATGCACGGACACTGGCTGCGCAGACGCGTCATCCAGTCGGTGAACGCTTCCGGGCTGACGCCCGCTGGCAGACTGCCGCTGACGCAGACCATATCGAACTGGCCCAGCCAGGAGAGAGAATCGTTGACGAAACGTTCCCAATCGCCTGCGGTGACATCGAAACCGGAAAAGTTAAAGTCAGTCACTTCGCCGTCTTTTTCCGTCAGTTTGACGTTGATACGGGTTCGGCCCTGCACTACCTGGAAACGGTTGGCGATGCCCAGCTCGCTGAACAGCTGCTGGAAACCATCCTGATTGTCTTTCCCCAGGAAGCCGCCGACGGTCACATCGATGCCAAGATCTTTCAGCACCTTGGCCACGTTAATGCCTTTACCCGCCGCATGCAGACCGGTGGTACGCACCAGGTTCACTTCGCCGCGTTCAACTTCCGGGGTAAACCCGACGAGATCATAGGCCGGATTGAGGGTGATGGTGGCAACACGTCTGCTCATTACGCGCCCTCCCCAAGACCGGAAGCGATAGCTTCACCAATCGCGTTGAGCGCAACCTGCGCGTCTTCGCCCTGGGCGGTGAAGCGCAGGCGATGGCCTTTCTTCACGCCGAGTGCCACCACTTTCATCAGGCTACGGCCATTGGCCGGTTTCCCGCTACCGTCGAGGTTAGTAACGGTAATTTCACTGTTAAATTGTTTGATAGTGTTCACCAGCATGGTGCCTGGACGGGCATGCAGTCCATGCTCGTTACGGACCACAAACTCCGCGCTCAGCACGTCGGCTGCAGGCGCATCGTCGCTGGTCAGCAACGCTAATAGTGTTGCCGCATCGGCGTTAAGCAAAGTTTCAGCTTTGTTATCAAGCAGCAGTGCGCTCAGACGGCGCAGTACCGCAGTTGGCTGTTCGTCGGCCATCGCGACGGTCAGCAGCATAGCCACTGACTGGTCTTCAACGCTAAACGGCGTCGCGGCCCGGCTCACGGCTACGGCACTTTTCAGGTTGCCTTCAGCACTGTCATTCAGCCAGATCCCCTGACCCAGGTTTAGCGGCTTGTCGTTAATGACATGCGCCACAAACGCCGCATCGACCGCAGCGGCTTCTTTCAGACGTCCGGCGTTAAGCGCTTGCAGCGTCACTAAATCACTTGCCGCAACGTCGAGCGTCAGGGTGTCGTTATCCAGTTTCAGCGCATCACTCTGTTTTTCGCCCATCAGCAGTGCACGCAGCTCTTCCGCAGTCGTCGCGGTTTTCAGCTGTTCAGCCACCGCGTCGTCGCTCAGCACGTGCGTCAGCTGACGCAGCAGACCAAGGTGTTCATCGGAGCTGGCGGCAATACCGATCGCGACGTACGCCGTCTGACCTTCGCCCCAGGTCACGCCCTGCGGGAACTGATACACCTGAACGCCGGTCTTCAGCACCTGATCGCGGGTGTCTGTGGTGCCATGAGGGATGGCGATACCGTTGCCAAGAAACGTAGAGGTCTGCTGCTCGCGAGCCAGCATACCGTCGACGTAGCCGTTGGCCACGTTGCCCGCGCTAACCAGCGCAGACGCGACCTGACGAATCGCCTCTTCTTTATTCCCGGCCTGCTGACCGGGATGAATATCCTGAGTTGATAACTGGAACATGGTTCTCCTCTCTCGCTGAATTGAATCGTTTCAGCCATTATGAGAAAAAATACGCCACCCTGCTTCCCGTAGGATGAATAGATGACGCTGAAACGTTTCAATCAGTCTGGGTCAGCCCTGTATAATGCGCAAGAAATGTTTATTTTTGGATGTCAGAATTTAGAGCTACTGCACATTTCGTTATCAATCACACCCATTTTGCTGACGCGATAATGGCCTTCAGCCGCTGCGTTCAGCACTTTTCAGCTGGAGTGATTCTTATTATGAAATGCCATTTTGATTTTTTGTGCAGAACTTGATACATCCACTGTTTATTTTCTGATAGCCAGCGTAAAATCCGGCCTCTTCCTGATATCTGATAACCCAACATGTCTAACACTACCGTTGTAGCCCCGAGGCGGGGATTTGATCTGACCTCATCCGCCTTCCTGCTGGTCGCCTTCCTGACAGGTATTGCTGGCGCGTTACAGACCCCGACGCTCAGCCTGTTCCTGACTAACGAAGTCCATGTCCGCCCGGCGATGGTCGGCTTCTTCTTTACCGGTAGCGCGGTTATCGGCATTCTGGTGAGCCAGTTTCTCGCCGGTCGTTCAGACCGCCAGGGCGATCGTAAATCGCTGATCGTCTTCTGCTGTTTGTTAGGCATGATGGCCTGCGTGCTGTTTGCCTGGAACCGCAATTATTTCATTCTGCTGTTTGTCGGCGTCTTCCTGAGCAGCTTTGGCTCGACTTCCAACCCCCAGATGTTTGCCCTTGCCCGTGAACACGCCGATAAAACCGGCCGTGAAGCAGTGATGTTCAGCTCGATTCTACGTGCCCAGGTCTCTCTGGCGTGGGTCATTGGCCCGCCGGTGGCCTATGCGTTAGCGATGGGTTTTGGCTTTACGACCATGTATCTTTCCGCCGCCGTGGCGTATGTCATCTGCGGGGTAATTGTGTGGTTTTTCCTGCCGAGTATGCGCAAAGTGCGCCCGGCCGCAGGCACGCGTATAGAAGCCCCGCGCACTAACCGCCGAGACGCGCTGCTGCTGTTCGGCATCTGTACGCTGATGTGGGGCACTAACAGCCTGTACATTATTAATATGCCGCTGTTCATTATTGATGAACTGCATCTGCCGGAAAAACTCGCCGGGGTGATGATGGGTACCGCCGCCGGGCTGGAAATCCCCACCATGCTGATTGCCGGTTATTATGCGAAGCGTTTTGGTAAGCGTTTTCTGATGCGTATAGCGGTGGTCGCGGGAATACTGTTTTACGTCGGCATGTTGACCGTTCACTCCCCTGCACTGCTGCTGGCGATGCAACTGCTGAATGCGATTTACATCGGTATTCTCGCCGGAATTGGGATGCTCTATTTTCAGGATTTGATGCCCGGTCAGGCGGGAGCCGCGACCACGCTGTACAGCAACACCACGCGCGTGGGCTGGATAATCGCCGGTTCAATGGCGGGCGTGGTGGCAGAAATCTGGAGCTATCACGCGGTATTCTGGATTGCGCTGGCAATGTGCATCACCACCACCTTTGGGCTGTGGCGGATTAAAGATGTTTAAGGGGTCGTGAGGGCTTCGAGATTGATGAGATAGGTCATGGCCTGCTGTGACGAGGTACCGCACATCTCGGTCGAAGGCTGGAGTCCGGCGCACACTTTCGGGCGTAGCGGCGAGCCAAAGAGTTTGCAACGCAGTCGCTCGTCGAGCTGAATGCAAGGCGTGTTAGCAGGCTTGCCGTGGGGCATTCCCGGGATTGGGCTGGAAATCGAAGGCGCGGTACAACAGGCGCCACAGTCCGGTCGGCAATCCATCTTTCACTCTCACATTTATCTGGAAAGGCACCTTATCACCTTTTCACAAAACCAGCGAATTCCCCTTGCCTGAAAGCCCCGGCACGAGTACTTTTACGCGATATTTTAGACTTCCCAGAAACAGGATTATTGCAATGCCAAGAGCGAATGAAATCAAAAAAGGTATGGTGCTGAATTACAACGGCAAACTGCTGATTGTTAAGAATATTGATATTCAGTCACCCAGCGCCCGTGGCGCAGCAACGTTGTACAAAATGCGCTTCGCCGATGTGCGTACCGGTATGAAGGTGGAAGAGCGTTTTAAAGGTGACGATATTGTCGATACCGTGAGCCTGACCCGCCGTTTCGTGGACTTCTCGTACATCGATGGCAACGAATACGTGTTCATGGATAAAGAAGACTACACGCCGTACATCTTCACCAAAGATCAGATTGAAGAAGAGATCCAGTTCATTCCTGAAGGCGGGATGCCGGATATGCAGGTTCTGCTGTGGGATACCCAGCTGCTGGCGCTTGAGCTGCCGCAGACTGTGGATTTGGAAATCGTGGAAACGGCACCGGGCATTAAAGGCGCATCCGCCAGCTCGCGTACCAAGCCTGCCACTCTGACCACCGGCCTGGTCATTCAGGTGCCAGAATACCTGACCACCGGTGAGAAAATCCGCATTCATATCGAAGAATGCCGCTACATGGGCCGTGCTGATTAATTCTTAGTCAGAGCGCCCGGCGGCGTTGCACTTGCCGGGCCTACGGTTCAGATTCCGTAGGCCCGATAAGCGTCAGCGCCATCGGGCAAACCATTGATATTGTGACTCGCGATTACAGCAGTTCAGGATATTTGGTCATTTTCAGCGCCAGCTCAACGCCGCGCACTTCCGCCATCCCTTTCAGACGACCAATCGCCGAATAGCCCGGGTTGGTTTTCTTCTTCAGATCGTCCAGCATCTGATGCCCGTGGTCCGGACGGAATGGAATCGGACGCAGGTCACCCGTCTTCTTACGGCGAGACTCTTCAGACAGAATCGCGTCAACCACCGCTACCATATTCACGTCACCGTGCAGATGGGAACCTTCGTGGAAGGTTTTTGGATTGCCTTCCCGACAGGTCGCGCGCAGGTGGGTGAAGTGAATGCGATCGCCGAAGGTTTCAATCATTTTCACCAGGTCGTTATCCGCACGAACGCCATAAGAACCGGTACACATGGTGAAGCCGTTGTTGATGCTGTCGACGGTTTCTTTCAGCCACTGCATATCTTCAATGGTCGAAACGATACGCGGCAGGCCGAGGATAGGACGCGGAGGATCGTCCGGGTGAACTGCCAGGCGCACGCCGACTTCTTCCGCCACCGGTACGATAGCGCGCAGGAACACCGCCATGTTTTCACGCAGCGTATCTTTGCTGATGTGATCATATTCAGCCAGACGCTGACGGAACTGGTCAAGGGTGTAACCCTCTTCCGCGCCCGGTAAACCAGCAATAATGTTGCGGGTCAGCTTTTCAATTTCAGCCGCGCTCATCGCCTTGAAATAATCCTGCGCCTGCTGCTGCTCTTCCGCGCTGTAATCCGCTTCAGCACCCGGACGCTTGAGGATATGCATTTCAAATGCGGCGAAGGCAATCTGGTCGAAACGCAGGGCTTTTGAGCCGTCTGGCAGCTGATACTCAAGGTCAGTACGCGTCCAGTCGAGGATCGGCATGAAGTTGTAGCAGACGGTATCAATCCCGCAGGCCGCCAGATTACGGATGCTCTGCTGGTAGTTAGCAATCCAGGTGTTGCAATCGCCGGACTGGGTTTTAATCTCTTCGTGGACCGGGATACTTTCCACCACGGACCAGGTTAGCCCTTTTTCCGCGAGCAGCGCCTGACGCGCTTTAATTTCGTCTACCGGCCAAACCTGACCGTTAGGAATGTGGTGCAGCGCAGTGACTACGCCGGTGGCGCCAGCCTGGCGCACATCATCAAGAGAAACCGGATCTTTCGGTCCGTACCAACGCCAGGTTTGTTCCATTGTCACACCCTCTTAAGTTGTTATACCAATAATGGAATGGCTAATGACGACTACCATACATGTTTCTGCAAAAGCGTCAAATTCCGCCCCGGCATTGATTGATCCAGCTCACATTCCCCGGATAAATACGGCACACCAATTCAATTTGCTGTCATATAACTTTACACTGCTCATTGTTAATTAATGGTTAAGCAGGTGTTTATATAATGAAGACGATCGCCACCGCCACGCTGCCCGACAACGTGCAACTGCCTCAGTATGACCGACAACAGCTTCGTTCGCGGATTGTCCATTTCGGCTTTGGGGCGTTTCATCGGGCCCACCAGGCACTGCTGACGGACCGGGTACTGAATGCCAAAGGCGGTGACTGGGGTCTGTGCGAAATCAGTCTGTTCAGCGGCGATGTGTTGATGAGCCAGCTGCGCGCCCAGAACCATCTGTTTACGGTGCTGGAGAAAGGTGCGGACGGTAACCAGCCGATTATCATCGGGGCGGTGAATGAATGCCTGAATGCAAAACTCGATTCACTGGCGGCGATCATTGAGAAATTCTGCGAGCCGCAGGTGGCGATTGTCTCTCTCACCATCACCGAGAAAGGCTACTGCATTGACCCGGCGACCGGTCGGCTGGATGTCACACAGCCGCGGATCGTTCACGATCTTGAAAACCCTTCTGAACCACATTCCGCGCCGGGGATACTGGTGGAAGCCTTACACCGCCGCCGCGAGCGCGGGCTGCCGCCGTTTACCGTCCTCTCCTGCGATAACATTCCTGACAACGGCCACGTCGTGAAAAATGCGGTACTGGGGATGGCCAACAAACGTTCGCCCGAACTGGCGCAGTGGATTGCTGAACAGGTGAGTTTCCCGGGCACCATGGTCGACCGCATCGTTCCGGCGGCGACCGAGGAATCGCTGGCAGAAATTGCCGCAGCAACCGGGGTCGACGATCCGTGCGCCATCAGCTGCGAGCCGTTCATTCAGTGGGTAGTAGAAGACAACTTCGTGGCGGGCCGTCCGGAGTGGGAAATCGCCGGCGTACAAATGGTAAGTGACGTGCTGCCATGGGAACAAATGAAGCTGCGGATGCTGAACGGCAGCCATTCGTTCCTGGCTTATCTCGGTTATCTGGCCGGGTACGAACACATTAGCGATTGCATGCAGGACAGCGATTTCCGTCGCGCAGCACATCGTCTGATGATGCAGGAGCAGGCCCCGACGCTACGTATCACCGGGGTTGATCTTAACGCCTATGCCGATAGCCTGATCACGCGTTTCACTAACCCGGCGCTGAAACACCGCACCTGGCAAATCGCAATGGACGGCAGTCAGAAACTGCCTCAGCGCATGCTGGAAGGTATCCGTGTTCATCTGGAGCGCGAGAGCGACTGGTCGTTGCTGGCGCTCGGCGTTGCAGGCTGGATGCGTTATGTCAGCGGCAGAGACGAGCGAGGCAATCACATTGACGTCCGCGATCCGCTGGCCGATAAAATACAGACTCTTGTGGCGTCCAGCAGCGACGCTGAGCGCGTGACGGCCCTGCTGACACTGAGCGAAATTTTCGGCAGCGATCTGGCGCAGAACCCGCGTTTCGTCAGCAAGATTCAGCACGCCTGGCAGCAATTGAGCGATCACGGGGCGCGTCAGGCAATCATTTCCGCCCTGAATCTTTAGCACTTCCTGCTCTTTAGCGGACAGATGCCTTGTCTGTCCGCCTCAACACTTCTCTTTTCCACCATTTTTCGCCAGGATATAACGTACCTGTTACATTATTACAGTCGCTATTCTGGAGCCCACGTGACGCTAACAAACCTGATTACCGGCTTTCTCGGCAGCGGTAAAACAACATCCATTCTCCACTTACTGGCGAATAAACCGGCTGATGAAAAGTGGGCTGTGCTGATCAATGAGTTTGGTGAAGTCGGAATTGACGGCGCATTGCTGGCCGACAGCGGCGCGCTGCTGAAAGAAATCCCCGGTGGTTGTATGTGCTGCGTGAATGGTTTGCCGATGCAGGTGGGGCTCAATACCCTACTTCGCCAGGGCAAACCGGACCGTCTGCTGATCGAACCGACGGGCCTGGGCCATCCCAAACAAATTCTCGATATCCTAACCGCGCCAGTATACGAGCCGTGGATCGACCTGCGCGCCACGCTTTGTGTCCTGGATCCTCGCCAGTTGCTTGATGAGAAAGTGATCAGCAATGATAACTTTCGTGACCAGCTCGCGGCGGCTGACGTTATCGTGACCAATAAAAACGAC
Organism: Scandinavium sp. M-37; assembly: GCF_043558715.1. NCBI lineage: Bacteria > Pseudomonadati > Pseudomonadota > Gammaproteobacteria > Enterobacterales > Enterobacteriaceae > Scandinavium > Scandinavium sp. M-37. The sequence goes on from NZ_JBIGIN010000005.1 coordinate 58,529, forward strand.
CGTGCTACCCCGGAAAGCCAGCGGGCGTTTACCGCCTGGTGGAACGCCTATGGCGGCGAGCGACAGTGTGTCGACACCGCTCAGGGGGTTATCGACGGCGTGCTGTTAGATTTACCCCGGCGTAATCTGGCCCCGCTGCCGGTGAGTGCCGCACACGCACACAGTCATCCGTCCAATAAAGGTCTGGCGGCCTTGAGCCTGCCTGAGCATCAGCGCTGGCGTCGCAGCATCAACAGCGGTCAGGGCTACCAGGCCTGCGGTTGGATTTTTGATGCAGACACGCAGTTTGACACCATCGGCCTGCTGGAATGGGCGCGTCTGGCCCCGGTTTCACGGGTGAAAGGCGTGATGCGCATTGCGGAAGGTTTAGTTCGTATTAACCGCCAGAACGCCGACCTGCACATCGAGACTCAGTCCGTCGCTCCGCCCGATAGCCGCATCGAACTGATTCATGACGGTGATACCGACTGGAATGCGCTGCAGTCCTCGCTGTTGAAGCTTCGTTTAAACTAACCTCGGTATGTTGCCGACGTTAATCAGATTCAAAGAATATGTGATGAAAACTCGAATTTCTGGAATTTTACTGCTCAACATCGCTGGTCTGGCTCTCTTTTTAAGTTGGTTCTTGCCTGCTAATCATGGCTTTTGGTCCTCGCTGGACTCTGGCATTTTCCACTTCTTTAATCAGGGCCTGGCTGAGAGTCGCGCCTACGTATGGTTCCTGGCGATCACCAACAACCGCGCCTTTGACGGCTGCTCGCTGCTGGCGATGGGTAGCCTGATGCTCTATTTCTGGTTAAAGGAACAGCCTCAGGGACGTCGTCGAATTGTCATTATCGGGCTGGTGATGCTGCTGGCCGCGGTGATTGTGAACCAGCTTGCCCAACATTTAATGCCGGTCAAACGCGCCAGCCCGTCGCTATCTTTCCCTGATGTTTATCGGGTCAGCGATCTGCTGCATATTTCGACCAAAGACGCCTCAAAAGACAGTTTCCCTGGCGATCACGGAATGATGCTGCTGATATTTGCCACCTTTATGTGGCGATATTTTGGTCTAAAAGCATTTGCCATTGCCCTGCTTATTGTTGTGGTTTTTGCCTTCCCGCGGGTAATGATCGGCGCGCATTGGTTCACGGATATCGCAATAGGTTCGCTAACTGCAGTGCTGATTGGCATGCCGTGGATCCTCTTAACCCCGCTGAGTGATAAGACGATCGCCCTATTTGATCGCCATCTTCCGCAGGCATTCAACAAAAAATAAACAAGTTCCTAACCTAAATTAATCATACTCATCAGGGATCGTTTTCGATCCCTGATGATTTTCTGATGATGGAATATTCATTTTGGTGATGTATCAGCCCTCAGAATCTGCTTGAGAATGAGATAATTGCCTATTTAACGCGCACTTTTACCCCTATTTTTGCCCATCGCTGATTCCCCTCTTTGAACATCACAATTTCTTATAAAAAATCCCGGAAAAGCGCTAGCCAGCCCGGTTTCGATAGGGTAATCTCAATCTCGTTTTGCCCTTCCAGAGATAAATTATTCGGTTGGTGAATAAATTTGTGCGTCACTGCACATTTCTGAACATCACGAATTGTCTCATTGGCGGCAGGTATTTAGTCTCGTCACGGTTGGCATTTTTATAACGGTTTTTATCGTTAAGGACTTCAAGGGAAAATAAACAACATGGTCAAATCTCAACCATTTTTGAGATACATCCTGCGGGCAATACCCGCAGTCGCAGTAGCAGTTCTGCTTTCTGCATGTAGTACAACGAACACCGCAAATAATATGCATTCTGAGACGCATGCTGTGGGTAACGAAGATCCTTCGTCACTGCAAGCCTCTCAGGATGAATTTGAAACCATGGTGCGTAATCTTGATGTTAAGACACGCCTGATGGATCAGTATGCCAGCTGGAAAGGCGTACGTTATCGCCTCGGTGGTGATACGAAACGTGGCATTGATTGCTCCGCATTCGTACAACGCACCTTCCGCGAGCAGTTTGGAATGGATTTGCCTCGCTCAACTTACGAGCAGCAGGAAATGGGTAAGTCGATTAAGCGCACGCAACTGCGTACCGGTGATTTAGTCCTGTTCCGCGCCGGGTCGACGGGTCGCCATGTCGGTATCTACATTGGCAATAACCAGTTTGTTCATGCTTCCACCAGCAGTGGTGTGACGATTTCCAACATGGATGAACCATACTGGAACAAGCGCTACAACGAAGCGCGACGTGTTCTGAGCCGTTCCTGATGTTCCTCTTGCTGTTGGTTTTCCCTTGGCTGACAGCAAGAATTAAAAAAAGCACTGCTGAGCAGTGCTTTTTTTTTCTGCATTATCGCCCGAGCCTGCCAGGAAGGCTAAATAGGCTATGCTGGAATGACGCAGCCCTGCGTTCCAAGGCATTGAATTATTGTTTCAAATATCATGGATAAAGACAGCTATGTTCACGCGCTACTTCTCGCTTGGTCGCAAGATCCTCTTCTCCAGCCTGTTGCTGGGAGTGGCGGTCGCCCTGCTGGCGGGCAGTGCTCAAATGATGATGTTCCATCATAAGCGTGCCGAACAGTTCGATATCATCATTCATGATTTGCAAAAATACCTGAATGGCTATTTTGGCGATTTACTCAACACCGTCGATAAACTGCAGCCTTTAACCGTCAGCCGCTGTGCGGACGTAACCCCTGAACTGACCTCCCGGGCCGCCTTTAGTATCAACGTCCGGGCGTTTCTGTTGGTCGACAACGGTAATGCGACGTGCTCATCCGCCACCGGTGAAATGAACGTCCCGATGAAACAGCTGGTGCCGCAGTTGGATGTCAGCCAGGCACTGGACATTGCCATACTGCCCGGTACGCCAATGCTGCCGCAACGGCCCGCATTTGCCCTGTGGGTGCGCAGCCCGCTGCTTGAGAACCGCGGGGTCTTTACCTCGATCAACGCCAGCCTGATGCCGTGGATCCTCTATTCCTCGCGCCAGAATCAGTTCAGCGGCATTGCATTGATTGCCAAAGGCACTGCGATTTCAACCTTCAGTCCAGAACCACAGCTGGCCAGCCAGATCAAAGGCAAACCAATTCGCTCTGCCAAAATCGACGGTGTGCCGATGACGGTGAACGTCTACGGTGAAGTCTGGTCCACGGTGAATCTGCAATTCTCCCTCCTGATGGGCGTGATGTGTGGCCTGCTCTCTGGCCTGCTCTGTTACTACGTTCTTAGCGTCCGTCTGCGCCCGGGCAAAGAAATTACCACCGCCATCAAGCGCAATCAGTTCTCGGTGGTGTACCAGCCGGTGGTTGACGCTGAAACCCTGCAAATCCGTGGCGTGGAAGCATTAATGCGCTGGAAGCACCCGAGCGCCGGGGACATTCCGCCAGATGCGTTCATCAACTTCGCCGAAGCACAGCAGTTGATTGTGCCGCTGACCCGTCATCTGTTTGAGCTTATCGCCAAAGACGCGCCGGTATTGCAAACGCTACTGCCGCCGGGGGCAAAACTCGGGATCAACATCGCACCTGCCCATCTGCTGGCCGACAGTTTCCAACAGGATCTGCGGGATCTCAGCGCCATGCTGCCGCCAAACTACTTCCAGCTGGTGCTGGAAATTACCGAGCGCGACATGCTGAACCAGCACCTGGCGATGAAACTGTTTGAGTGGCTGCATCACGAAGGCTATGAAATTGCCATTGATGACTTCGGCACCGGACACAGCGCGCTGATTTATCTGGAGCGTTTCTCTTTCGACTACCTGAAAATCGACAGAGGTTTCGTTAACGCTATTGGCACTGAAACCGTGACCTCTCCGGTACTGGATGCGGTGCTGACGCTCGCCCGTAAAATGAGCCTGGTCACCGTGGCTGAAGGCGTTGAAACCCAGGAGCAGGCCAACTGGTTGCGCCAGCATGGGGTTAATTTCCTGCAAGGCTACTGGATAAGTCGTCCGCTGACGCTGGAAAAGCTGGTCGAGGCCCACGCCAAACCCGAGAATTATTTCACAACCACCTGAACGTCACTTATCATTCAACAAGATGAGTGATTTGTCCGAAGATGACCGCAGAAGGAACAGACATCGGTGATTGTTGTGCGCATGGGTTTAATGATGCTGGCGCTGTTGACCCTGACGGCGCAGGCTGAAAACATCAAAGAGAGCTCCGCGTTTGCCGTCATTGGCGAACCGAAGTACGCCTTCAACTTTACCCACTACGACTACGTAAACCCGGCGGCCCCAAAAGGCGGCGCGGTCACGTTGTCGGCCCTGGGCACCTTCGACAACTTCAACCGTTTTGCGCTGCGTGGTAATGCTGCCGCGCGCACCGAATCGCTGTATGACGCGCTCTTTACCACTTCCGACGACGAGCCCGGCAGCTACTATCCGCTGATAGCCGATATGGCTCGCTATGCCGATGATTTCTCCTGGGCAGAGGTGACGATTAATCCGCGCGCCCGTTTTCATGATGGCAGTCACGTCAGTGCAGAAGATGTCGCCTTCACGTTTCATAAATTCATGACCGAAGGGGTGCCGCAGTTTCGTCTGATCTACAAAGGCACCACCATCAAAGCCATCGCCCCGCTGACCGTACGCATTGAACTGGCGAAGCCGAGCAAAGAAGATATGCTCAGCCTGTTCACGCTGCCGGTAATGCCTCAGAAATTCTGGCGTAATCACAAGCTCAGCGACCCGCTCTCTACCCCACCGCTGGCCAACGGCCCCTATAAAATCACCACCTGGCGGATGGGCCAGTATGTGGTCTACTCCCGGGTGAAAGATTACTGGGCCGCCGATTTACCGGTGAATCGCGGGCGCTGGAATTTCGACACAATTCGCTACGACTACTACCTCGATGATAACGTTGCCTTCGAAGCCTTCAAGGCTGGCGCTTTTGATTTCCGAACTGAAAGCAGCCCGAAAAACTGGGCCACGCGCTACATTGGCAAAAACTTCAATACCCATTACATCGTCAAAGAAGAAGAGAAAAATGAATCCGCACAGGACACCCGCTGGCTGACGTTCAATATTCAACGCCCGGTGTTTGCCGACCGAAAAGTGCGGGAGGCTATCGGCCTGGCCTTTGATTTCGAATGGATGAATAAGGCGTTGTTCTACGGGGCATATAGCCGGACCAACAGCTATTTCCAGAATACCGAGTATGCCGCACGGGGTTATCCCGATGCGGATGAACTGGTGCTGCTGGCCCCAATGAAAAAGGATTTGCCGCCGGAGGTATTCACCTCCATTTATGCGCCGCCTCAGTCCAACGGCAACGGTTTTGACAGAGAAAATCTACTGAAGGCCGATAAGCTGCTCACCGACGCAGGCTGGGTGCTCAAAGGCCAACAGCGCATCAACGCCAAAACCGGTAAGCCGCTGCAATTTGAGCTGCTGCTGCCCTCGGCAGGGAATAACCAATGGGTTATGCCATTCCAGCACAATTTACAGCGCCTCGGCGTGACCATGGATATTCGCCAGGTTGATATGTCGCAGGTCACCAACCGGATGCGCACCCGCGATTACGACATGATGCCGCGTCTGTGGCGGGCGATGCCGTGGCCGAGCGGCAGCGATTTACAGATTTCCTGGGCCTCGGCGTACATCAATTCCTCCTACAACGGTCCCGGCGTCAGCAGCCCGGTTATCGATAATCTGATTGCCCAGATGATCCAGTGGCAGGGAAATAAACAGAAACTTCTGCCGCTTGGACGAGCGTTGGACCGCGTGTTAACCTGGAATTTCTACCAACTGCCGATGTGGTATATGGCCTCGGACAGAATGGCCTACTGGAATAAATTCTCGCACCCGACGGTTCGCCCCGTCTATTCGCTGGGCTTTGAAAACTGGTGGTACGACGTGAACAAAGCGGCGAAACTGCCGGAAGCCCGGCGCTAAGGAGCAACGATGGGCGCTTACCTGATCCGCCGACTGCTGTTGGTTATCCCAACGCTGTGGGCCATCATCACCATCAATTTTTTTATTGTGCAGGTTGCGCCCGGTGGCCCGGTGGACCAGGCCATTGCGGCGATTGAGTTTGGCAACAAAGGCAGTATGCCAGGCAGCGGCGCGGAAGGCATGGGGGCTTCTCATGCACGGACGGGCGTTGGTAACCTCAACGAAAGCCAGTATCGCGGCGGACGGGGTCTTGACCCGGAAGTCATCGCCGAAATCACCCACCGCTACGGTTTTGATAAACCGATGCACGAGCGCTACTTCAAAATGCTTTGGGACTACGTACGCTTCGACTTTGGCGACAGCCTGTTCCGCAGTGCCTCGGTGCTACAGCTGATTAAAGAAAGTCTGCCGGTGTCGATTACCCTCGGGCTATGGAGCACGCTGATAATCTATCTGGTGTCGATTCCGTTGGGTATCCGCAAAGCGGTCCACAATGGCAGCCGGTTCGACATCTGGAGCAGCGCATTCATTATCATCGGTTACGCTATCCCGGCGTTCCTGTTCGCCATTGTGTTGATTGTGGTGTTCGCGGGCGGCAGTTATTACGACATCTTCCCGCTGCGAGGGCTGGTTTCTGCCAATTTTGATACCCTGCCGTGGTATCAAAAGATAACCGATTATTTGTGGCACATTACGCTGCCGGTGCTGGCGACGGTGATTGGCGGGTTTGCCGCGCTAACGATGCTGACCAAAAATGCCTTCCTCGATGAAGTGCGTAAACAGTACGTGGTCACCGCCCGGGCGAAAGGTGTGAGCGAGAAAAATATCCTCTGGAAACATATCTTCCGCAACGCGATGCTGCTGGTGATCGCCGGGTTCCCGGCCACCTTTATCAGTATGTTTTTCACCGGATCGTTGCTGATTGAGGTGATGTTTTCGCTCAACGGCCTGGGCCTGCTGGGCTATGAAGCCACAGTTTCCCGCGATTATCCGGTGATGTTTGGCACCCTGTACATCTTCACCCTGATTGGCCTGCTGCTGAACATCATCAGCGATATCAGCTATACGCTGGTCGATCCGCGCATCGATTTTGAGGGCCGCTGATGCCACGTTTAAGCTCCGTCAATCAGGCCCGCTGGGCACGCTTTCGCCATAACCGCCGGGGATTCTGGTCGCTGGTGCTGTTCCTGATTATTTTTGTCTGTAGCCTCTGTGCGGAATTGATCGCCAACGATCGCCCACTGATTGTGGAATACCACGGCGAAGTCTATTTCCCGGCGCTAAAAACCTACAGCGAGAAAGATTTTGGCGGCCAATTTGCCACCGCGGCCGATTACCAGGATCCGTGGCTGCAAAAACAGCTCAGCGAGCATGGCCGGGTGCTGTGGGCGCCGGTTCGTTTTGGCGCCACGTCGATCAACTTTTCCACCGACCGCCCCTTCCCTTCACCTCCTTCGGCACAAAACTGGCTGGGCACCGATGCCAACGGCGGCGATGTGCTGGCCCGCATTCTATACGGTACCCGCATTTCGCTGCTGTTCGGCCTGATGCTGACGCTATGTTCCAGCGTGATGGGAGTGCTTGCAGGGGCGATTCAGGGCTACTACGGCGGCAAAATCGATCTGTGGGGCCAGCGCTTTATCGAGGTGTGGTCCGGGATGCCGACGCTCTTTTTAATCATCCTGCTTTCCAGCGTGATCCAGCCTAATTTTTGGTGGCTGCTGGCGATCACCGTGCTGTTTGGCTGGATGACGCTGGTCGGCGTGGTGCGCGCGGAGTTTCTGCGTACCCGTAATTTCGATTATATCCGTGCAGCGCAGGCGCTCGGCGTGGGCGATCGCGGCATTATCTTCCGCCATATGCTGCCCAATGCAATGGTCGCTACCCTGACCTTCCTGCCGTTTATTCTGTGCAGCTCGATTACCACCCTCACCTCGCTCGATTTTCTCGGCTTTGGTTTACCGCTCGGGTCGCCGTCGCTGGGCGAACTGTTGTTGCAGGGTAAAAACAATCTGCAGGCCCCGTGGCTAGGCATCACCGCCTTCCTGTCAGTGGCGGTATTGCTGTCACTGCTGATTTTCATCGGTGAAGCCGTGCGCGACGCCTTCGACCCCAGTAAGGCGGTGTAAAATGACGCAGCCATTATTAACGATTGATAATCTCTCCATCGCTTTCAGCGCTCGGGGTGAAGCGCGTACCGTGGTCAGCGACCTGTCGCTACAGGTGGAGGCCGGGGAAACGCTGGCGCTGGTCGGCGAATCGGGCTCTGGCAAAAGCGTATCGGCGTTATCCATTCTACGCCTGCTGCCCACCCCGCCGGTGAGTTATCCCACCGGGGATATCCGCTTTCACGGTGAACCACTGCTCCATGCCGACGAGCGCGTACTGCGTGGGATCCGCGGCAACCGTATCGCGATGATTTTTCAGGAGCCGATGGTCTCGCTCAATCCGTTGCACACCCTGGAAAAACAGCTGTATGAGGTGCTGTCCCTGCACAGGGGGATGCGCAAAGAGGCCGCCCGGGGGGAGATCCTCACCTGTCTGGATCGGGTGGGGATCCGCAATGCAGCCCGACGACTGAATGATTATCCGCATCAGCTATCCGGTGGCGAGCGCCAGCGGGTAATGATTGCGATGGCGCTGCTGACGCGCCCGGAGCTGCTGATTGCCGATGAGCCGACCACCGCGCTGGACGTCTCGGTGCAGGCGCAAATCCTGCAACTGCTGCGCGAGTTACGCCAGGAGTTGAACATGGGCCTGCTGTTTATCACCCATAACCTGAGCATCGTGCGTAAGCTTGCCGATAACGTGGCGGTGATGCAGAACGGACGCTGCGTGGAGCAGAATACCGCCCCCGCGCTGTTCGCCAGCCCACAGCATCCTTACACCATCAAGCTGCTCGACAGCGAACCGACGGGCGAACCGGTCCCGCTGCCGCCGGAGAGCGTGCCGCTATTACAGGTAGAAAATTTGCAGGTCGCCTTTCCCCAGAGAAAAGGGATTTTTCGCCGTATCGTTGCCGAAAACAAGGTAGTGAACAACGTCAGTTTTACCCTGAGAACGGGCGAAACGCTGGGTCTGGTGGGGGAATCCGGCTCCGGTAAAAGTACTACCGGCCTGGCGCTGCTGCGCCTGATTGCATCGGCGGGCGATATCATGTTTGATGGGCAGAAGATTCAGGGCCGCAGCCGGAAAGAGATGCTGCCCCTGCGCCACCGCATTCAGGTGGTGTTTCAGGACCCGAATTCCTCACTCAATCCGCGTCTGAACGTCCTGCAAATTATTGAGGAAGGCCTGCGGGTGCATCAGCCCGCGTTGAGCAGTACGGCACGGGAAGCCGAGGTGGTCAGCGTAATGAAAGAAGTGGGGCTTGACCCGGAAACGCGCTGGCGTTACCCGGCTGAGTTTTCCGGCGGCCAGCGTCAGCGCATCGCCATCGCCCGAGCGCTTATCCTCAAGCCACAGCTGATGGTGCTGGACGAACCGACCTCCTCGCTCGACCGCACGGTGCAGGCGCAGATCCTCGCCTTGCTGAAATCACTTCAGCAAAAACACCAACTGGCCTATATCTTCATCAGCCATGACCTGCACGTGGTGCGGTCGTTGTGCCATCAGGTGATTGTGCTGCGTCAGGGAGAAGTGGTTGAACAGGGAGAGTGTCAGCGCGTGTTCGCCGAACCAGCGCAAGAGTATACCCGTCAGCTGATTACGCTAAGCTGACGCTCAGAATGGATTGTTTCCCGAGAATGGCTCAGCGATAGCCACGCCGAAATTTTTCAACCGGCAGGTGGCTGCAAACTCGTCCTGCATGTTCACAAACAGGCACGGCTCGCCTTCGCATTCCAGCACCGAACTTGGCAGTTCGATGTCGGTCAATGCCTGGCTTAGCTTCTGCATCACCGGCCAGGCGGTATCACCATCCGGGCTCAGTAATTTTAATGCCACAAGGCAATCATCATCCGCGTTATCGTTTTGCGGAATCGGTTCAACTCTTGAACCCGCAAAACCGGCGGACCAGCGATAGCTCTGCGGCAGTCGGTGTACGATAGAGAGTTGGATTGTATTCACGTCTTTTCCCCGGAAGCAAAATGCTTCACAAATATTCAAATCCATTTTAACACATCGTTGACAATTCGTCCTGCATCCAGCAAAGGTTACGTACGTTTTTATCGTCACTCGTATGCCGGACCGGCATAACGGCGCTATATGTACCCGTTTCTGTGATCTAAAACAATCTTTTTGTCTACAACGCTGTGACTTTTTACACTAATTGATTTTACACAATTTAAACAAAGTCGAGCAGAAGAAAAAGCGTAGCGGTTGATATGCATCAAAAAGGGGCGTCGAAACGCCCCTTTTTGTTCCCCGGAGACGGGTTATAGCGGCGTTTTGCGCGGTCGGCTGGCGTAGAGATAGAACAAAATGGAGCAGGTTGCACAAAACGCGATGGAAAACAGCATCGGCCAGGCGGTGACAAAGGTAGCCATCGACAGGAGTGCACCAACAATCGCGCCAATCCCAAAGCGGAACGTCCCCGCCAGCGACGAGGCGGTGCCCGCCATGTGCGGGAATTCGTCGAGTATAACCGCCATCGCATTGGAAGAAACCATCGACACGCAGCCGACAAACGCTGCCACACCCAGCACCAGCGACCAGAAGCCGACGCCTAACAGGGCACAAACCACCATCCACGCCGCCATCGCGAGCTGGATCCATAACCCGGCGCGGAACATGTTCAGCGCCCCAACCCGGCGCACAAAGCGGCTGTTGATAATGGTCATGATGAACAGGAACACGATATTCAGCGCAAAGTAATAGCCGAAATGCTGCGGCGAAACATGGTTCAGTTCGATATAGACAAACGGCCCGGCGCTGAGGAATGAGAACATCCCGGCAAAGCTGAAACCGCTCGCCAGCATGTAGCTCAGCACCCGCTTGTGGCGGAACAGCGAGGCAAAGTTACCCATTGTGGTGCGAATGTGGAACTTCTGTCGGCGCTCCGGCGGCAGGGTTTCATCAATAAAGAAGAAGATCATGGTTGAGGCCAGCAGCGCGGCAATCGCGAGGATCCAGAAAATCGCATGCCAGCTAAACCATACCAGTACCGCCCCGCCGACCATCGGTGCCACCAGCGGCGCAATGGTCGTCACCAGCATGACGAAGGACATCATGCGGGAAAACTCTTCTTTTGGATAAATGTCGCGCATCAGGGCGTTAATCACCACGCTGGCTGCCGCTGCGGCCAGACCGTGGAAAAAGCGCATCACAATCAGGTGTTCAATACTCTGCGACAACGCACAGGCCACTGCTGCGGCGGCGAATATCAGCGTGCCGCCGAGAATGACCGGTTTGCGACCGATGCTGTCGGCCATCGGGCCGTACAGCAGCTGACCAAGGGCAAAACCCAGAATATAGGTACTGAGCGTCATCTGCGCGCTGCCCGCCGGGACGCCGAACTGCGCAGAGATAACCGGCAGCGCCGGGAGATACATATCAATTGAAAGCGGCATCAGCATGGCTAATAAGCCAAGGATGAACACAATTCCCAGCGATGAGCGCTGCCTGGTAGTCACAAATTCACTCCTGAAGTTAGCGCGGCTCTAACCCACGCTGGCGATTTCTTCTTCGGTCAGCGCCCGGTATTCGCCCGGGGCCAAATCATCATCCAGTTTAATCCCGCCGATTCGCTCGCGGTGCAGACCCACAACGTGGTTGCCCACTGCCGCAAACATGCGCTTCACCTGGTGATAGCGCCCTTCGCTAATAGTCAGCCGAACTTCGGTTGGGGTAATGACTTCCAGCTGCGCCGGTTTAGTCAAGTCTTTTTCATTATGCAGCTGAACGCCGTGGGCGAATTGTTCTGCCGTGTCATCGGCAACCGGCGATTCCAGCGTGACCAGATAGGTCTTCTCGCAATGGTGGCGCGGCGACGTAATGCGGTGTGACCACTGACCGTCGTCGGTCATCAGCACCAGGCCGGTAGTGTCGATATCCAGGCGTCCGGCGGCATGTAGCTTGTGCGCCACAGGTTCGTCGAGGAAATACAGCACCGTCGGGTGATCCGGGTCTTCCGTTGAGCACACATAACCCTGAGGTTTGTTGAGCATGAAGTAGCGCGGGCCGTTCTGCTGGGTCAACGGATTTCCGTCGTATTCCACATCGTGTTCCGGCTGGAGCTGAAAAGCGGAGAGTTTGACAATCTCGCCGTCCACGGTAACGCGGCTGGCGCGGATCTCACGCCCGGCAATAGCACGGCTGACGCCGAGTTGCTGAGCGATAAACTTATCGAGTCGCATGAAGTATTTTTAGCCTGTAAGAGTGCGGTGTCGGGCGACGCCCGAAAATGAAGCGATATCAGGGTCCAAGTATAACGGCCCTGCTAAGCCACTCAAGCGAAAAGATTCATGGCATACTATTGGGGTGTAAATAATGACGCCTGAAATATGACCTTTACGCTTCGCCCCTATCAGCAGGAAGCGGTGGACGCCACCCTCTCCCACTTTCGTCAACACCAACAGCCTGCAGTAATTGTGCTGCCCACCGGCGCGGGCAAAAGCCTGGTTATCGCCGAACTCGCGCGCCTGGCACGTGGCCGTGTGTTGGTACTTGCTCACGTCAAAGAACTGGTGGCACAGAACCACGCCAAATACCTGGCGCTGGGGCTTGAAGCCGATATCTATGCCGCCGGGCTGAAGCGCAAAGAGAGCCTCGGCAAAGTGGTGTTTGGCAGCGTGCAGTCTGTGGCGCGTAATCTGGACCATTTCCAGGGCGAGTTTTCGCTGCTCATTGTCGATGAGTGCCATCGCATCAGCGACGATGATGACAGCCAGTACCAGCAAATCCTTGGCCACCTCAAAAAGGTAAACCCTCACTTACGTTTGCTTGGGCTAACCGCCACGCCGTTTCGTCTTGGCAAAGGCTGGATTTATCGCTTTCATTATCACGGCATGGTGCGCGGCGATGAAAAAGCGCTGTTTCGCGACTGTATTTACGAACTCCCGCTGCGCTACATGATCAAGCACGGCTTCCTGACGCCGCCGGAAAGGCTTGATATGCCGGTGGTGCAGTATGATTTCAGCCGCCTGCAGGTGCAGAGCAATGGCCTGTTTAGCGAAGCGGATCTCAACCACGAGCTGAAAAAACAGCAGCGCGTGACGCCGCACATCATCAGCCAGATTGTTGAGTTCGCGCAGAACCGCAAAGGGGTGATGATTTTTGCCTCCACCGTCGAGCATGCCAAAGAGATAACCGGGCTGTTACCCGCCGGGGATGCGGCGCTGATTACCGGCGAGACGCCAACTCCAGAGCGCGACCGGTTGATCGAAGCCTTTAAAGCACAGCAGTTTCGGTTTCTGGTCAACGTCGCAGTGCTGACCACTGGCTTTGATGCGCCACACGTCGACCTGATTGCGATTCTGCGCCCAACCGAATCCGTTAGTCTGTATCAGCAAATCGTTGGTCGTGGCCTGCGCCTGTCTCCGGGTAAGACCGATTGCCTGATTCTGGACTACGCCGGTAATCCGCATGATCTGTTCGCTCCGGAAGTCGGCGCGCCAAAAGGCAAAAGTGACAACGTCCCGGTGCAGGTTTTCTGCCCTTCCTGCGGCTTCGCCAATACCTTCTGGGGGAAGACCACCGCCGATGGCACGCTGATTGAACATTTTGGCCGCCGTTGTCAGGGCTGGTTTGAAGACGATGATGGCCATCGCGAACAGTGTGATTTCCGCTTCCGCTTTAAAAACTGTCCGCAGTGTAACGCTGAAAATGACATTGCCGCCCGTCGCTGCCGGGAATGTGACACGGTGCTGGTCGACCCGGACGATATGCTGAAAGCCGCGCTGAAGCTTAAAGACGCGCTGGTGCTGCGCTGTAGTGGTATGACGCTTCAACACGGTGGCGATGAAAAAGGCCCGTGGCTGAAAGTGACCTATTACGATGAAGACGGGGCGGATGTAAGTGAGCGCTTCCGTCTGCAAACGCCCGCGCAGAAAACGGCGTTTGAACAGCTGTTTATGCGGCCACACACCCGCACGCCCGGCATTCCGCTGCGCTGGATAACCCCGGCGGATATCCTCGCCCAGCAGGTTTTGCTTCGTCATCCGGATTTTGTTGTCGCCCGTAAGAAAGGGCAGTTCTGGCAGGTACGTGAAAAAGTCTTTGATTATGAAGGCCGTTTTCGTCGGGCCAATGAACTGCGCTGAACGCATCCCGCCTGGCGCGCCCAAAGGGTTTCTTCGCGCCTGGGGTGTAGTTTCCATTGCCCCCGAGGGGATTGAGGGCTATAATCCCGCCCGCTTTTGCATGTGCAAAGCAGATCATTTGCCTGTTGCTGGGTCGCCTGTAACAGGATTACTAATAGAGAGATGTTCAATGTTTACTTTAAACGCAGAAGTACGTAAAGAGCAGGGTAAGGGTGCGAGCCGCCGCCTGCGTACAGCTAACCTGTTCCCGGCAATCGTCTACGGTGGCGACGCTGCCCCAGTAGCCCTGGAACTGGACCACGACAAAGTGTGGAACCTGCAGACTAAAGAAGGTTTCTACACCGAAGTCCTGACCATCGCTGTTGCTGGTGGTAAAGAAGAAAAAGTTAAAGTTCAGGCTGTTCAGCGTCACCCGTTCAAGCCAAAACTGACTCACATCGACTTCGTTCGCGCGTAATCGCTGACAAGTTGAAGAAAACCCCGCCTCGGCGGGGTTTTTTTATATCTGCATTATTTGCTGGTGCGACGCTGGAGCTGGTCGCGCAGATTCGGCGGTGTGCCTTTGATGGTCAACGTATCCGTGGCCGGATCCCAGAAAATACGCTCACCGAGCAGCATGGCATCGAAGTTGATCGTCAGACCCCCGCCGCTTCCGGCATATTTGGTCAGCTGACGCAGGGTGCTTCGGTCTGCCGGGAAGCTCTCTTCCAGCTCGTAGCCTTTGTCCGCCGTGAACTCGTGGAAGCTAACCTCACTGACGCCCGACAGCTCTTTGGACAGCGACTCCAGTTCGATCTCTTCCCCGGCCTGCAGCTGTTCGTTGCAGTAGGTGTAGACCTGCTGACGCACGTTTTGACGCTCGGATTTATCGAGCTGCGCTTCGGCGGTGAAATCATCAACGGCCTGCAATAAACCCCGGTTTTGCGCTTTTGCATTCAGCCCTTCGCTGGCGCCCAGGAAATCCATAAAGAAATCGGCCACTTTGCGGCCAACTCGCCCTTTCAGGAAAGTCAGATAGCGGCTGGACTCTGGATTGGTTTCCCACTCGGTGAGATCAATACGCGCCACGATGTCGGCATGATTGATGTCCAGATAATGCGTAGAGCTGATATCCAGCTGCTCATTGACGCGCATACTGCTCAGGTTGTTGAGCACCGCCACCAATAAATACTCGACCGCCAGATAGCGATAGTGGCAGAACAGTACGATGCCGCCGTCAGCAAACGGGTATTTCGCCAATTCGTCTCGTAGACGTCCGGTTGCCGCTCGGCTAAAGGCCAGGAAATCTTCCTCGCCCTGTCGATGCAGGCGCAGAGACTGGGCCAGTTCGCTTTCTTCGTTGAACATGCCATAGGCCTTGTTCTTCGCGCTGTAGACCCGATGCAGCTCGGCCATCATCTCTTCGACCGTTGCCGTCGGCTCCAGCAAGGTATCGCGCAGCACCACTTCAAGGTTATTTTCATCACGCTTGATCATCTGGTGCAGGGCAATCTGGTTGATATCCAGACTCATGTTAAACTCTCCTTTTAGACCGGGCGGTATTCAACCACCGCGGACGCAACTGTGTAAAGTCGAAAAAAAGCGGAAAAAAAGCTGCTGCTACGGTAATATGTTGCCCTTTCATGAACAAACAGATTCTGGATTTATGCCGCAAATCTCCCGCTACAGTGATGAACACGTTGAACAACTGCTGACTGAGCTTGCCAACGTGCTGGAAAAACACAAGGCACCAACCGACCTTTCACTGATGGTGTTGGGCAATATGGTGACTAACCTGATTAACACAAGCGTCGCACCAGCCCAGCGCTCGGCGATTGCCCGCTCCTTTGCTCAGGCGCTGCAATCTTCTGTTAGCGACAAACCGGCGCACTAAGCACGAAGGAAGACGACAAACAGTATGGTGACTCATCGTCAGCCCTACCGAGAAAAAGTGTCCCAGATGGTCAGTTGGGGGCACTGGTTTGCCCTGTTCAACATTCTTCTGGCCGCCGTTCTCGGTAGCCGTTATCTGTTTGTCGCAGACTGGCCGACGACGCTGTCGGGTCGCGTGTACTCGTACATCAGCCTCGTCGGACATTTCAGCTTCCTGGTTTTCGCCAGTTATCTGCTGATCCTCTTCCCGCTAACGTTTGTCGTCATGTCGCAGCGGCTGATGCGGTTCCTGTCCGCAATCCTCGCCACCGTCGGCATGACGCTGTTGCTTATCGACAGCGAAGTCTTCACCCGTTTCCACTTGCACCTCAATCCAATTGTGTGGGAACTGGTCATCAACCCCGATCAGAACGAGATGGCCCGCGACTGGCAGCTGATGTTCATCAGCGTCCCGGTTATCCTGCTGATTGAAATGCTGTTCGCGACCTGGAGCTGGCAAAAGCTGCGTAGCCTCACCCGTCGTCGGCATTATGCGCGCCCGGTAGCATGGTTCCTGTTTACCGCGTTTGTCGCAACCCATGTGATGTACATTTGGGCCGATGCTAATTTCTATCGTCCGATAACCATGCAGCGCGCTAACCTGCCGCTCTCTTATCCGATGACTGCCCGTCGCTTCCTTGAGAAACACGGCCTACTGGACGCGGAAGATTATCAACGTCGTCTGGTAGAACAAGGCGACCCGGAAGCCGTTTCTGTCCAGTATCCGCTGAGCGACCTGCGCTACCGCGATATGGGCACCGGGCAGAACGTGTTGCTCATAACGGTAGACAGCCTGAACTACTCCCGCTTTGAGAAGCAGATGCCTGCGCTGAGCAGTTTTGCTCAGCAAAACCTCAACTTTACCCAGCACATGAGTGCCGGTAATGCCACAGACACGGGTATTTTCGGTCTGTTCTACGGGATTTCCCCAAGCTATATGGACGGCGTGCTGTCCGCGCGCGTGCCTGCCGCGCTGATTTCCGCGCTCAACCAGCAGGGTTATCAACTTGGTCTGTTCTCTTCTGACGGCTTTAGCAGCCCGATGTATCGCCAGGCGCTGCTGTCAGACTTCTCTCTGCCACCGTCCAAATCGCAGAAAGATGCGGACACCGCCAGCCAATGGATCAACTGGCTGGGCAGCTACGCGCAGGAAGATAACCGCTGGTTCTCCTGGATTTCATTCAACGGCACGACCCTGAATGACAGCCAGAAACAAAACTTTACCCGTCGTTATGCTCGTGCGGCAGCGGATGTGGATAACCAAATTGAGCGCGTGCTTACCGCGCTGAAAGCCTCCGGCAAGCTCGATAAAACGGTAGTCATTATCACCGCAGCGCACGGCGTTCCGCTGGATAAAGCAGGTGCCAAATTCGAGTGGTCACGCGGACAGCTTCAGGTACCGCTGGTCATTCACTGGCCGGGCACCCCGGCGCAAGAAATCAGTACTCTGACCAACCATAAAGACGTGATGACCACGCTGATGCAGCGCCTGTTACACGTCAACACCCCTGCGAATGAATACTCACAGGGCCAGGATCTGTTTATTGCCCCGCGCCGTCACAATTGGGTAACCGCCGCGAGTAACTCTGACCTGGCGATCACCACGCCGAGGGTCACCGTGGTGCTCAACCATAACGGCAGCTACCGCACGTGGGATCGCGACGATCAGAAGGTCGAAGACGGGAAACCACAGCTAAGCCTGCTGTTGCAGGTGCTGACAGAAGAAAAACGTTTCATCGCCAACTGATTGGTTATTTATCAATCACCTGACCAGCACCGTCTTGCATTCGGCGTTGAAAACGGTAGTATTATTTTTCTGCATCGGCACGTAGCGCAGCCTGGTAGCGCATCGTCATGGGGTGGCGAGGGTCGAGAGTTCAAATCTCTCCGTGCCGACCAACATTCAATAAAAAAGCCAATCCTTATCGATTGGCTTTTTTTTCACTGCTAATACACGAGGTTTTATGCGCATCGGTATCGCCTTCCCTATCCTGTGTTTTGTCGTTGCGGTCGCTTTTTTGGCATGGTTTATCATTGGCGGTTACGCCACACCAGGCTCATAACGTCGCCCTTAATACTCCTCCGGCAGCGTCTTGTTGATTGACACCAGTTTGCCTTTTTCAACGGTGATATAGCCGCCCTCTTTCAGGTCGGCCAGCACCCTGAACACATGGGTGCGCGACAGATTGGTTCGCCGTATGATAAACGCCGCCAGCCCTTCCCGTTCGTGCTTGTGAGTCTGGCTGCGATACAGATAACGAAACAGCATCGGTTTGATGGTTTGATAGCTGGTCAACTGCTTTCGCTCGACGTGCAGGTCGAGACTAAAGATGGTCATGTAGATAAGTATTTTGGTCAGCTCAATGACGCGCTCCGGGCCTGAGTGAATAAAAATTCGATCGAAATCTGCCTCGGCTAATTTAATCACCACCAGCGGCGTCATACTGGTATATTCAAAATTGACCAATGGGCAATAACGTTCCATCAATCCAATCGGCATATATTCAATGGCGTTCCCCACAATTAAACCATTACCGGTTGCCGATATGGCTAAAGAGCCTTCAACAATAAAATAGATGTACCCGGATTCCAGCTCAAGCTTATGACTAACCGGAAACACAAATCGCTCACCTTTCTCTGTAATATCAGACAGATGACTATCAATGTTGAGCGTTCGGTAGTAGCTGTGTAATTGCGAAAAATCCACGTAGCGCCTCTTTTATTATTTTTAAATTTCTCTGCTCATTTATTTATTATAGCAGCATTCATCTGCTGAGATATCCGCAACTCCCATATGGGACTAGTCATATCTAACATCCCCCCATAAACTAATGAATATCTTTTCGACAGTCCCGATTATCTCAAAAATCAATTCTGGCACAATCCCTAAGAGGCCATTTAATGAAACTCAATAAAATAGCGATGCAGTTAGCCATTGCAGGAATGCTGACATCATTGTCCGTTCCTGCGCTGGCGAATGTCATGCCTAAAGAGGCGACCAGCGCCACAATTCAGGCGAATAACGCGCTGTATCAGAAATTACCTTTTGCCGATCGCACCGATTTCGCCAATGCGCATAAAGGCTTTATTGCGCCACTGCCGCAGAACATCATTAAAGGTGAAAAAGGCAACGTCATCTGGGATCCGGCAAAGTACGCGTTCGTTAAAGAAGGTGAACGGGCGCCGGCTACAGTGAATCCAAGCCTGTGGCGTCAGTCTCAGCTGATTAATATCGGCGGTCTGTATCAGGTGACCGACGGCGTTTACCAAATCCGTAATCTTGACCTGTCAAACATGACCATCGTCGAAGGTAAAGACGGTATTACGGTTATCGATCCGCTGATTTCTGAAGAAACGGCAAAAGAAGGCCTGGATCTGTACTTCAAAAACCGCGGTAAAAAGCCGGTAGTCGCGATCGTTATCACCCACAGCCACGTTGATCACTATGGTGGATTACGCGGTGTGGTTGACGCAGCCGATGTGAAATCCGGTAAAGTAAAAATTTATGCACCGGCAGGCTTTATGGAAGCCGCCGTTGACGAAAACATCATGGCGGGTAATGCCATGAGCCGTCGCGCCAGCTATATGTATGGCAACCTGCTGAAAGCCGATGCCAAAGGCCAGGTAGGTGCGGGTCTGGGTACCACCACCTCCGCCGGGACAGTTACCCTGCTGCAACCGACCAACTATATTACCCATACCGGTCAGGAAGAGGTTATCGACGGCCTGACCTACGATTTCATGATGGCGCCGGGTTCGGAAGCACCGTCTGAAATGCTGTGGTATGTGAAAGAGAAGAAAATGATCGAAGCAGCGGAAGATATCACGCATACGCTGCACAACACCTATTCGCTGCGCGGCGCGAAAATCCGCGATCCGCTGGCATGGTCTAAATACATCAACGCGGCGATCGAGCGTTGGGGTAACGATGCGCAGGTGATCATCGCCCAGCACCACTGGCCAACCTGGGGTAACGCCAACATTGTCCAGCTGATGAAAGGTCAGCGTGATATGTACCGTTACATTAACGACCAGACGCTGCGTATGGCCAATGAAGGCCTGACTCGCGATGAGATCGCCGCCAACTTCAAACTGCCGGAAACCCTGGAGAAAACCTGGGCCAGCCGCGGTTACTACGGCTCCGTCAGCCATAACGTGAAAGCGACCTACGTGTTCTATCTCGGCTGGTTCGATGGCAACCCGGCCACTCTCGACGAACTTCCGCCGACTGAAGCGGCGAAGAAATTCGTGGAGTACATGGGCGGCGCCGACAAGATCATGAGCAAAGCCAAAAACGATTATGCGCAGGGTAACTACCGCTGGGTCGCGCAGGTGGTCAGCAAAGTCGTATTCGCCGATCCAACCAACCAGGATGCGAAGAATCTGGAAGCCGATGCCCTTGAGCAGTTAGGCTATCAGGCTGAATCGGGTCCGTGGCGTAACTTCTATCTCGCCGGTGCGCAGGAATTGCGTAATGGCGTGGTGAAGATGGCGACCCCGAACACGGCCAGCCCGGATACCGTCCGTGCAATGACCCCAGAAATGTTCTTCGACTACATGGGCGTTCACCTGAACGGCGTGAAAGCGGCCAATGCAAAAGCACTGATTAACTTCGACTTCGGCGAGCAAGGCAAATATAAGCTGGAGCTGGAAAATGGCGTACTGAACCACACCGCCAATACTCAGGCTAAAGATGCTGATACGACGATTTCTATGTCTCGCGATACGCTTAACCGTATTATCCTGAAACAGGAAACCGTGCAGCAGGCGAAAGCGAACGGTGATATGAAAATCACTGGCAACGCCGCCAAGCTGGATGAACTGATGAGTTACATGGACAAGTTCGACTTCTGGTTTAACATCGTCACACCATAACTGCCCTTCCCTGCGTCGCGCCTCGTCGCAGGGAATTCTTTTCCCTTCCTCACCTCCCTCTGCCAGAACATATCACTGCCACTTATTAAAATATGGGTAAATTCTGCTTATCATTCAGCTCAGGAATGTTACGATCCGCCTGTTGCTAACTGATCAAAAGGATTAACAGTGAAAAACGCATCCAAATTTGCTGCCGCCGTCTTCTCTCTGGCGTGTGTGTCCACCAGCGCCTTCGCGGCCAATACCCCACTGGAAAAAGTGGCGCCGTATCCACAGGCGGAAAAAGGCATGAAGCGTCAGGTCATTACGCTGCCGGAGCAGAAAGACGAGTCTGGCTACAAAGTAGAACTGCTGATCGGTCAAACGCTGGAAGTCGACTGTAATCAGCACCGCCTGGGTGGCGAACTGGAGAGCAAAACGCTTGAAGGTTGGGGCTACGACTACTACGTATTCGACAAAGTGACTTCGCCAATGTCGACCATGATGGCCTGCCCGGATGGCAAAAAAACAGAGAAGTTTGTGACGGCATATCTGGGTGACGATGCGATGGTACGCTACAACAGCAAGCTGCCGATTGTGGTTTATACCCCGGAAAATATCGACGTCAAATACCGAGTCTGGAAAGCGGAAGACACCGTGCAGAACGCCGAAAAACGCTAAGCCTGAAGACAAAAAAGTCCCGTAAACCGGGACTTTTTTACAGTTACAGCGCGATGTCCGCCACGGGTTTGAGTTCCACTCGCGGGGTGGCCGTGAACTGAGGCGCAGGAACCGGGTCGACCGGCGTTTCAGCCTCGTAGCGCAGACCCAACACTTCGCTGGTATGCGCCAGCGTCTGCTGAATCGCCTGCGGGTCACCGCTCAGACGACTGCCGTAAGTCGGCACCACCGAACGCAGTTTTTCCTGCCACGCCGCGCTGGTCACCTTCTCTTTAAAGACCTGCTCCAGCAAATGCAGCATGATAGGGGCCGCCGTAGATGCGCCCGGTGATGCGCCGAGCAGCGCCGCCACGGTGCCTTCATCATCGCTGACCACTTCGGTGCCCAGGCGCAATACGCCGCCTTTATCTGCATCGCGCTTGATAATTTGTACCCGTTGCCCGGCCTGCCACAGCCGCCAGTCGCCTTTCTTCGCCAACGGATAGTATTCCTGCAACGCCGCCAGACGGTCTTTATCTTTCTGCATCACCTGACCGACCAGATACTTCACCAAATCGAAGTTATCGAGACCGACGTTAATCATCGGCAAGATGTTCGATTTATTGGTTGAACCTAAAAGGTCCCACAGCGAACCATTTTTCAGGAATTTGGTGGAAAACGTCGCAAAGGGTCCGAACAGTACCGCACGTTTCCCGTCGATAATACGGGTGTCGATATGCGGGACCGACATCGGTGGCGCACCGACCGATGCCTGACCGTACACTTTCGCCAGATGGTGATTGACCACGTCCGGGTTTTCACACACCAGGAACTGACCACCTACCGGGAATCCGGCGTACTCTTTGGCCTGTGGAATGCCGGTCTGTTGCAGCAGTTTCAGCGCCGCGCCGCCTGCACCGATGAAGATAAATTTCGCCCTAATGGTGCGGCGAATTTTACGGTCGTTAGCGTCACTAACCGTCACCGTCCAGCTATTATCGGCATTACGTTTGAAGCGGCGCACGACGGTGTTGAGCTGCAATGAGAAATTGTCGTGGCGGCGCAGGCCCGCAATCAGTTGGCGGGTGATTTCCCCGTAGTTGACGTCGGTGCCAATTTCGGTGCGCGTCGCGGCCACTTTCTGCTGCGGGTCGCGCCCTTCCATCACCAGCGGCGCC
Organism: Scandinavium sp. M-37; assembly: GCF_043558715.1. NCBI lineage: Bacteria > Pseudomonadati > Pseudomonadota > Gammaproteobacteria > Enterobacterales > Enterobacteriaceae > Scandinavium > Scandinavium sp. M-37. Next base: position 81,223 of record NZ_JBIGIN010000005.1, read on the forward strand.
CATTTTTTGATTTGCTCAAGATCTTCGGAGTAACGCATTCCCTGGAACAGCGAGTTTTGCTGGAGCGCGGCATAGCGGGCGCGCAAGAAATTGACGTTATCTTCGCCCCACACAAAACTCATGTGCGGCACGGTGTTGATGAAGGTTTTCGGCTGTTGCAATACGCCGCGAGTGACCTGGTGCGCCCAGAACTGGCGCGAGATCTGAAAGGCTTCATTAATCTCGATAGCTTTGTCGATGCTGACAGAACCGTCCGCCTTTTGCGGCGTGTAGTTCAGTTCCATCAGGGCGGCATGGCCGGTACCGGCGTTGTTCCAGCCGTTGGAGCTTTCCTCGGCGACGCTTTCCATACGTTCGACCATGGTAATAGACCAGTCTGGCTCCAGTTCCTGAAGCCAGGTTCCCAGCGTGGCGCTCATGATGCCACCGCCAATCAACAATACATCCGTCTCATGCTCGTTACGGGAGTTGGAGTGGTCTGCCAGAGGTTCAGCATGCAAACCAACCGCCTGTGAGCTGCGTACGGCCATCTTTTTAGTCATCGTAATGAGCCTTACTGTACTCGCGTTTTTTGTTTTAGCGCAGGTGAAACGATTCGGGGAAATCAACGTTATCACTGACGGTGAAAGATTTAAATATTGTTTAAAATTTAAGTTCTGTTTTGATAACTGTTATAAAAATGTTTAATAATTGTGTCACGCAAATGAGTATTGGTACTGGCGAAATGTGACGCAACGCGGTAATATCGCCCGTTTTGTGACGCGCCGCACATCGCGCGCCTTATCGTAAACCGGTCATCCATAACCTGACTCTCTCTATGCCTGATACCTCTTCATCTTTAAAGAATGCTGAACAAGGTGCGCTCGCGACCATCGTGCGCTCCCCTACCCTTTTACTGCGCGAATCGCTGGCGGGGGTGATTACCGCGCTGGCGCTCATTCCGGAAGTGATTTCCTTTTCGGTGATCGCAGGCGTAGACCCTAAGGTCAGCCTGATTGCCTCAGTAGTGCTGTGTCTGGCGATGTCGGTATTAGGTGGGCGTCCGGCCATGGTCACGGCGGCAGCGGGCTCGGTCGCGCTGGTGATTGGCCCAATGGTGCATCAGCACGGGGTGGCATATATTCTGCCCGCGGTAGTGATGGCGGGCGTCATCCAGATAGCTTTTGGCGTATTCGGCATGGCAAAGCTGATGCGTTTCATCCCGCAGGCGGTAATGACCGGGTTTGTGAATGCACTGGGGATCCTGATTTTCTTCGCTCAGGTACCGCATTTCTGGAGTAAAAACCCGCTTATTCTGGCGCTGTTTGCCGCCACGCTGCTGATTGTTCTGTGGGCGCCGAGGGTGATTAAGAGCATCCCTTCTCCGCTGATTGCTATCGTGCTCCTGACTCTGTACACCGTGTTCAGCGGGCAAATCCTTCCGACCGTCGGTGATGAAGGGTCGATGACCGGCGGTTTACCGGGCTTCACCCAGCTGCTGGTGCCGCTCAATCTGGAAACATTGCAAATCATCTGGCCCTGCGCGTTAAGCATCGCCTTTGTCGGCCTGATGGAATCACTGCTGACGGCAAAACTGGTGGACGATCTCACCGTCACACCATCGAATAAAGCGCGGGAAAGCGCCGGGCTCGGTATCGCTAACATTCTTTCGGGATTCTACGGCGGGATTGCCGGATGTGCGATGATCGGTCAGACCATCGTTAACGTTGAGATGGGTAAAGGCCGCAGCCGTGTTTCCACCCTGGTAGCCGGGCTGGTGCTGTTACTGCTGGTAACCGGGTTGAGTAACGTGATGGCCAAAATTCCGATGGCGGTACTGGCCGGGATCATGGCGATTGTGGCGGTGAAAACCTTTAGCTGGCATAGCATTCAACCCACGACGCTAAAACAGACGCCGTGGTCAGTCACGCTGGTGATGCTGGTGACGGTGGCTGCCACCGTCAGTACCGGCAACCTGGCGATTGGTGTGCTGGCCGGGATTGTGGCGATGGTGCTTATCCCGAAACGCATTCGCCGCCATCACGCGGCTAAAGCAGAAATATCGTCGCCAGACCCAGAAAAATAAAGAATCCGCCGGTGTCGGTGATGGCGGTGATCATCACGCTGGAACCGACTGCCGGATCGCGTCCTAACTTGGTCATGATCATCGGGATAAGCACGCCCATCAGCGACGCCACCAGCAGGTTGAGCACCATCGCCAGCATCATTACCCCGCCCAGCTGAGGATCGTCATACAGCCACCAGGTCACTCCGCCCATAATCCCGCCCCACACCAGGCCGTTAATCAGCGCCACGCCCATTTCACGCAGGATCAGGAACGAAAAGTTCCCCGGCTGAATGTGCTGTAGTGCCAGAGCACGGACGATCATGGTTATGGTCTGATTGCCGGTGTTACCGCCGATACCCGCGACAATCGGCATCAGCGAAGCCAGCGCCACCAGCTGTGAGATGGTGTGCTCGAAGCCATCAATCACCCGGGAAGCAATAAACGCGGTGCAAAGATTGACGGCCAGCCAGCCCCAGCGCGTTTTTACCGCTTTGCTGACCGGGGCGAAGACATCCTGCTCGTTGCTCAGGCCGCTCATCTGGCGAATATCGTTATCGGTCTCTTCGTAGACCACATCAACAATCTCATCGATGGTCAGACGCCCGAGCAGTTTGCCTTCGGCATCAATCACTGCGGCGCTGAGTAAGTCATCACGTTCAAAAGTACGCGCAACTTTTTCCGCATCTTCTTCCGGATGGAAGGTGACCGGCTCCGCCTCCATGACCTCGTTAACCCGGCGTTGTGCCGGGTTGAGGAGAATAGTTTGCAACGCCAGTTCACCCAACAGCGTTTTGTCGCGGGTGGTGACAAACAGTTTGTCGGTGTTACCCGGCATTTTCCCCAACCGCCGCAGATAGCGTTGTACCGCCCCGAGCGTGACGTCCGGGCGAATGACGATCACCTCGAACTCCATGATCGCCCCCACGCTGTCAGGGGCGTAATTCATCACCTGACGGACGCGGGCGCGTTCTTCCGCCGGAAGGGTGGCCAGCAGGCGGCCGGTCAGGTTACGGGGAAGGTGCTGAACGAGATAGATTTTTTCATCGATATCGAGGGCGTCAAGCGCATCCAACAGCGCTTTGTCACTCATGCCCTCAATCAAATCTTCATAGACGCTTTCCGAGGCCTCCAGCAGCACGTTGCCGCGCTTGCTGTCTTCCACCAGACCCCAGAGCGCATGGCGTGCATCGGAAGGCAGCGCCTCAAGGGTATCGGCCAGATCGGGCGCGGGCAGATGCGCCACCAGCGCGCCGACTTCCGCGATGTCATCCGCCAGCTTCCCGGCGTCATATTGTTCGACCAGGGTCAGTTTGTTGGTCAACGCCGAGGTGATGGCTTTATCGGTGGTCAACAGCCAGATCAGGCGCGCACGTTCCTGGTCGCGGAGTCTGGCGCTGTTTTTATGAAACAGGGACATCGGTTGGCAATCCTTAGGCAGTACGGGCCACCGCGTCGCGGGAAGCCGCATCGCGCTCGTCGCCTGTCAGCTCGCTGAGCTTGCCGTTACGCATTTCCAGCAGGCGATCGGCATGAATGAAGTAATGGTCATCGTGGCTGATGGCGAAGACGGTTTTGCCCATCTCCTGCATCAGCGGCAGCAGCACCTGGTAAAACTCGCGACGGAAATGCGGGTCCTGATCGGCAGCCCACTCATCGAGCAAAATAATATCTCGCTCTTCCGCCAGCGCCAGCAGCAGCGCCACGCGTTTTTTCTGCCCTTTCGACAGCTTGAGGTCGAGTATTTTACCGTTATCCAGCTGCAGCTTGTGGCCCATTTTCAGATGTTCAAGCCATTTGGCAATCAGCTCCGGCTTCGCCTGCTGCCCATCCGGACCCAGCAGTCGGTCGAACAGCCAGACATCGGTAAACACCGCCGAGAAAAGCTTACGATAATCTTCCGGTTTTTCCACTGACAACGGTTGTCCGTCGAGCAGGATTTGTCCGGACACCGGCTGATACAGCCCGGTAAGCAGCATCGCCAGGGTCGATTTCCCGCTGCCGTTGCCGCCAATCAGGAACACCAGTTCCCCGCGTTTGAGGGTCAGATTTATCGGCCCGACGGCGAACGTTTTATCCTGATAGTGGAATTCTACGTCGCGCAGTTCCAGCGTTTGCCAGTGCGGATGCGCTTCCGGCTTTGGAAACGCCGCGCGGTACGGCGCGAGTGAAAATGTGTTGAGCTTGTTGAACGCCACCTGCGCGCTGAGCAGCGTCGGCAATGCGCCCACGGCAGAGAGCAGCGGCGTACGCAGGAACAACAGCGTCAGGGAATACGTCGCCGCGACGTTAGTATCCGCCCAACCGAGACTATTTGCCATCCAGAAGACCAGCCCAATCGCGCCGAGCATCATAATGTTCGACCAGTTCACCGCGCTGAGATGATAGGTATCTGCCCGGACGATGTGATGGCGATACTCTTTGGCATCCGGAATGTACAGGTTATTGAAGATATGCTCCGCACGCTCGCGATTAAGGGTCAACTCTTTGCGCCCTTCCAGCACCGTCTGATAATCGTGATACAGCTTGTCTTCCGTTTCGCGCAGGGTCGCCATGTGCTTATACACCCGCGCCACCAGCACAAAGCCACCCCAAATGGTCAACGCCATCCACAGGGCGGTGATCATCAGCATTTTACCCGACAGGAAAAACAGATATGCCGCAGAACCAAAGGTCAGAATGATGCCCTGCACCAGCTCAGGCAAACGCACGAAGGCGATGGTGATGTTCCGAATGTCACTGGTCAATCCGGCGAGCAGTGCGGCACTGCCCAGTTTTTCCACCTGCTCAATATGGGTGTCGAGGATCCGTTTAATAAATTCGCTGCGCAGGCGGTAGACGAAATGGTGGCCGAGAATCGTTAGCGCCAGTTGGGAACCAAGAGTAACCGCCATCAGCAACAGCAGCAGGCCGAGAAATTCCGGCAATACCGCCAGTGAGACATCGACGTTTTCAATCAGGCGCAGGTTAATGAAGGCGATCAGGCCAATGCCAAGCACGGCGCTCAGCAGACTCAGCGCCATCACGGCGATAAAGGGCCAGCGGTACTGCCGCCAGACCAGAAGAAGAAGTTGCATACAAACCATTCCGGACAGCCAAAACAGCCAGCAGTTTAAACGGCTCGGGCGCTACATCAAGAATAATTCTTATTTTTATTGCTGTTTCAGGTGTGACGGAAAGTCAGGTTGTAGCGAAAGGCGCCGGTCGCCGGATGATGCCCCTCTTTCAGCGGCTGAATGCCGTGATAGTACAGTCGGGATTCACCGCCCCATACCACCACGTCGCCATGCTCCAGCAGCACCCGCTGCAGCGGATCGTTACGTTTCAGGCCACCGAACTGGAACACTGCCGGAAGCCCAAGTGATACCGAGACAATCGGCGCCCGCAGCGTCTTTTCATCTTTGTCCTGATGCAGCGATAGCTTCGCGCCCGGCGCATAGCGGTTTATCAGGCACGCATCGGGCTGAAAATGATCGTATCCGGCTTCACGGGCGCAGACCTGGGCGAACGGCAAAAAGGCCGGCGGCATCGGCGGCCAGTGCTGCCCGGTTTGTGGATCGCCTCCGGCATACAGATAGCCGTGCATATCGGTTGTCCAGCCCACCTCTCCGCAGTTGGTCATCGCCACCGACATGGTATAGCCGCCGGGGGTGACCATCTGGCGAAACGGCGATTGCGCTGACACGCTTGCAATGCCGGACAACAGAGCGTCGGCATCGGCCAGCGCGCGTCGGCGAAGGATAGTCGCCCCTGGCCCCAGCGGTTCCTGCCAGGGCGGCGTATCAGCAAATAAATCGAGCATCGTTAAGGTTCCTGTTTCGCTTCGCGCTTGAGCAATTCGGCTTTACGCGCCTCGCCCCAGCGATAGCCCGACAGCGCCCCACTTTGCCGGACCACCCGATGACACGGGATTACCAGCGCCAGGGTATTGGCCGCGCAGGCATTGGCCACCGCGCGAGCCGCTTTGGGTTTATGGATACTGTCTGCCACCTGCTGATAGCTGCGCGTTTCCCCCACGGGAATATCACGCAGCGCCTGCCAGACCTGTTGTTGAAAGGCCGTGCCGCGAATATCCAGCGGTAGTTGCAGGGTCGAGCGCTGCCCGTCCAGCAATGCAATCACCTGCGCCACCTGCTGTTGGAACGCATCATCCGCCTCTTCGCGCTGTGCGTTGGGGAAAATCTGCGCCAGCTCAGCGATCAGCGCCGCGTCACTATCGCCCGGTAACACGGCACAAATCCCACGGGAGCTGGCTGCCACCAGACAGCGCCCGAGCACGCAGGATTGTAGGGTGAACCGCACCCGCTGAGTATCGCCACCGCGACGAAACTGTCTGGCGGTCATGCCCAGCGTACTGTCCGCCTGACGATAATAGCTGCTGCTGGCAGGAAAACCGGCAGCCAGCACCGCATCGGTCACCGTTTCACTGGCGACCAACGTCTCCCGCAGCTTACGGGCACGCCAGGCCTGCTGCCAGGCGCGGGGCGTCATCCCGGTTACGGATTTGAATAAGCGATGGAAATGATACGGACTGACCGCCACCGCCTGCGCCAGTTCGTCCAGCGTCAGGGTACGTTCCTGCTCGAGCAGACGGCAGGCTTCGGTGACTTTATCGGTGCGTTGTTGCTGTGGGTCGGTTTTATCCGGCTGACAGCGTTTGCATGCACGAAAACCCGCGGCCTGGGCGGCGCTGGCATCGGCATAAAAGCGGACATTCTGACGCAGGGGGTGGCGCGCCCGACAGGACGGACGGCAAAAGATGCCGGTGGTCAGCACCGCAAAAACGAACTGACCGTCGGCATGGGCATCTCTGTCGAGCACCGCCTGCCAGCGGGACTCGTCATGTAGGATGGGATTAGGTTTCATACAAACTCCGGCTCTTTATTTAGGGTAGCCTGAGTCTGGCGCGGAAGGCAGCTAAAAAAACCGCCATTCTTGCTTTTTAATTTTTTCCGTTCACCAGGAAGGTTTCGAACTGCGGTGACATCCAGGTTTTAAAACCTTCGCCGTCTTTAATTATCATATACACCGCCAGCCCCTGCTCGCGCACCACTTCTTTTGCCTTCTCCGGGCCCAATACCATTAACCCTGTATCCCAGCCGTCTGCTTCCAGCGCCGTGGGAGAGATGACCGTCACCGACACCAGTTTATGCTGGATAGGTGTCCCGGTTTGCGGATCGATAACGTGGGAAATACGCTTCCCGTCCAGCTCATAATAGTTGCGATAGCTGCCCGAGGTACTGATGCCGTGGCCGTTGATATCCACAATCGCCTGCACCGCGTTTTCCTGGTCGGTCGGCTTCTGAATAGCCACGCGCCATGGCTGTCCATCGGCATTCATGCCACGGCTTGCCAGTGCGCCGCCAACCGAAACCAGATAGCGTGCAATCCCTTCCTGCTCCATTAAGCGTGCCAGATGATCGGCGGCATAACCTTCACCGACGGTAGAGAGATCGACGTACAGATCGGGCAGATCTTTTTGCAGGTACTGGCTGCCGGACTGGTTAATCACCCTCAGATGTTGCAGCCCGGTGCGGGCTTTGGCCTGATCGATCTGCGCCTGAGTCGGGGTTTTTACCGGCTGTTTATCCGGGCCAAATCCCCATAAATTGACCAGCGGCCCAACGGTGATGTCCATCGCCCCCTGCGTTTTCGCCCCGATACGTAACGATTCGGTGACGATATCCGCCATCGCTTCGCTGACCGGCCACGGCGCGGTACTGGTCGCGCGGTTGAAACGCATCAACGCGGAATCATTTTTCCACGTGGAGAGCAGCTGATCGTCCCCGTCCAGCTTGCTTTGTACTTTCTGGCGCAGTGCGCTGGCTTTGTCGTTATCCAGATTAATGACGCTAACGCGCCAGAACGTCCCCATCGTCTTGCCTTCAAGCACGGTGACTGACGCTTTTTGCGCGGTGGGAGTGGGTGTGCTGTTATCGCAGCCAGAAATGACGAGAGCGACGGCCATCAGTGCCGCGCGGAAGAAATTGATATCCATAAATAATGCCCCTCATGTTTGCGCGCAAGGGTACACCAATCAACGTAAACAGGGGATAAAAAAAGGGTCCCGAAGGACCCTTTTCAGCTTAACAGTCGATTAGAACTGGTAAACCAGACCCAGAGCTACGATGTCATCGGTAGAGATGCCAGCGTTACGGGTGAAGTCGTTTTCGTCCAGCAGGTTGATTTTGTAATCAACGTAGGTAGACATGTTTTTGTTGAAGTAGTAAGTCGCGCCAACATCAACGTATTTAACCAGATCCTGGTCGCCGTAACCATTCTCGATGTCCTTACCTTTAGATTGCAGGTAAGAAACGGACGGACGCAGACCGAAGTCGAACTGGTACTGAGCAACCATTTCGAAGTTTTGAGCTTTGTTAGCCCAACCCAGGGAACCAATGCGGGTCGCGTTGTAAGTCTGAGTGTACTGAGTTGCCAGGTAGATGTTGTTCGCGTCATATTTCAGGCCACCGGTGTAGGTTTCAGCGCGATCGCCTTCACCATAAACAATGCCATTTGCGCCAGCAAATGCGTCGTTCTGATCGGTAGTACGTTTGGAGCTGGATACTGCACCACCGATACCGAAGCCTTCGCCCAGATCGTAAGTTACAGAACCGCCGACGCCGTCGCCATTCTGCTTCAGTGCGCCACGGCCGTTGGCAGTTGCGCCTTCGCCGCTTGCGCTACCGTTTTTACCCTGGTACTGGATAGCAAAGTTCAGGCCATCAACCAGACCGAAGAAGTCGGTGTTACGGTAGGTCGCGTAGCCGTTACCACGCTGCTGCATGAAGTTGTCAGAACCGTAGGTGTCGCCGCCGAATTCTGGCAGAACGTCAGTCCAGGACGTTACGTCGTAAACAACGCCGTAGTTACGACCGTAGTCGAAGGAACCTGCATCTTTAACACGGATACCTGCGAAAGCAACACGGGTCCATGCCTGATCGGAAGAACCTTCTACGTTGTTCGCCTGAACGTTGTATTCCCACTGGCCGTAACCGGTGATTTGGTCATTAACCTGAGTTTCGCCTTTGAAACCCAGACGAATGTAGGACTGGTCGCCGTCTGCATTCTTGTCATCAGAGAAATAGTGCAGGCCGTCTACTTTACCGTACAGATCTAATTTGTTGCCGTCTTTGTTATAAATTTCAGCCGCATTTGCTGCGCCTGCTACCAGCAGAGCTGGTACCAGGAGGGACAGTACTTTAACTTTCATGTTATTAACCCTCTGTTATATGCCTTTTTATATGCCACTGCTTACTGATTAACCCTCAATCAGTCGGCAAACCCATTGTGCTGCAAAATACAGAAATATCCAACAAGAAAATGATACGAGAACTTTTAAGATGTTTCAAACTACGCGCAAGATGTTTCAATATGTAAATTCAACGGAACTTTTTCATGCCACGAAAAGCTAAAAAATATAGCTCCAAAAATCAAATGCAATAAAAAACACAATTAAATCAATTAATTGTTATCGTATTCTGGTATAGCACTGAATGACAAAACAAAATCGTCGACAATCTCTAAAATAATCAGCGCTATCATCATTAACTTTATTTATTACCGTCATTCAGTTCTGAATGTCTGTTTACTCATATTTCTACCGGGTGCTTCGCATCCGGTTTTTTTTACCTTTCTTTACGTAACAAAATTACTTTTGTACTACCCTCCTGAAATTATAATGACTATTAAGTAATCATCCTTGCTGGCAAAATCCCCTGAACGCACTAGAGATCAAATAATCTCTTGTTATTTCGTGCTATTCTCATGCCTCCGGGCGTAAATATTTGTACAGAAAATGTAACCATGTACATCTTTGTGTAGCGTGTGTGGAGATTGCTCAGAAAGGCAGCAAAGACCCCGATAATGTGGAAATTAGCGCATTACCCTTTATACTGCCTGCTGGCGTAGCCTTGACAAACTGGATTACACACACGAATGAGTCATTCCGACACGACTTTCTCAACCAAGTTTTCCCTTATCCCTGGGAGCATTAACCGTTTCTTTCTGCTGCTAATCGTGGTGCTGTTAGTCACGATGGGGGTAATGATCCAAAGCGCAGTGAACGCCTGGCTTAAGGACAAAAGCTATCAGATTGTTGATATGACCCATGCAATCCACAAACGCATCGACACCTGGCGCTACGCTACCTGGCAGATTTATGACAACATCGCTGCCTCGGCCACCGCATCGTCTGGCGGTGATGGCTTGCAGGAAACGCGTCTGAAGCAAGATGTTTACTACCTGGAAAAACCCCGTCGTAAAACGGAAGCGCTGATCTTCGGCTCCCACGATGGGGCGACTCTCGACATGACGCAGAAAATGTCGAACTATCTCGATACGCTATGGGGCGCCGAAACCGTTCCGTGGTCGATGTACTACCTTAATGGTCAGGACAACAGCCTGATCCTTATCTCTACCCTGCCGCTAAAAGATTTATCCGCTGGATTCAAAGAGTCCAGCGTCGGGAGCATTGTCGACTCTCGCCGGGCAGAAATGCTTCAGCAGGCCAATACGCTGGATGAACGCGAAACCTTTTCTTCCCTGCGCCGACTCGCCTGGCAAAACGGGCACTACTTTACCCTGCGTACCACCTTCAATCAGCCGGGTCATCTTGCTACCGTGGTGGCATTCGACTTACCGATTAACGATCTCATTCCACCGGGTATGACGCTCGATAGCTTCCGCCTGGAGCCAGACCCGTCGCAAAAGAATCTGCGTAGCCAGGATAAAGAAGCCGCCGACAGCGTGAGTATTAATTTCAACAGCTCGCGTATTGAGATTGCGTCTTCGTTAAATTCGACGGGGATGCGCCTGGTGTGGCAGGTGCCGTTCGGTTCACTGCTACTCGATACGCTGCAGAACATTTTGCTGCCGCTGCTGCTCAACATTGGTCTGCTGGCGCTGGCGCTGTTCGGCTATAACACCTTCCGCCATTATTCCGGTCGCCGTCAGACCGATATTGCCTCACCGGCGTCGGCGAACAACGAACTGCGCGTGCTGAAAGCAATTAATGAAGAGATTGTCTCGGTCCTGCCGCTTGGACTGCTGGTACATGACCAGGAGTCTAATCGCACCGTTATCAGCAACAAAATCGCTGACCACCTGCTCCCGCACCTGAATTTGCAAAACATCACCAGCATGGCGGACCAGCATCAGGGTGTCATTCAGGCGACCATTAATAATGAGCTTTACGAAATACGTCAGTTCCGCAGCCAGGTGGCCCCGCGCACCCAGATTTTCATTATCCGCGACCAGGATAAAGAAGTGCTGGTGAACAAAAAGCTCAAACAGGCGCAGCGTCTGTACGAGAAAAACCAGCAGGGTCGCATCGCGTTAATGAAAAACATGGGTGATGCGCTGAAACAACCGGCCGTTACGCTGGCAGAAGAAGCCGCCGCGCTGACCGGGGTCGAGAACCAACGACTCGCCCAGCACGCTGATACCCTCGTGCGTCTGATTGATGAAATCCAACTGGCTAATATGTTGGAAGGCGAAGGCTGGAAAGGCACTTCGGCCCTGTTCTCTATCCAGGATTTAATTGACGAAGTGGTGCCGGAAGTGTTGCCGGTTATTAAACGCAAAGGGTTACAGCTGCTCATCAACAACCATCTGGCAGCCAGCGAGCAGCGTCATGGCGATCGTGAAGCGCTCAAACGCATCCTGCTGCTGCTGATTCAGTACTCCGTGACCACCACCCAGATCGGCAAAATCACGCTTGAGGTGTCGGAAGATGAATCCGCCGAAGATCGGCTGACCTTCCGCATCCTGGATACCGGTAACGGCGTCTCGAACAGCGAAATCGACAATCTGCATTTCCCGTTCCTCAACGAGACCCAGGAAGACCGATTTGGCAAGGCCAATGCCCTCACCTTCTGGCTGAGCGATCAGCTGGCGCGTAAGCTTGGTGGCCATCTGAACATTAAAGCCCGCGAATCCCTGGGAACCCGTTACTCGCTGCATGTAAAAATGGCGCCACGGGAGCAGGAAGTTGAAGAAGAAGAGAAGCTGCTTGATGAGGTCGTCGCGATGATAGACATTACCTCCAGCGAAGTACGCAGCGTCGTGGTCAGACAACTGGAAAACTGGGGGGCGAGCTGTATTTCCCCAGATGAGCGCCTTACAAGTCAAGAATATGATCTGTTTTTGACAGATAATCCGTCTAATCTTACTGCGCCAGGCTTGCTTTTAAGCGATGATGAGCCCGGTGTCCGCAAAATTGGCCCCGGTCAGCTGCGGGTCAACTTCAATATCAGTAATGCCATGCAGGAAGCCGTGCTGCAACTTATAGAAGAACAACTGGCACACGGAGAGTTACTGGGAACACCTTCGGGTGTAAATGAAAACGCCGAGCTCCATGCCAGCGGTTATTATGCGCTGTTTGTTGATACGGTTCCGGATGATGTTAAGCGGTTGTATACTGAATCAGCGACAAAAGATTTTGCCGCGCTGGCGCAGACGGCGCATCGCCTCAAAGGGGTGTTTGCCATGCTTAATCTGGTACCCGGCAAGCAGTTATGTGAAACGCTGGAGCATCTCATTCGTGAGAAGGATGCCCCCGGCACAGAGAAATATATCAGCGACATTGACGCCTACGTCAAAAGCTTGATGTAGCAAGGTAGCCTAATACATGAACAATATGAACGTTATTATTGCCGATGATCATCCGATTGTACTGTTCGGTATTCGCAAATCACTTGAGCAAATCGAGTGGGTGAATGTCGTCGGCGAATTTGAAGACTCCACTGCGCTTATCAACAATCTGCCAAAACTTGACGCCCATGTGCTGATCACCGACCTCTCCATGCCTGGAGACAAATACGGTGATGGCATTACGCTGATCAAATACATTAAACGTCACTTCCCGTCGCTGTCGATTATCGTTCTTACCATGAACAATAACCCGGCCATTCTGAGCGCCGTACTGGATCTGGATATAGAAGGGATTGTCCTGAAACAGGGTGCGCCGACCGATCTGCCTAAAGCCCTCGCGGCCTTGCAGAAAGGGAAGAAATTTACCCCGGAAAGCGTTTCTCGCCTGCTGGAAAAAATCAGCGCGGGCGGTTACGGCGACAAACGTCTGTCACCGAAAGAGAGCGAAGTGCTGCGTCTGTTCGCAGAAGGGTTCCTGGTAACCGAAATTGCCAAGAAGCTCAACCGCAGCATCAAAACCATCAGTAGCCAGAAGAAGTCGGCGATGATGAAGCTGGGCGTCGAAAACGATATCGCCCTGCTGAACTACCTCTCTTCTGTCACGCTGAGCGCGTCAGACAAAGACTAAGCAGTCCTTTCCCCCGGCGCCCGCCGGGGGAAATCATTTTACTCCCTGGTTTTTCTCACCCGCGCGGCATACACCGCCAGCGTCTGCTTCAGCACGTCCAGCGTGACCGGTTTTGACAGGCAACTGTCCATCCCCGATTCGATACAACGCTGTTTCTCTTCTGCCAGCGCATTCGCGGTCACGCCCACCACCGGCAACGTCAGGCCCAGCTGTCGAATTCGCTGGGTCAGGCGATAACCGTCCATGTTAGGCATGTTGACGTCGCTGAGCACGATATCAATGTGGTTCTTACTCAGCACGTTCAGCGCATCCACGCCGTCGTTGGCGGTCTTGCACTGATAACCCAACGATCCGAGCTGATCGGCCAACAGGCGGCGGTTGATAGGGTGATCGTCCACCACCAGAATCATCATGTCGTCATTGGCGGCAGCGGTATTTTCTGCCGATGGCAGCGCACCATGGTTATCGCTATTGTCCACTTCAATACTGTAGATGCGGCCCAGCAATGCCAGCAATTCATGCGGGGAGGCGACGCTGTGAACCCACTCGCCCGGCACGCGCTCCAGAGGAATGCCGATATGGCGACGGCAGAAAATGATAGCCCCGCGTCCAGCCCACGGTTGCGTAAGCTCATCATCGGAAATGAGCATATCGTCTGCGTCCGGCGTTTGCCCTTCATAGCGCAGCACCTCCACGCCGTGTCGTGTCAGTAGCAATTCGACAAACTGTGCCAGCGACGCATTGCGTACTGCCAACCAGCAGCGCTTGCCCGCCAGCCCTTCAATGGTCGCAGGTGTCAGATTTTGCGCACCATACAACGGGATACGGATCGTGAACTGGCTGCCCATCCCCGGCTCGGTCTCCACCGAAATGTCGCCGTCCATCATGCTGACCAGCTTCTCACAGATAGCCAGGCCCAGCCCGGTTCCCTGGAAGTTACGCTGCACGCCCGTGCCCACCTGGAAGAACGGGTCGAACAGGCGAACCACTTCTTTGGCGGGGATCCCCACGCCGGTATCGCGCACGGTGATGCTGAGATAGTTATCATCGCGACGCAGGTGCAGAATGATGCAGCCGATATCAGTGAATTTGATGGCGTTGCTCAGCAGGTTAGAGATCACCTGCTGTAGACGCATCGGATCGCCCGACAGTTGCTGAGGCACATCGGGTTCGACGAAGCAGTACAGCCCCAACTGCTTACGCACCACCAGCGGCAAATAGTTGGCGGTAATGTGGCTCATCACCTCCCGCGGCGAAAACTCACGCGGCTCAATTTTCAGCTGTTCAGATTCAATCTTCGAGAAATCGAGGATGTCGCTGATGATTTTCAGCAGCAGGCTCGACGAGTTATTCATCGCCGTCACCAGCCTGTCGACGCCCTTCGGCAACTCTTTGGTCTGCAAGAGATCGAGGTTCCCGATGATGCCGTACAGCGGGGTACGCAGCTCATGGCTCACGGTCGCGAGGAACATCGATTTCGACTGGCTTGCCTGCTCGGCGGCCTGCGCCATGTCCTGCAACGACTCTTCCATCTTCACGCGCGAGGAGACATCCACCAGCACGCAGATAGCCACGTTCTCGTTACGGTAGCGGGAATGCACAAAGCTAATTTGCAGATTGGTGTTGTTGCTGGTCAGCACATCGACGAAGTTGACCTGCTGGCCGCAGATAATCTGCGTTAAGCGCTGCCGGTCTTCGTGGGTCAGCATATTCAGGTAATTGTGCGCCAGTTCATTACTCAGAATATTGGTCCCATCCTGGGTGCGCAGGATACAAATCCCGACCGGGGCGGAGGCAACAATCTTACGGTTAAACTGTTCATGTTCTTCCAGACGCTGGGCATCCGCCTCTGCGGGCAGGAAGATGCGACGCTCGTACATGCGTGCCATGGTAAACAGTGCCACGCCGCTGAGAATGTTTAGCAGCACTGCATTAAGAATAAGCATCCGGATGCGTTCCAGCACCAGATCGACCGGCACGGAGTAGACAATGCTCAGGGAGGACGGCGGAAGGCTTTTCTTCAGCACCAGGTCATGGAAGCCCGAAGTGTAGCCAAACCAGGCGCGCTCCTGCATCCACTGCGGGTCAATCTTAAGTTTGTTTTCCCCGCCAGTAAGCGCAATTAACGGCTGCCCGGACTCGTCGAGAATGGTGACGCCCATCGGCATCGTGCCCGGCGTGAAGAAGTTCTCCATCCGCACGGTCTGCTCGATACCCAGCAACGCCTGCAGACGATTCGCCAGATACACCGGCGTCAGCGCATAAAAATACCCCACGCCCGGACGCGGCCCCTGGCTTATCCAGAACAGGTTGTTGCCGCGCTCATCCTGCGGCGCATTGCGGTATTTCATGATCCGCTCGTGCAGGGTTTTCAGCGCCTGGTCGCGCTCCATCGGCATGTCGCGCAGGCCAAAGTTAGCCATACACAGATTGTCGCTGCCGATCAGGAAAACCCGATTCAAATCGTAAGCCGCCGAGAAATTATCGCGCCAGTAGCGCATGAACCACGCCAGCGACTCAAGCGAACCGCGCCAGGAATTGCTCAGCGCGCCGCAGTCAGAATCCTGGAACAGCGGCTCAAACTCAGGCACATCGGTTTCGTCTCTCGCCCCGCGTGAAGAAAGCACGCCATTTTCGGCGGTAAGACGATTTTCAGCGATGTACTTCAGCTCTTTCATGACATCCGAGGTCCGCTGGATGTAGCGCTGCGCCTGATCGTAGCTGAGATTAAACTCCTGACGGATCTCCGCTTCTTTGGTATGTAGCGCATTGACGATATAGAAAATCGACACAAAAGCGATAAGCAGCCAGAGCAACAGCGCCAGCGCCCGAAAAAGATAGCGGGAGACTTTCAGAGTCGTGCGGAAGGAGACAAGGTATTTCAACGTTTGGCCGTGTGCGTGCAAAAAGATGGGATTAAGGTAGCGGTAAATCACCACACCCGCAATATTCAAACAAAAAGGGCCAGTTTTCACTGGCCCTTTCACGATAACGTCAGGCGATTAATTCAGACGATTACTCGTCTGCATCATCCTCGGCTGCGTCATCGGCAACATCGTCGTCAGACTCAGTTTCTGCGGCGATTTCATCATCGCCTTCTGCGACGCTACCGTCGATAGCATCCAGCTCTTCTTCGTCAACCGGTTCAGCCACACGCTGCAGGCCCACTACGTTTTCATCATCCGCAGTACGGATAAGGATAACGCCCTGAGTGTTACGACCGACCACGCT
The DNA here is from genome assembly GCF_043558715.1 of Scandinavium sp. M-37. Lineage (NCBI taxonomy): Bacteria > Pseudomonadati > Pseudomonadota > Gammaproteobacteria > Enterobacterales > Enterobacteriaceae > Scandinavium > Scandinavium sp. M-37. The sequence goes on from NZ_JBIGIN010000005.1 coordinate 97,779, forward strand.
GACTTCCGACACGCGGGTACGCACCAGCGTACCGGCATCGGTGATCATCATAATCTGGTCGCTATCCACAACCTGCACCGCGCCGACCACAGAACCGTTACGCTCGGTCACTTTGATCGAGATAACGCCCTGCGTGCCGCGTGACTTGGTCGGATACTCGGTTTCAGCCGTACGTTTACCGTAACCGTTCTGGGTCACGGTCAGAACCGCACCTTCACCGCGTGGGATGATAAGTGAAACAACCTTATCTTCGCCCGCCAGCTTAATACCGCGAACACCTGTTGCCGTACGGCCCATCGCGCGCACTGCGCTCTCTTTAAAGCGCACCACTTTACCGGCGGCAGAGAACAGCATCGCGTCATCGTTACCGTTGGTCAGGTCAACGCCAATCAGCTCATCGTCTTCTTTCAGGTTCACCGCGATGATCCCGGCAGAACGCGGACGGCTGAACTCGGTCAGCGCCGTTTTCTTAACCGTACCGCTGGCGGTAGCCATGAAGACGTTAACGCCCTCTTCGTATTCACGCACTGGCAGAATGGCGGTGATACGTTCGTTCGCTTCCAGCGGCAGCAGGTTGACGATTGGACGTCCACGCGCGCCACGGCTTGCTTCTGGCAGCTGATAAACCTTCATCCAGTACAGACGACCCCGGCTGGAGAACATCAGGATCGTGTCATGGGTGTTGGCCACCAGCAGGCGGTCAATAAAGTCTTCTTCTTTAATACGGGCAGCAGATTTACCTTTGCCACCACGGCGCTGAGCTTCGTAATCGGTCAGCGGCTGGTATTTCACGTAGCCCTGGTGAGACAGGGTCACAACAACGTCTTCCTGATTGATCAGGTCTTCGATGTTGATGTCTGCGGTATTGGCGGTGATTTCGGTACGACGTGCATCGCCGAACTGCTCGCGAACGAGTTCCAGTTCTTCACGAATCACTTCCATCAGACGGTCAGCGCTGCCCAGAATGTGCAACAGCTCAGCAATCTGCTCCAGCAGCTCTTTGTACTCGTCGAGCAGTTTTTCGTGCTCAAGGCCGGTCAGCTTCTGCAGACGCAGATCCAGAATCGCCTGAGCCTGCTGTTCAGTCAGGAAGTATTTCCCGTCGTGAATACCGTACTGCGGCTCCAGCCACTCAGGACGCGCGGCGTCATCGCCTGCACGTTCCAGCATGGCGGAAACGTTGCCAAGATCCCATGAACGCGCGATCAGGCCCGCTTTCGCTTCAGCAGGGGTTGGCGCACGACGGATCAGTTCGATAATCGGATCGATGTTCGCCAGCGCAATTGCCAGTGCTTCAAGGATGTGCGCCCGGTCACGGGCTTTACGCAGTTCGAAAATAGTACGACGAGTCACGACTTCGCGGCGGTGACGCACGAACGCAGAAAGAATGTCTTTCAGGTTCATGATCTTCGGCTGGCCATGGTGCAGAGCAACCATGTTGATACCGAAAGAGGTCTGCAGCTGAGTCTGGGAGTAGAGGTTGTTCAGCACCACTTCACCCACCGCATCGCGTTTGATTTCAATCACGATGCGCATCCCGTCTTTATCAGACTCGTCACGCAGCGCGCTGATACCTTCCACGCGTTTCTCTTTAACCAGCTCGGCGATTTTCTCGATCAGGCGCGCTTTGTTCACCTGATACGGAATTTCGTGGACGATAATGGTTTCACGACCGGTTTTCGCATCGGCTTCCACTTCCGCACGGGCGCGAATGTAGATTTTACCGCGACCGGTACGATAGGCTTCTTCGATGCCACGACGGCCGTTGATGATAGCGGCGGTCGGGAAGTCCGGGCCCGGAATGTGTTCCATCAGCCCTTCTACACTGATGTCTTCATCATCAATGTACGCCAGGCAGCCGTTAATGACTTCGGTGATGTTATGTGGCGGAATGTTCGTCGCCATGCCGACTGCAATACCCGACGAACCGTTAACCAGCAGGTTCGGGATCTTGGTTGGCATAACGTCTGGAATACGTTCGGTGCCGTCGTAGTTATCGACGAAATCAACGGTGTCTTTTTCCAGGTCGGCCATCAGTTCATGGGCGATTTTCGACATACGGATTTCCGTATAACGCATCGCTGCGGCGGAGTCGCCGTCTACTGAACCGAAGTTACCTTGGCCGTCGACCAGCATGTAACGCAGGGAGAATGGTTGCGCCATACGGACGATGGTGTCGTACACGGCGGTATCACCATGAGGGTGGTATTTACCGATGACGTCACCCACGACGCGGGCAGATTTTTTGTAGGCTTTATTCCAGTCATTGCCCAATACATTCATGGCGTAAAGTACGCGACGGTGTACCGGCTTGAGTCCATCTCGGACATCTGGCAGTGCGCGGCCGACAATAACCGACATCGCGTAATCCAGATACGAGCTCTTTAGCTCTTCCTCAATGTTGACCGGTGTAATTTCTCTCGCAAGGTCGCTCATCTAACCGCTATCCCTCTACTGTTTCCCGGATTCAAAGGTCGCAAATTATAACACAGCCGACGTGATTGAGGTAAACCTATAGTACCTGCTCGGCGCTTTATTCACGCCGGGGTGCTGATATACTCACAGGCCTGATGAAAAAAGGAGTCAATGCGCCCATGAATGCCGAAAAACCGCCGGTGGCTAACGTCGATCACGACGAAATCGCGAAATTCGAAGCTGTCGCCTCACGCTGGTGGGACCTGGAAGGGGAATTTAAACCGCTGCACCGTATCAACCCGCTGCGTTTAGGTTACATCGCCAACCGTTGCGACGGCCTGTTTGGTAAAAAAGTGCTCGACGTCGGCTGCGGCGGTGGGATCCTCGCCGAAAGCATGGCGCGTGAAGGGGCTAATGTCACCGGGCTGGATATGGGCTTTGAGCCTCTGCAAGTGGCACGCCTGCACGCTCTGGAAACCGGGATTCAGGTCGATTACGTCCAGGAAACCGTGGAAGATCACGCGGCAAAACACGCGCAACAGTATGACGTTGTGACCTGTATGGAAATGCTCGAGCACGTTCCCGACCCGCAGTCGGTGGTCAATGCCTGTGCGAAGCTGGTGAAACCGGGCGGCCACGTGTTCTTCTCAACCATCAACCGGAACGGCAAAGCGTGGCTGATGGCGGTGGTGGGCGCGGAATATGTGCTGAAGATGGTGCCTAAAGGTACGCACGACGTGAAGAAATTCATCAAGCCCGCCGAACTACTGGGCTGGGTCGACAACACCTGTTTGCAGGAGCGCCATATCACGGGCCTGCACTACAACCCGGTCACCAACCATTTCAAACTCGCGCCGGGGGTTGATGTTAACTACATGCTGCATACAACAGCAAAAAACGTTTAACGTCATAGCTTATTCTTATAAAGTTTGCGCAGCATTCTGTTGCGCAAATCACCTTCCCGTTGAAGAAATCAGCACTCGATCAAATTTTCATTTTTTTTATTCGAATATTGACAATCTCGCCAGGCCTTACAAACCGTGGACTTAGCCTCCGCTACCCTTTTGCAACCTTAAATTAACGTCAAAATCAACTCTTGTACTCAAATGAATCCTTACTAGAATACTCACCATATAGCGTTTCACTTATCGCACACCCCCTATATATAGTATTTATCCACAGAGTTAGTCACAACGACGTTCTGTGGATAAATGGGGGATATTTTTCTTTTCACGGACAGGTACAACTCACATGAATCAGAGTCTGATGGTGACTAAGCGTGATGGCGGGACTGAGAAAATCAATCTCGATAAAATTCATCGCGTGCTGGACTGGGCAGCCGAAGGGCTGAACAACGTTTCCATTTCTCAGGTTGAACTGCGCTCTCACATCCAGTTCTACGACGGCATCAAAACCTCTGATATCCATGAGACCATCATCAAGGCTGCCGCCGATTTAATTTCTCGCGAAGCACCTGATTACCAGTACCTGGCTGCACGCCTGGCGATTTTCCATCTGCGTAAGAAAGCGTATGGCCAGTTTGAGCCACCGGCGCTGTACAACCACGTCGTGAACATGGTTGAGCTGGGTAAATACGACAGTCATCTGCTGGAAGACTACACGGAAGAAGAGTTCCAGCAGATGGACGGTTTTATCGACCACTGGCGCGACATGAACTTCTCTTATGCCGCGGTAAAACAGCTGGAAGGTAAATACCTGGTTCAGAACCGCGTCACGGGCGAAATCTACGAGAGCGCCCAGTTCCTGTACATTCTGGTTGCCGCGTGCCTGTTCTCTAACTATCCGCGTGAAACCCGTCTGGACTACGTGAAGCGTTTTTATGATGCGGTATCAACCTTCAAGATTTCACTGCCGACGCCAATTATGTCCGGCGTGCGTACCCCAACCCGTCAGTTCAGCTCCTGCGTACTGATTGAGTGTGGCGACAGCCTGGACTCTATCAATGCCACCTCCAGCGCTATCGTGAAATACGTTTCCCAGCGTGCCGGGATCGGTATCAACGCCGGTCGCATCCGTGCGCTGGGCAGCCCAATCCGTGGCGGTGAAGCGTTCCACACCGGCTGTATCCCGTTCTACAAGCACTTCCAGACTGCGGTGAAGTCCTGCTCTCAGGGCGGTGTTCGTGGCGGCGCGGCGACCCTGTTCTATCCGATGTGGCATCTGGAAGTCGAAAGCCTGCTGGTGCTGAAAAACAACCGTGGGACCGAAGCGAACCGCGTACGTCACATGGACTACGGCGTTCAGATCAACAAACTGATGTACACCCGTCTGCTGAAAGGTGAAGACATCACCCTGTTCAGCCCGTCTGACGTGCCGGGCCTGTATGACGCGTTCTTCGCCGATCAGGACGAGTTTGAGCGTCTGTACGTGAAATATGAAAAAGACGACAGCATCCGTAAGCAGCGCATTAAAGCGGTTGAACTGTTCTCGCTGGTAATGCAGGAACGTGCCTCTACTGGCCGGATCTACATCCAGAACGTTGACCACTGCAACACCCACAGCCCGTTTGATCCGGTTGTGGCTCCGGTGCGCCAGTCTAACCTGTGCCTGGAAATCGCGCTGCCGACCAAACCGCTGGACGACGTTAACGACGAAAACGGTGAAATCGCCCTGTGTACGCTGTCAGCGTTCAACCTCGGTGCGATCGACAGCCTCGACGACCTGGAAGAGCTGGCCATCCTCGCGGTACGTGCCCTGGATGCCCTGCTCGATTATCAGGATTACCCAATTCTGGCAGCCAAACGTGGCGCAATGGGCCGTCGTACCCTGGGTATTGGCGTGATCAACTTTGCTTACTATCTGGCGAAAAACGGCAAGCGTTACTCCGACGGCAGCGGCAACAACCTGACCCACAAAACGTTTGAAGCCATTCAGTACTACCTGCTGAAAGCCTCTAACGAGTTGGCGAAAGAGCAAGGTGCGTGCCCGTGGTTCAACGAAACCACCTACGCGAAAGGCGTGCTGCCAATCGATACCTATAAGAAAGACCTGGATGCGATTGTTAACGAGCCGCTGCACTACGACTGGGAAGGTCTGCGTGAATCCATTAAGACGCACGGCCTGCGTAACTCCACGCTGTCTGCCCTGATGCCGTCTGAGACCTCATCGCAGATCTCTAACGCCACCAACGGCATTGAGCCGCCGCGCGGTCACGTGAGCATCAAAGCGTCGAAAGATGGGATCCTGCGCCAGGTAGTGCCGGACTACGAAAAACTGCAGAACAGCTACGAGCTGCTGTGGGAGATGCCGAACAACGACGGCTACCTGCAATTGGTGGGCATCATGCAGAAGTTTATCGACCAGTCGATTTCTTCTAACACCAACTATGACCCGACGCGCTTCCCGTCAGGTAAAGTGCCGATGCAGCAACTGCTCAAAGACTTGCTCACCGCCTATAAATTTGGCGTGAAAACCCTGTACTATCACAACACCCGTGATGGCGCGGAAGATGCGCAGGACGACATGGCCCCGTCCATTCAGGACGACGGCTGCGAAAGCGGCGCATGTAAAATCTAAGCGAGTTGCCGGGTGGCGCTCTGCTTACCCGGCCTACGATTTTGTAGGCCCGGCCATTCATATGCCGCCGGGCAATAAAATCTCAACAGGACACATTCATGGCTTATACCACTTTTTCACAGACGAAAAATAACCAGCTGCTGGAACCGATGTTCTTTGGCCAGCCGGTCAACGTGGCACGCTACGATCAGCAAAAATATGACATCTTCGAAAAGCTGATTGAAAAGCAACTCTCCTTCTTCTGGCGTCCGGAAGAAGTTGACGTGTCCCGCGACCGTATCGACTATCAGGCGCTGCCTGACCATGAAAAGCACATTTTCATCAGCAACCTGAAGTATCAGACGCTGCTCGACTCCATTCAGGGTCGTAGTCCAAACGTAGCGCTGCTGCCGCTGATTTCTATCCCGGAACTGGAAACCTGGGTGGAAACCTGGGCATTTTCAGAAACCATTCACTCGCGCTCTTATACTCATATCATCCGTAACATCGTCAACGATCCGGCGACCGTGTTTGATGACATCGTGACCAACGAGCAAATCCAGAAGCGTGCTGAAGGGATCTCCCATTACTACGACTCGCTGATCGAACTGACCAGCTACTGGCATCTGCTGGGTGAAGGTACGCACCACGTTAACGGCAAAACCGTGACCGTGAACCTGCACGAGTTGAAAAAGAAACTGTATCTGTGCCTGATGAGCGTCAACGCGCTGGAAGCGATTCGCTTCTACGTCAGCTTCGCCTGCTCGTTTGCGTTCGCTGAACGTAAGCTGATGGAAGGCAACGCCAAAATTATTCGCCTGATCGCCCGCGATGAAGCTCTGCATCTGACCGGCACCCAGCACATGCTGAATCTGCTGCGCTCCGGCCAGGACGACCCGGAAATGGCAGAGATTGCCGAAGAGTGCAAACAGGAGTGTTATGACCTGTTCGTGCTGGCGGCGCAGCAGGAAAAAGAGTGGGCAGAATACCTGTTCCGCGACGGTTCGATGATTGGTCTGAACAAAGACATTCTGTGCCAGTACATTGAGTACATCACCAACATCCGTATGCAAGCGGTGGGCCTGGATCTGCCGTTCCAGACGCGCTCTAACCCTATTCCGTGGATCAACACCTGGCTGGTGTCCGATAACGTGCAGGTGGCGCCACAGGAAGTGGAAGTCAGCTCGTATCTGGTCGGTCAAATTGATTCCAATGTCGATGCCGACGACCTGAGCAACTTCCAGCTCTGATGAGCCGCGTGACCCTTCGTCTGACTGGCACCGAGTTAGTGTGCCAGGAAGAACATCCTTCGTTACTGGTGGCGCTGGAGTCGCACAATGTGGCGGTTGAGTTTCAATGCCGGGAAGGCTATTGCGGCTCCTGCCGCTGCCGGTTGGTTTCCGGCCAGGTCGACTGGCTGACCGAGCCGCTGGCGTTCATACAGCACGGTGAAATTCTGCCCTGCTGCTGTCGCGCCAAAGGCGATATTGAAATCGAGATGTAATTGTCTTGCAGGGCCTACGGGACAAGTAGGCCCGGTAAGGCATCTAGCCTCCACCGGGCACTAAAACTCAACTCCCGCGTTTCGCCTGTATTTCCCGATGATGTTTGCGCTCGCCGACCATCACCACCAGCAGTAAAACCACCGCCAGAATGCTGCCGCCGATCATCACCATAAAGCCGCCATCCCAGCCGAAGAAATCGACGGTATACCCGACGATGGCGCTCGCCGCGACGGAACCACCAAGATAACCAAACAGCCCGGTAAACCCGGCTGCCGTGCCAGCCGCTTTCTTCGGTGCCAGTTCCAGGGCGTGCAGACCAATTAGCATCACCGGACCGTAAATCAGGAAGCCGATAATAATCATACAGGCCATATCCACCCCCGGATTACCCGGCGGGTTGAGCCAGTAAACAATGGTCGCAATGGTTACCAGAATCATAAAGAACACCCCGGTCGCCCCGCGATTCCCACGGAATACTTTATCCGACATCCAGCCGCATAGCAGCGTGCCCGGGATCCCCGCGTATTCATACAGGAAGTAGGCCCAGGATGATTTGTCCAGCGCGAAATGCTTCACTTCTTTCAGGTAGGTCGGGGACCAGTCGAGAATGCCGTAACGCAGCAGATACACGAACACGTTGGCGACCGCGATATACCACAGCAGTTTATTCGGCAGCACGTACTGCATGAAAATCTGCTTGGCGGTCAGCTCCTCTTCGTTCTTCTCACTGTAGTCGTCCGGGTAATCGTTTTTGTACTCTTCAATAGACGGCAAACCGCAGGACTGCGGGGTATCGCGCATCAGAGCAAAGGCAATAATCGCCACCAGGATCGCGCCAAATGCAGGCATATACAGCGCCGCATGCCAGTCGTTAAACCATGCCATCCCCAGCAGGAACAGCAGCGGCGGCAGACCACCACCAACGTTATGCGCGCAGTTCCACACCGACACAATTCCGCCCCGCTCTTTCTGCGACCACCAGTGAACCATGGTGCGTCCGCACGGCGGCCAGCCCATGCCCTGGAACCAGCCACAGACAAACAGCAGCCCGAACATAATCATGATGCTCGACGTCGCCCACGGCACAAAGCCCATAAACAGCATCACCGCCGCCGCAAGGATCAGCCCGGCAGGTAAAAAGATGCGTGGATTCGAGCGGTCAGAGACCGAGCCCATAATGAATTTAGAGAAACCGTAGGCGATGGAAATCCCCGACAGCGCGAAGCCCAAATCACCGCGCGAGAACCCCTGTTCAATCAGATACGGCATGGCTAACGCGAAGTTTTTGCGCACCAGGTAGTACGCCGCATAGCCGAAGAAAATCCCGAGGAAAATTTGCCACCGCAAGCGGCGATAGTGCGAATCGATCTGCGCATCCGGCAGTCTCGCCGTGTGCGCGGCAGGTTTGAAAATACTGAGCATAGTCGCCTCCGTGACCATCATTATCAGGCGAGTCTCACCGGGGTGGTGCGCTCGCCATACTTATCTGCGGCTGGATGGTAGGCAAAGTGTTGACCCTGTACTGTGAAATGTCGCACAAAATGTTACAGATTTATGACACAGATTCCATTTTGAGCACGGAATCACGTTTCATTTTCGTTTTATGCTCGAATATGCTCGCAATCAAACAAACCACAGTTTTGTTGTGGCTTAATGGAATAAAACGAACATTGAGGGAATAGCATGACTCTTTCCACGGTCAGTGAAGCCGATGTGATAGTGATCGGCGGCGGTGCCACCGGAGCCGGAATAGCCCGCGACTGCGCCCGCCGTGGCCTGAAGGCCATTCTGGTTGAGCGCGACGATATCGCCACCGGAGCCACGGGACGCAATCATGGCCTGTTGCATAGCGGGGCGCGTTATGCGGTGACCGATCCGGAATCTGCCCGCGAGTGCATCGCGGAAAATGCCATCCTGAAACGCATCGCCCGCCACTGCACCGACGCGACGGAAGGTCTGTTCATCACCCTACCGGAAGATTCGCTGGACTATCAGCACACCTTTATCGAGGCCTGCCTCGCGGCAAACATTGATGCTCAGCCACTGACTCGGGCGCAGGCGCTGGCGATGGAACCTGCGGTGAACCCGAATTTGGTTGGTGCGGTAAAAGTGCCTGATGGCACCGTCGATCCTTTCCGCCTCACCGCTGCCAACATGCTGGATGCCCGCGAGCACGGGGCCGTGATCCGCACCGGCTGCGAAGTCACGGGGCTGATTCGTCAGGGCGAACGCATCTGTGGGGTGAACGTCTGGGACCGCACGCGACACACCAGCCAACAGCTTTATGCCCAGGTGGTGGTCAACGCGGGTGGGATCTGGGGGCAGCGCATCGCCGAATACGCCGAGCTGAGCGTGCGCATGTTCCCGGCCAAAGGTTCGCTGCTCATTTTCGACCATCGTATTAACCAACACGTGATTAACCGCTGCCGCAAACCGGCCGATGCTGACATTCTGGTGCCCGGAGATACGATTTCGCTGATCGGCACCACCTCCACGCACATTGATTATCGCGACATCGACTGCAACCGGGTGACGGCTGCCGAAGTGGATATTCTGCTGCGTGAAGGCGAAAAACTGGCCCCGGCGATCGCCACCAGCCGTATTCTGCGCGCCTACTGCGGGGTACGTCCGCTGGTTGCCAGCGATGATGACCCAAGCGGGCGCAACGTCAGCCGTGGCATCGTGCTGCTTGACCACGCCGCACGCGATGGCCTGGAAGGGTTCATCACCATCACCGGCGGTAAGCTGATGACCTATCGTCTGATGGCTGAAATGGCCACCGACGCAGTGTGTCGCAAGCTTAATCGTACTGTGGCCTGCACCACCGCAGAGACGCCGTTGCCAGGCTCGCAGGAACCGACTGAAAAATCACTGCATAAAATTATCTCCCTTCCCGCCCCGCTGCGCGGTTCAGCCATTTATCGTCATGGTGACAGAACCCCCGCCTGGCTCGGCGATTCACGCCTGCATCGCAGCCTGGTCTGTGAATGCGAGGCGGTAACCGCCGGAGAAGTGCAGTACGCGGTCGAAAATCTGGCGGTGAAAAATCTGCTCGATTTGCGCCGCCGTACCCGCGTGGGCATGGGCACCTGTCAGGGAGAACTGTGCGCCTGTCGCGCCGCCGCCCTGTTGCACCGCTATCAGGTTACGACCCCGGCGCAGTCGCTAAATCAACTGTCCGAATTCCTCAACGAGCGCTGGCAGGGCGTGCAGCCCATCGCCTGGGGCGATGCGTTACGCGAAAGCGAATTTACCCGCTGGGTGTGGCAGGGATTGTGCGGTCTGGAAAAGGAGCATCATGATGAAATTTGATACCGTCATCATCGGCGGCGGACTGGCGGGTTTACTCTGCGGGCTGTCGCTCACCCGGCAAGGGTTACGCCCCGCCATTATCAGCCGGGGTCAGAGCGGGCTGCATTTCTCCTCCGGCTCGCTCGATTTACTGGCTCACGCCGCGCCACAGACTTTGGCAGAGGCGCTCGACACCCTGAGCGCAGAAGAGCCGATTCATCCTTACAGCCTGCTCGGTAAAAGCGCGGTGCTCGACTATGCGCGTCAAACCGAAACGCTGCTGGCCGAGTGCGGTATCGCCATGCTGGGCCAGGTCGACCAGCCGCATCGGCGTATTACACCGATTGGCACCCTGCGCCAGGCATGGCTCACGCCGCCGGATATCGCCCTCGCCCCGCAGCAAGGGGAACGGATTGCGGTGGTCGGTATCAGCGGATTTATCGATTTCCAGCCCCATTTGGTGGCTGCCTCTTTACGCCAGACCGGCGTCAACGTCGAAGCGCTAGAGATTGCGCTCCCGCAGCTGGATGTCCTGCGCGACAACGCCTCTGAATTCCGCTCGGTGAATCTGGCGCGGATGCTCGACGACGGTGAACAGTGGCGTAGCCTCCACGCTGCGCTGCTGCCGCTGGCCAGCGAATACGATCGGCTGCTGCTGCCCGCCTGTTTCGGATTACAGGATAACGGCCTGTGGCACTGGCTGAATGAAACCCTGCCCTGTCCGGTGGCGTTGCTGCCCACGCTGCCGCCGTCGGTGCCGGGTATCCGACTGCATACGTTGCTGCAACGCCAGTTCGCTAAAAATGGCGGAGTGTGGCTGGCCGGAGATGCAGTGACCGATATTATCCACGACGGGCAAAACATCAGTGCCATCTCTACACGCAACCATGGCGACGTCCCGCTGCGCACCCGTTTTGCGGTGCTGGCCAGCGGCAGCTTCTTTAGCAATGGGCTGATTGCCAGCCGGGAAGGCGTGTTCGAACCGCTGCTGGGGCTGGACGTACTGCAATCTGCCCCACGCGAAAGCTGGACCCGACGCGATTTCTTCGAACCGCAGCCGTGGCAGCGTTTTGGCGTGCAGACGGATACCTCGCTGCGCGCGCTGCGTGACGGCAAACGCTTCGATAACCTGTTTGCCATTGGCGGCGTGCTGGGCGGGTTTGACGGCATTACGCAGGGCTGCGCCGGGGGCGTTAGCGCCGTCACAGCCCTGCACGTCGCCCGCCAGATTGCCGAACTCGCCGGAGGTCAGCCATGAGTGATACCCGTTTTGAAAGCTGCATCAAATGCACCGTCTGCACCACCGCCTGTCCGGTCAGCCGTGCGAACCCGCGCTATCCTGGCCCGAAACAGGCCGGGCCAGACGGCGAGCGTCTGCGTCTGAAAGACGGCGCGCTGTACGACGAGGCGCTGAAATACTGCATCAACTGTAAACGCTGCGAGGTTGCCTGCCCGTCAGACGTCAGGATCGGCGATATTATCCAGCGCGCCCGGGCGCAGTTCAGCCAGCAGAAACCGACCCTGCGCGATGCCATCCTCAGCCACACCGATTTAATGGGCACCCTCTCGACGCCGTTCGCGCCGATCGTTAATGCCACCACCGGACTGAAACCGGTTCGCCGCCTGCTCGACAGCGTGCTGAAAATTGATCATCGCCGTACCCTGCCGAAATACGGCTCGGGCACCTTCCGACGCTGGTATCGCCAGGTGGCGAAGCAGCAGGCACAGTATCCCGAGCAGGTGGCATTTTTCCATGGCTGCTATGTCAACTACAACAACCCGCAGCTCGGCAAAGATTTGCTCAAGGTGCTCAACGCACTCGATATTGGCGTGCAACTGCTGGAAAAAGAGAAGTGCTGCGGCGTGCCGCTGATCGCCAACGGATTTATCGACAAAGCGCGCAAACAGGCGCAGGTCAACACCGCCTCACTGCGTAAAGCGGTGGTGGAAAAACAGCTCCCGGCGATTGCCACCTCCTCCACCTGCACCTTCACCCTGCGCGATGAATATCCGCATTTGCTGGATATCGATAACCACGACGTGCGCGACCATATCGAACTGGCCACCCGCTGGCTGTGGAAACAGCTGGATGCCGGGAAACAGCTACCGTTGCGCCGTCTGCCGCTGAAAGTGGTGTATCACACACCTTGTCACATGGAGAAAATGGGCTGGGCGATATATACCCTTGAACTGCTGCGTCAGATCCCGGAATTGGAAGTGATCGTGCTGGATTCGCAGTGCTGCGGCATTGCCGGAACCTACGGCTTTAAAGCGGAAAACTACGATACCTCACAGGCGATAGGCACCCCGCTGTTTCGTCAGATTGAAGACAGCGGCGCGGACCTGGTGGTAACCGACTGCGAAACCTGCAAATGGCAAATCGAGATGTCCACAAGCAAACGCTGTGAACATCCGATCAGCCTGCTGGCGCAGGCGTTAATCATGCCAAACTAATCAGTAGCTGTTTTTTGCGACGTAAGCGGATGGCGTGACTTTGAACTGCGCCAGCCGCTGGTCAAGTGCCTCGGTATACAACATCGTATCCACGCCGACGGCGACAAAGTTTGCCCCCCATTGCAGGCAATTTTTCGCCATCTCCGGGTCAACGGCGAGAATGCCCGCCGCTTTTCCGGCCTTGCGGATCCGGCCAATACTCTCCTCAATAATACGCTGTACCTCAGGATGCCCGGTATTATCCGGATAACCTAATGACGCCGATAGATCGGCAGGCCCGATAAACACCCCATCAATACCGTCCACTTCCAGAATCTCACCAAGGTTATCCAGCGCTGTTTTGGTTTCCACCTGAATCAGCACGCACAGTTCCTCGTTGGCCTGCGCCATATAGTTTTCGACGCGTCCCCAGCGGGCAGCCCGGGCGACGCTGGCTCCAACACCGCGGACGCCCAACGGCGGATAGCGGGTGGCGCTGACAATATCGTGGGCCTGTGCCGCGCTTTCGACCATTGGGATCAGCAGCGTGCGGGTACCAATATCCAGAACCTGTTTGATCAGGCTGCGATTGTCGTCCACCGGACGGATAACCGGCTGGCTGGCGTAAGAGGCTATCGCCTGCAGCTGGTGATACAAATCCTGCACGGTGTTGGGCGCGTGCTCGCCGTCAATCAGCAGCCAATCATAGCCTGAGGTAGCGGCAATTTCCGCCATATACGCCGAGGTGGAACTCAGCCACAGGCCAATCTGGGTTTCCCCGCGCTGAAGTGCGGCTTTAAACGGGTTCGCTAAAACAGTGTTCATAGTCATCCTTTGCAGTCAATTAGGCAGTACGTTAATCAGGCAGCCCATCAGGCTGGGTGGCCGGACGTGAAACATGCAGTGAAAAAATCAGCAGGGTGCCGACCATGGCGACCGCCGCCAGCGTCAATAAGCCTGCCGAACTGCTGGCAAACAGCGTTTCTGCTTGTACGCGCAGAATAGGTGCGATAAACCCGCCCACTGCACCGAACAGGTTCACAAAGCCGATCCCCGCCGCCAGCGCAGTGCCCGACAACAGCTGAGTCGGCATGGTCCAGAACACCGGCTGTACGGCGATAAACCCCACCGCTGCGACGCACAGAGCCACGATGGCCAGTACCGGCGACACCAGGCCCGACACGCCGATGCCAATCGCCGCGGCCAACAGCGTCAACGCCGCAACGTTGCGACGTTCGCCGGTTTTGTCGGAATAGCGCGGAATGAGCCAGGTGCCAAATAGGGCAAAGACCCACGGAATAGCCGTCACCATCGAAGCATAGAAGCCCACTTTAGTACCAAGCAGGGCCGCTACCTGGGTCGGCAGGAAGAAAATCAGGCCGTAGACCGCCACCTGAATGCAGAGATAAATTATCGCCAGCTGCCACACCCGCCCGTTACGCAGCGCATCGCTCAGCCTGGAGGCGACCTTATGTTCTTCTTCGCTGGCTAACTGCCGGATAAGCGCCTGCTTTTCTTCGGTGCTAAGGAAACGCGCCTTCTGCGGCGTGTCGTCCAGCCAGAAGAAAGTGAAAACCCCCGCGCCGACGGCCAGTACGCCTTCGATTAAAAACATCCAGAACCAGCCGGGATGACCGAGAAAACCGTGCATTTCCAGCAGCGCACCTGACAGCGGTGAGCCGAGTGTTAGCGCCAGCGGCGCCCCCATGTAAAACAACCCCATGATGCTGGCGCGGTTGCGCTGCGGGAACCACTGGGAGGTGAGGTAAATCATGCCGGGGAAGAAGCCCGCTTCCGCCGCCCCCAGCAGAGTACGCACCAGCAGAAATTTGGCTTCGGTGTCGGCCCACGCCATTGCGGCAGAGAGAACCCCCCACAATAATGTGGTGCTGCCAATCCAGTAACGGGCCCCGAACTTGCGCATCAGCAGGTTGGCTGGAACGCCGAGAAAGGCATACACCACGAAGAAGATCCCGGCCCCGAGCGCATACGCCTCATTGCTCAAACCGGTATCCAGCTGATAAGTCTCTTTCGCAAAGCCGATGTTCGAGCGATCGAGGAACGCCAGCACGTACAGCGCCAGCATGAACGGGATCAAACGCACGCGGTTTTTCTTCACCACGCGCTCAATCAGGGTGGTATTCATCGCATTATCCTCAGGAAACCTGCGCCACGACTCATCGTGACGCAGCGGTTTAGTGCTGGATGAGTGCCGGATTAGTGGCTGTATGGACGGGTCAGGTGACAGTCGCGGTTCAGCTCTACGCCAAAGCCCGGTTTATCCAGCACGCTCTTATGCATCCGACCGTTCACCGGCACCGGCTCATCAAGCAGGATCGGGTCGAACTGTGGACGCAGGGTCGAGCAATCCGGACTGGTCATCAGGAATTCACTAAATGGGGTATTAATGAAGGTGATAACGGCGTGATGCGAGTAAACCGACGACCCGTGCGGCACCACCAGCTGTCCACGCGATTTGGCGATAGCGGCGATTTCCACCAGCGTAGTCAGGCCGCCGCACCAGCCGACGTCAGGCTGCATAATGTCGATCCCGGTTTCCGCCAGGGTACGGAACGATTGCAGCGAGCCGTGGTGTTCCCCGCTGGTGACCATCATTCCCGCCGGGACGTTACGCTTCAACTCACGATAGCCTTCGTACTGCTGCGGCGGCAGGCATTCTTCAATCCACTTCAGGTTGTACGGGGCGCAGGCGTGGGCCAGCTTAGTCGCATAGTTCACGTCCTGGCTCATCCAGCAGTCGAGCATCAGCCAGAAATCCGCGCCGCATTTTTCGCGATACTTAGCGACCATGGCCGCATCTTTGCGGATCCCCGCATCGCCGTCATGCGGGCCAAAATGGGTAGGCATTTTACCGCCGATAAAACCCATCTCTTTCGCCAGATCCGGACGAGCACCAGTGGCATAGAACTGGATTTCGTCGCGCACCGCGCCGCCCAGCAGTTTGTACACCGGCAAGCCGACAACTTTGCCGAACAGATCCCATAACGCCAAATCGATACAGGAAATGGTGTTCATCACCAGGCCGCCAGAGCCGGAATAGTACATTGTGGCATTCATCATCTGGTCATGAATCAGCTTGATATCACTTACACATTTGCCTTCGATAAAGCGGTTCAGGTGTTTTTCAACGATGAAGCATCCCATTTCACCTGCGGTGGAGACTGCAAATCCGGTTTGCCCATTTTCAGCCTCGACTTCCACCACTAAGGTGCCGAGCACGTTAATGCCGAACGACTGCCGGGACTGTTCATACTGCTTGTATTTGCTCATTGGGGTGGCGATGTGATCGTCAATCCAGTGATGCGCGCCCTGGTCATGATAATCACCGCCGCCAGCGCCTTTCTCTGCCGTGGCACCGCCCAGAAACCAGGCCCGGATATGTTTGATTTTCGGTAAGGTCATGATGTTCTCCTGTTATAAGGTTTGTTGTTGTTCAAAGGGGCTTTTCCAGCCCAAAAGACGGGAAATATCTTTCGCGCAGGCAATGGCTTTTCCGGCAAGGTAGTCGCGGTTGTCGTCGTTGATTTGTAGCCGCGTACCGACCACTGAAATAGCCGCCGTAAGCTGGTTATTGGCGTTAAATACCGGGGCGGCTACGCAGCGCACATCGGGATAATCTTCCCCGTTGTCAAAGCTCCAGCCACGGGCACGAATGCGGGCCAATTCGGAGTGCAGGCCGTCAGTGGTGATGATGGTGGTCGGGGTGGCCTGTTGCCAGTTGAGGCTGGAAACAACGGCCTCGCGGACGTTTTCCGGCTGCCAGGCCAGCAGACATTTGCCTACCCCGGAGCGATACAGCGACAGGCTTTTGCCTTCGTGCGAGCGCACGCTGATGGTCGAAGATGATTCAATTTTGAGGATGTAATATGCGTTTTCCCCGTCAATAATCCCGAGGTGGCACAGCAGGCCGCACGCATCCATCAGCTGCGTCAGGCGCGGGCGCGCCAGTTCCCGCAGGTCCATTTTACCCAACGCCTGCCCGGCCAGTTCCACCAACCGCGTCCACAGGCAGTAGTTATCACGGTAATCCATGCGCAGAAAACGCTGCTTTTTCAATTCGCCAAGCAGCAGATAAGCGGTGCTTTTGGGGATCGCCAGTTCATCAATGATAGTGGCGGCGCTGCACGGGCCGATGCGCCCGATCAGGTCTAGGATTTCGATGGCGCGGGTAAGCGCCGGGACTTTGCTTGATTCCAACATACTGGACTCCAATCCTGAATACTGGAATCAGTGTTACGGCTGAGCGTCGGCCAGAGTGTGAACGCGGTCATAGTCCAGGCGGCGCCCGCCCGATTGAGCTTTTACTGAACAAAAAATGGGAGCTAACGCACAGATTTTTTTAAGAGGAGTACAACCGGTTGGACAAAATGCGTGCCGGACGGACTCCGGCACGTGGCAGGGCAGAATTTACGGCAGGAATAACGTGTCGACGACGTTCACCCAGCCGTGCTCGGTGGTCATCTCTTTCCCGTGCAGCCAACGACGCAGAAGGTTCAGCGCCATCATGGCGCAAACTTCCTGGCGTATGGCCAGACTGTGGCGTGAGGTGCTGAATTTCACCTGCAGCGCATGGGTGCCTTCCGGGGTTGAGAGCGCGAAGTTCAGACGATCCTGCTCCAGCCCACTGACGGCTAACGCCAGCCCGGCAAAGTGTTTCACCCGCCGTTCTGCGGTCCAGTGCGCGGTCTGCGCCAGGGTCTCTTCCTGACAGGGCACGACTTCACTCGCCAGCAGCGGCGCGTTTTCGCGTCCCAGCTGTAACGCGATAAGCCCGGAAGTGAACTGCTCGCTAAGCGTGATACTCAGCGTGCTTTCCTGCAGAGTGCGCGCAATTTGCGCCGCCAGCCCTTCGGTGCCCTCAAAAATCAGACTTTCGCCAGCGACCTTTTGCACTTCCGGCCACAGGGCGAGCATCGCGTCGCGTTCCGAGGCAGGTCCGGTCAGCTTGAGTTCAATGATCGGCATCGATGAGCGGTAGCCCATAGTGACACCCGGCGGCATAACCAGCGGGTCAAGCTGCTGCGCCAGGTCGCTTTCAGAGCGACCAAAGGTGGTTAAACGCAGGCACAGCGGCGGTTCGCTCAGGGCAAAACGCGCGCGCAGACGCGGCAGGATCTGGTCTGTGACCATCACTTTGAATTCAGACGGCACGCCGGGGGTGAAAAACATCAGGCAGCGATTAAGCTGAAGCGCGAAACCGCAGGCGGTGCCGACCGGGTTATCAATCATTTCCGCGCTGGCGGGGATTTCCGCCTGCTTGCGGTTGCTCGGGGCCATCACCCGACCGCGCTCGCTAAAGAATTTCTCCATCTGGGTGAGCCATGCCTCGTGCAGCACCAGCCCTTCCCCTTTGGCGGTGGCGGCGGCCAGCGCGCTGAGATCGTCACTGGTTGGCCCCAGGCCACCATTGACTATCAGAATATCGGCATGTTGACTGCGTTCGCGCAGGACCGACACCAGTGCGTTGAGGCTGTCGCCAACGGTATTGCGCCGGGTTAACGGCAATCCCTGGGTAAATAAGTAATCGGCAAGCCATGCCGCATTGGTGTCAATAATTTGACCATGCAGCACTTCGTCACCGGTGGACAGCATCTCCACGTTTATCATCGTTTTCTCCTTACAAGAGGACGATTTACTATAGCGGAGGCGAGGGAGAAAAGGAAAACAGGCGCGACAGAATGCCGCGCCGGAGGATCAGAACGCGGCGCTCACACCGACGTACGGGCCGTCTGCAAGGGTGTTGTCGCGGTTGCCATCTTTGCCCGCGAGGCTCAGATAACGGTAACCCGCTTCGATGCTGATTGGACGCATGATGGTCCAGCGACCACCGGCGTTCGCTTCCTGATAGCTCTCAATACCGCTGGAGAGCGAGTCCGGAGAGTAATAGTACTCGCCGAACAGACGGAAGCTGTCACCAATCTGCCACTGCAGACCCCCACCCACCGCGGCGGCATAGCCTTCGTCGCCGTCATTTGGATTGGTGTAAATGCCTTTCCCGCCGACGGTGGCGATAAATGGCCCCAGCGGAATGTTCAGACCCAGACCAAGACTGGCGGCATCGCCGTCGTTGTCGCTGTGAGTCCAGTTACCGCTCAATGCCAGACCGGTAGATTCCGTTCCAAAACCGACGCCCAGGTTGGTGTAGTGTTCACCCGCCTGACCGCTGACGCTGATAGCGTTGGCGGCGGCAGACACAAACAGCAGTCCGGACAGACCTAACAAAATACCTTTTTTCATTTTTTAACGTTCCAGCAAACACAAATTAATAAAAACTCCCGAAAACGGCAGAATTGTACTGCTGAATGCACAGGAATCAATGCACTATCAAAGCGAATCGTCACAGGATTGTAACCAGTTACTACCTGAAATCGTTTTGAACCGCAATTATTTCGCCAGTATTAAGCGAACGCTAACATGAAGTCCGCCTAATGCCTCACTGCGTGTGAGCTCCGGCATGGCGCGGTGCAGACGGGCGATATCGTTGACCAGCGCCAGGCCCAGACCTGCCCCGGCTGCGTCACCGACGTTATCGAGCCGCTGGAAAGGTTGTAACGCCAGGTTTCGTTGGGTCGCGTCGATCCCAGGCCCGCTGTCTTCGATATCGAAAATCACCTCATCCCCGGCCCGTTGCAGACGGGCGGTCACCGTCCCGGACGGCGGCGTGTATTTCAGCGCATTATCGAGCAGGTTGGCGCACAGTTCGCCCAGCAGAAGCGCATCGCCCTGTACCCAGACCGCCGCGTGTTCGCCCTCATAGCCTAAATCGATATGCTTGCTGCGCGCCTGCGCCAGCCGGGAAAAACAGCTTTGCTGAACGATATGCTGTAAATCGACTGGCGAAAACTGCCGCGCGCCCTGCTCTTTGCCTTTGACGGCAGACAGTTGCAGCAGCCGTTCGGTGAGTGAAATGGTGTTGTCGAGCGTGACGCTCATCGCCTGCAAACTCTCGCGCCACGCCTGCGGCTGCGGGCTGCTCAGCGCCACCGACACCTGCGTTTTGAGGATAGCCAGCGGCGTTTTTAACTGGTGCGAAGCATCAGCGCTGAAGCGCTCCTGACGGGAAATCAGGCCCCGCAAGCGGTCAATGTAGCGGTTGAAGGCCACGATCAGCAGCCGCGTTTCGGACCACGGCAGCAGCTCCGGCAGCGGCGTTAGCAGGCCCGGATCGCGACGCACCATGATCCCCGAGAGCTGGCGCATCGGCCGCAGCACCCGACGCAGCAGCCAGCCTGCCAACAGCAGGGTGAGTAGCACCAACATGCCCTGAGTGACCAGCGACGAAAACAGCAATTGCTGGGCCAGGTAACGACGCGACTGCAGCGTTTCGGCGACATAAATCTCCGCCATCCCCATCACGCCGCCCTCGTTGATCGGCTGCAACAGCCGCGCCACACGGATGGCCTGCCCCTGAAACTGGGTGTGATAAAACCACGCCAGCGCCGGGTACAGCGTGGTGCGCGAGGTGGACGGCGGCATGGCGGGCAAATCGTCATAGCCCGAAATCACCTTCCCCGCCGGGTCGACCACCTTGTAATACAGGCGGTCATTCATGTTCAGTTCAAAACTGTCGAGCACCACCCACGGAACATTGACCTCAAGCCGACCATCGCGCACGTGGAGCCGTTCAGAAATGGTACGGGCAGAGGAGAGCAGCGTCCGGTCGTAGGCCTGCGTCGCCGCCTGGAGCGCACTGACGTAGCTGTTAAACGCCGAAAATCCCCATAACAGCAGCAGCGGCAAACCGAGGAATAGCAGCAGTTGGGCAAACAGCGACTGCGGTTTACGCCACCTCATCGCCGCGCTCCAGCAGATAGCCGAGCCCGCGCAGGGTGGTGATGCGCACGTTGCTGGGCTGTAGCTTTTTGCGTAAACGATGAATGTAAAGTTCGATGCTTTCGAGGCTAACCTCATCGCTGAGGCTGAAGACCTGCTCGAACAGCTGCTGGCGGGAAACCGGGCGCTGGCGGCGATACATCAGCACCGTTAACAGGGCATGCTCGCGGGGGGTCAGCGCCAGCGTCTGCCCGTGCAGCATGAAATAGCCGTCGTCATGAAAGGTCAGGTCGCCCAGCTGCTGGGTCTCCTGCACCTGCCCTTCGCTGCGACGCAGCAGAGCGCGCAGGCGCGCGTCCAGTTCTTCCAGTTCGAACGGTTTAGGCAGATAGTCATCGGCCCCGGCATTGAGACCAATCACCCGCTCGGCGACCGCACTGCGCGCGGTCAGCAGCAGCACCGGCAAGGTTTGTCCGCGTTTACGCAGGCGCTGGACCACTTCCAGACCATCAAAGCCCGGCATACCGATATCCAGCACCGCCAGGGCGTATTTTTCACTTTGCAGGAGATGGTCCGCAGCGCGTCCGTCAAACACGGTGTCGACGGCAAACCCGCCCTGCACCAGCGCCTTCTCCAGCCAGTGAGCCAGCTCACGGTTATCTTCCGCTAATAAGAGACGCATATCACATCCTGTAAAGTTGGTGGCGTATTGAAAGGGAAATGAAAGGTTACTGTTTTAACAATCACGCAACGGAACCGCCACATGGTGGTTCACATAATCAGAAAAAAACCGACCCTATCAATCCGGTTCATCCGGCGTGAGGATAAAAAATGACAACGCAGATCCTTCGAACACTTATTGCCTCTGCCCTGCTGCTCGGCAGCACGTCTGCCCTGGCCGCAGAAGCGCCTGCCCGCACAGAATGCATCGCGCCGGCCAAGCCCGGCGGCGGCTTTGACCTTACCTGCAAACTGATTCAGGTCAGCCTGCTGGAAACCAACGCCATCGAAAAACCGATGCGCGTGACCTATATGCCAGGCGGGGTCGGCGCGGTGGCCTATAACGCTATCGTCGCCCAGCGGCCAGGCGAACCGGGCACCGTGGTGGCGTTCTCCGGCGGCTCGCTGCTTAATCTGTCGCAGGGCAAATTTGGTCGCTATAACGTCGATGACGTGCGCTGGCTGGCGAGCGTCGGCACCGATTACGGGATGATCGCCGTACGCAAAGATTCGCCATGGAAAACGCTGAAAGACCTGATGACGGCGATGGAAAAAGATCCGAATCGGGTAGTCATTGGCGCGGGCGCATCGATTGGCAGCCAGGACTGGATGAAAGCGGCGAAGCTGGCGCAAAAAGCCAACGTCGACCCGCACAAGATGCGCTATGTGGCGTTTGAAGGTGGCGGCGAGCCGGTCACGGCGCTGCTGGGCAACCACGTGCAGGCGGTGTCCGGTGACCTCAGCGAAATGGTGCCGTACCTGCAAGGCGACAAAATTCGCGTGCTGGCGGTGTTTTCCGACAACCGTCTGCCAGGGCAGTTAGCCGACGTGCCGACGGCCAAAGAGCAGGGTTATGACCTCGTCTGGCCGATTATTCGTGGCTTCTACGTCGGGCCGAAAGTTAGCGATGCCGAGTACGACTGGTGGGTACAGGCCTTCCAGAAATTGCAGCAAACCGAGGAGTTCAAAAAGCAGCGCGAACTGCGGGGCCTGTTTGAGTTCAACCTGAACGGCAAAGCGCTCGACAGCTACGTCAAGCAGCAGGTCACCGACTACCGTGAACAGGCCAAATCTTTTGGTCTGGCGAAATAAGCGGGGGCGCAGATGAGCGATCGTATTTTTGCTGGCGTCTGGGTGCTGCTGTGCCTCGGTGGTCTGATGGTCGCCTGGCAGCTGCACAGCGAATACAGCTACGAGCCGGTTGGCCCGCGCCCGTTCCCGCTGGGCATTATCGGGCTAATGCTGCTCTGTTCGGTCGCGCTACTGCTGCGTCGGCCGGACGCTATCGACTGGCCGCATCAGCGGGTGCTTCAGCGCCTGCTGACGATGGTTATCGTGCTGCTGATGTACGCCTGGGGCTTTGAATGGCTTGGTTTCCCGCTGGCGACCGCCATCCTGACCGCGATAATCGGTATGTTGTTCGGCGCGACGCTGCCCGCCGCGGGCATTTCCGGCGTGGTGCTCGGCATTTCGCTCTGGTTTGCCTTTGACAGGCTACTGGATGTCACCCTGCCTCTCGGCGTCTGGCTGAACTGACGGAGATCCTATGGATACCTGGATTTATCTCTCACAGGGGTTCGCCGTGGCGATGACCCCGGAAAACCTGCTGATTGCACTCATTGGCTGTTTCGTCGGCACCATCGTCGGGCTGCTGCCTGGCCTCGGGCCGATTAACGGCGTGGCCATTTTGCTGCCGCTGGCGTTTGCCCTGCATCTGCCTGCCGAATCAGCGCTGATCCTGCTCGCCACGGTCTATATCGGCTGTGAATATGGGGGGCGCATTTCGTCGATTCTGCTTAACGTGCCCGGCGATGCGGCAGCGATCATGACCGCGCTGGATGGTTATCCGATGGCCCAGCAAGGACGCGGCGGCGTGGCGCTGTCGATTTCCGCCGTCAGCTCGTTTATGGGTTCGATGGTGGCCATTATGGGTATCATTCTGTTCGCTCCGGCGCTGGCGCAGTGGTCACTGGCGTTTGGTCCAGCGGAGTATTTTGCCCTGATGGTGTTTGCTATCGCCTGCCTCGGCAGCATGATGGCGCAAAATCCGCTGAAGTCGTTTTTGGCGGCGTTGATCGGACTGGGCCTGGCGACGGTGGGCGTCGATGCCAACACCGGGGTATATCGCTTCACCTTCGACAGCGTCCATTTGTCCGACGGCGTGCAGTTTATTGTGGTGGTAATCGGCCTGTTCTCAGTGTCTGAAATCCTGCTGATGCTGGAAAGCACCAGCGGCGGCCAGACCCTGGTACGCAAAACCGGCCGGATGATGTTTACCGTTAAGGAAGCCTCGCAGTGTGCGGGGGCGACGCTGCGCTCGTCGGTGATTGGCTTCTTCGTCGGCGTGCTGCCGGGAGCCGGGGCCACCATCGCCAGCGCCATCACCTACATGACCGAGAAGAAAATCAGCGGCAACAGCGACAGCTTTGGCAAAGGCGATATTCGCGGCGTGGCGGCCCCGGAAGCGGCCAACAACGCCTCGGCCTGCGGCTCGTTTATTCCAATGCTGACCCTCGGCGTGCCGGGTTCGGGCACCACGGCGGTAATGATGGGGGCGCTAACCCTGTACAACATCACCCCCGGCCCGGCGATGTTTACCGAGCAACCGGATATCGTCTGGGGGCTGATCGCCGCCCTGCTGATTGCGAACGTGATGCTGCTGATCATGAACATTCCGCTGATTGGTCTGTTCACCCGGATGTTAACCATTCCGCTGTGGTTCCTGGTTCCGGCGATTGCGGCCGTCTCTGCGGTTGGCGTGTACGCGGTTCACAGCACCACCTTTGATTTGGTGCTCATGGTGGTGCTTGGGGTATTGGGGTACATTTTGCGCAAGATGCACTTCCCGATGTCGCCGCTGATCCTCGGCTTCGTGCTGGGGGAGATGCTGGAGCAGAACCTGCGCCGCGCGCTGTCTATCAGCAACGGCAGCGTCGGTATTCTGTGGGAAAGCGGGGTGGCGAAAACGCTGCTGATGCTGGCGATAGTGGTTATCGTCATTCCGCCGGTGTTGCGCCTGATGCGCAAACGCCGTCAGCGCAAAGCGGCGGTTGAAGCGAGCTAACCGCGCAGCGTGGCGTTGACCCACTCCAGTAACGCCCGGCGGGAAATTTTTATCCCGCCGGTTTTCAGGCTGGCGGGCAGCATTAACCAGCATACCGGTTGCTGAAAGCGCGCCAGTTTGTCCTCTGCCCACTGCGGCATCTGCGTGACATCAAACCCGTCACTGCCCTCCACTACCGCCACCGGACGCTGACCAAACTCGGCATCGTCCAGCGGCACAATAAAGATTTGTTCGACCTGCGGATGACGGCTTATCACCCGCTCGACTTCTTCCGGCTGAATGCCTTCCCCACCGCAGAAAAACAGATTATCCATTCTGCCCAGCACCGTCAGCCGCCCGTCGTGCAGCTCGCCGCGATCGCGGGTGGGAAACCAGCCTTCGGCGTTGGTGAGCGGAGTCAGCGCGCCGTTTCGCCAATAGCCTGCGGCCATGCTGTTTGCCCGCAGCCAGATTTCACCGTTGACGATTTTGACTTCCCGGCCCAGTAACGCACGGCCCACATCCGCTTCGCCGTCGGTTTCTTTGGCGCACACCGTCGAGGCGAATTCCGTCAGCCCGTAGCCGCAAAAGGTGCGGATCCCGTGCGCACGGGATTGCTCGGCCAGCTCAACCGGGATCGCCGCCCCACCGAGCAGCACCGAGTTGAGCGTCAGCGCTTCGCCGTCATTCAGCAGCCGCCAGAGCTGCGTCGGCACCAGCGAGGCGTGGGTGCAGCCTGCCAGCATTTGCGCCAGCGGCAGACGCTCGCGCACCGTCAGCCGCGCACCGTTGTGCAGCCAGCGCCAGAGAATGCCCTGCCCGGAGACGTGAAACAGCGGCAACGACAGCAGCCAGTCGTCGGTGTCGCGGTAGGGAATTAGCGCCAGCACCCCTTCGGCGCTGGCCAGATGGGCAGCAAAAGTATGCCCCGCCGCTTTCGGTAAACCGCTGGAGCCGGAGGTCAGGGTCAGGGTCGCCAACCGCTCTGCCTGCCAGGCGACGTCCGGGACGTGTGCCGCCTGTTGCAGGCAGAGCGTCGTTAAATCGGCAAACGGCGTGTCGCCGCTTAGCAATACGGCATGACGCAGCGAAAACTGCGGCAGCAGCGCCGCCACCAGCTCGCGCGGCAGTTGAGGATTCACCGGTAAAACGCGCGCCCCGCACTGCAACAGCGCCAGCCATGCCAGCAGGGTTTGCGGATGGTTGAACGCCCGGAGCAGCACGCCGTCGTTCGGGCGAACGCTCTGCGCGGCAAACCCGGCGGCCAGGGCATCAATCCGCTGACACAGCTGCTGCCAGCTCAGCGTTTCGTCCCCCAGACGCAGCGCCTGGGCGTGCGGTCGCTTAGCGCACCAGTGCCGCCACGGATAATCAGCGAAAATCATACCAGCGGATCCAGACTCTCGCGGCTGAGGCACGGTAATTCACTGTTCGGCCAGCGGCGAATCAATTGTGCCTGCATCAGGTTCAGCGTATCCAGCCCCGGCAGGGTGTCCGGCGTCAGCCACGCGGCAATCCGCGCCAGCTGTGTCAGGCCCAGACTGGATTCAATTGATGAGCTGATCACCGCCGTTAAGCCCTGGGCATGAGCCGCCGCGACCTGATCGCGGACTTTTTGCAGGCTGCCAGTGAGCGTCGGTTTGATAACCACCGCCTTGACGCCGGGTTCGGCGGTAAAGGTGAAATCGGCTTCACGCAGGCTTTCATCCCAGGCGATGGCAATCCCGGTTTCCTGCGCAAACGCGCGGGAGTCGTCCCGGGTCCGGCACGGCTCTTCGATAAAAGCAATGCGCGGACGGTATTGAGGATTCACATATTTGGCGAACTGCTGCGCTTTCAACGGCGTCCACGCCCGGTTGGCGTCGAGTCGCAGCTGCAAATCGGGAATGGCTTCCAACAGCAGGTTGACGACCATGCCGTCGCGGACCGCTTCCCACAACCCCACTTTTACCTTCGCCACCTTGTCACCGGGCATCGCATCGAGGACAGCAAACAGTTCGTCCGGGTCGCCGGTACACAGCGGGGCCGCACGATAGTCCGCCGCCTGCGGTAATTCGTCGTGCAGCTCTGCCAGCGCACAGCTCAGGCCAAACGCGGCAGAAGGCAGCTGTGGCAGGTCGGGATTGCCACCGTCGCGCCAGGCGTTGACCCAGGCAATCACCACCGTCTGGGCCTGTTCCAGCGTTTCTTCGCTGAATCCTGGCAAGGGCGAAATCTCGCCCCAGCCTTCGGCATCGCCCTGGCGTAGCTGAACCAACAGCCCGTCGCGGGTTTTCAGTCGCCGCTCGCGCAGAACCACTCCCGCGTCCATGGGGATCTGCCAGCGGTATACCTGGGCGTGTCGCATTATGGATTCCGTTTGAATTTGCTGAAATCAGGCTGACGCTTCTGGTTGAAGGCGTTGCGGCCTTCCTGCCCTTCTTCGGTCATGTAGAACAGCATGGTGGCATTGCCCGCCAGTTCCTGCAGACCGGCCTGGCCGTCACAGTCGGCATTGAGGGCTGCTTTCAGGCAGCGCAGCGCCATCGGGCTGTTTTCCAGCATTTCACGACACCAGCGTACGGTCTCTTTTTCAAGGTCAGCCAACGGCACCACGGTGTTGACCAGGCCCATGTCCAGCGCCTGTTTAGCGTCGTACTGACGACACAGGAACCAGATTTCACGCGCTTTTTTCTGACCCACGATGCGGGCCATGTAGGATGCGCCCCAGCCGCCGTCGAAGGAGCCGACTTTCGGGCCAGTCTGGCCGAAAATGGCGTTGTCCGCAGCAATGGTCAGGTCACACATCATGTGCAGCACGTGGCCACCGCCGATGGAGTAGCCTGCCACCATGGCGACAACCGGTTTCGGGCAGGTGCGGATTTGACGCTGGAAATCCAGCACGTTCAGGTGATGGGTGCCCGCGTCGTCCTGGTATCCGCCGTAATCGCCGCGCACTTTCTGATCGCCACCTGCGCAGAAGGCTTTGTCGCCTTCGCCGGTGAGAATAATCACCCCGACGTTGTCGTCATAACGGGCATCCGCCAGGGCCTGAATCATCTCTTTGACGGTCAGCGGACGGAAGGCGTTGCGCACCTGTGGGCGATTGATGGTGATTTTAGCGATGCCGTCCGACGATTTCTGATAACGAATATCTTCGAAACCTTCGGAGCAGTCCTGCCAGTCAACCGGGGCGTACAGCGTTTTTTCATCAGGGTAAATCATAATAAGTCCTGTCGTCAGTCGTTCAGAATCTGTTTCAGAAAACCGGCCACCGCCCCGGGATTTTCCCGGTGAGCGTTGTGTCCGGCGTGGAGAATGAGGTGGCATTGTGCAGCCAGTTGCTCCGCGATAGCGCGGAATTTGGCATCACGTTCACCACACAGATACCAGAAAGCATAGTCTCTGGCAGGCGCGGCCAGCGCCGGGCGTAAATCAGGCTGCACCGCCAGGGAGGTGGCGAGCAGCATATCCGCCAGCCTTGGGCCGTTATTGTGCGCGCGTAATGCCACCAGTTCATGGCGCTGGGGTTCGCTCAGCGAGGCAAACACCGGCTGGCGATACCAGGCGTCGAACACGTCGGTGAGAGGTTCATGGTGAAAACGCTGCGCCCACTGCGCATCGGATTGCTCGCGCGCCCGGCGGGCGGGTTCATCTTCCAGACCGGGATGTCCGCCTTCGACAATCAGCCCTTTCAAGCCGGGCATTTCCGTCTGGCTCGCCGCAAACATCGCCACGCGCCCGCCCAGCGAATAGCCCACCAGCCAATATTTAAGGATGTTGTAACTAACTAACGTAGCCTGCAGTTCCAGGCAGACATCCGCAAAACGGGTCACCGGGAGAGCCGCCGATCCGCCGTGACCAGGCAGGTCGATATACAGTCGGGAGAACGCCCCGAGCTGTTCGCCCACCGGCTGCCACTCCCGGTTATCACCGGAAAAGCCATGCAGGAAAACCAGCCACGGCAGATCAGGGGCCCCTATTTTCGCCACGGCGTGCAGGGTCATAGCTGGCTGACCTCTGCCAGTAAATGCTGCAACGTCTGCGCCCCATCGGTGTCGTTTACCACCAGTTCAATAACCGTGGTCACCGGCTGACGCCATGCGCCACGCATCGCCTCGTCCAGCGCCGCCCAGTTTTCCGGGCGATGGTAATGCAGGCCGAACATCTTCGCGGCGTGTTCAAAATTGACGTTTTGCGGCATCAGATAGAAGCGGTCGCGTTCTTCCGCCGGGGTTGGCAGCAGGGAGAAAATCTGCCCACCGTTGTTATTCACCACAATCAGCACCAGCGGGGCCGACACCTGACGCAGCAGTGCCAGGCCATTCAGATCGTACAGCGCCGACAGGTCGCCGACGATCGCCAGCGTTGATTTCGCACTGCCGCGCTGGACGCCCGCAGCGGTAGAAATTAGCCCGTCGATACCGCTGGCCCCCCGGTTGCTGAACACCGGATATCCGGCGGGCAGCTGACCAAGTGCGTCAATCAGGCGCACCACTAAACTGTTGCCGACAAATAATTGGCCCTGATCGGGCAGGTAATCACTGATGCGGTGGGCCAACTGCGCTTCACCGAAGGTATCGCGCAGCAGCTCGGTTTTCTGCCATGCCTGGTGGGACAGCGCTGGCACATCCACACACCAGCTTTGGCGCGGTTCAGCCGGATGCAAATCGAGCCACCTGTCGATGTGGCACACCAGCCGCCGACCACGATGATGGGCCGGGTCGAGCCGTCCGGGCAGGTTATCCACCAGCCAATATTCATCCGGTTCGCAGCTGGCCTGCCATTGCAGGAGCCGTTTCCCGGTCAGGCTGCTGCCGAGCTGAACCACGATTTGTGCCTGCGAAAGTTCGGTCACCGCTTTGGCGTTGCCGAGCCATAAATCCGCACATGGCAGCGGTTGACCGGTTTGCGACAGGACATCGCCAATCAGCGGCCAGCCGAGGGTTTTGGCCCATTCAGCCACTTTTTTGCCTTCCGCAGCACTCATGCGCCCGGCAACCACCACCCCGCGTTTTTGTCGCCAGAAAAACCAGTCGCGCTGCGGTTCACTTTCCAGATGCAGGGCTTCGCGCAGCCACGGCTTGTCGCTTTGCCACCAGTTACCCAGCGCCTGCTGCCAGTCGAGGCCAGTGTCATCCATTTCGCCATACAGCGGTTCGGCAAATGGACAGTTGATATGCACCCCGCCGCTGTGCAGCTGGCCCAGCGCGTTGTCGATCGACGAGACCAGCCAGCGGGCCGGAATATCATGACTCGGACGCGGTAGCGAAAGCGCTTGAGAAGGATGAGAGCTGAAAATGCCCGGTTGGCGAATGGCCTGATTAGCGCCGCAGTCGATCAGTTCCGGCGGGCGGTCGGCGGTCAGCAGGATCAGTTTTTCGCCGGTCAGCCCGGCCTCAATCAGGGCGGGATAGAGATTCGCCACCGCGGTACCGGAGGTGACAATGACTGCCACCGGCTGTTGGCTCGCTTTCGCCAGTCCCAGCGCCAGGTGACCGAGGCCACGCTCGTCAAAATGGGTATGAGCTATCAGTGCGCGGTTTTCAGCCGCCGCCAGCGTCAACGGCGTTGAACGCGACCCCGGCGCAATGCAGACGTGCTGCACGCCGTGGCGGGTTAGTGCTTCAAGGATTACCGCCGCCCAGCGTCGGTTAAATGCGCTTACTGACATGATATTGTCCAGTATCAATTTTGCTGATTATTATAGATGAGTGATAGCGACAGGTTATTGATATGAGTCGGTTATCTGTTATTCGGAAAGTAACAGTGAACGAAGCCCCGCCGCTTTTTGGGTGATTTCCTGCCACTCCTGCTCAGGATCAGACCCTCGAACAATACCCGCCCCGGCATACAGTCGCGCTACCTCGCCGGTGACTTTCGCCGACCGCAGCGCCACGCAAAACTCACTTTGCGCCAGGCTGAGATAGCCAGCAGAACCGGCGTACCATTCCCGGACGAAGGGCTCGTGATTGTCGATAAACCGGCGCGCCTGTTCACGCGGTAATCCGGCGACTGCCGCAGTGGGCTGGAGTTGAGACAGGCAGCGTGTGTCGTCAGGTTTTTTCAGTTCGGCCTGGATACCGCGCCGCAGATGCTGCACCTTACGCAGGCGAATCACCTGCGGGGGCAGCACTTCAAGGGCGCTGACCTCCTGCTGTAAACGCTGGCAGATATCTTCCACCACCAGCAGATTCTCACGCTGATTTTTATCATCGTGCATCAGCCAGTCGGCAAAATGTCGGGCCTGTTTTTCATCCGAATGGCTCGCCACCGTGCCTGCCAGCGCTTCGGTTTCAAGTTGGGTGCCCTGCCGCCGCCAAAGCCGTTCCGGGGTCGATCCTAAAAATGCGCTTTGTGCCCCGAAGGCCATCAGAAAGTGGTAGCAGTTGAGATTCACGCGACGGCTGGCGGCCATCATCGCCCCGGCGTGCAGCGGGCTGGCAAAACGTAAATCGGTGGCGCGGGCGAGGACCACCTTATCGAGCGCACCACGCGCAATGGTGTCGGTGGCGGCGTCTATCAGACCTACCCATCCCGCGTGGTCAGGGAAATGACGCTCGCCTTTTAGCTCACCGCGTAGGGTGGGTAGCGTGCGTGAAGGCAGTAAGGTGGTTAAAAATGCGTTGGCCTGATGGGCGTCGTCTCGCAGGGAAATATCGCTGCTGAGCGTCAGGCGTAATGTGGCTTTCCCCGCATCGCGTCGCCATTCCAGACGCGGCAAAAACAGTTGTCCGTTTTCCGGTTCGAAGGCGTTCAGTCCCCAAATACGCAGAGTGGTTTGATCCTGCTGGAGGAAAGCATTGGCCTGCGCCAGAGAGGTAAACTGTCGCACCGCACCAAGAGCCGCGACCTCTTCATGACCGTTGCGGTGTTGCCAATAAAACTGCGGGAATTGAGTCTGACTACAAAGCCAGCTGAGAGGATCAAAGGCGTCATTCAGAGGGAAGGATGTATCGAAAATTCGCGAACCAGCCGCATCAGGTATGTCATCGGACAGAAAACCCAACAGGTTTTCCAGCGCAGCGGTAATGGAATGCACGCGAACCTCCCTCAGATAAAAACCACGCATTATAGAGGGTACTGCCTCAAAAAAGCAGTACCCATGATGAGGGAGCGGTTTTTATCGACGCGCTAACAGCAAACCCAGAACCAGTCCGACAGCAGCCCCGACGCCAATCCCCTGCCACGGTTTTTCGTGAACGTAGTCGTCTGCACGATTCACCGCCTGTTTGGCGCGGTAGTAATAGGTGTCCGATGCCTGACTAACACGGGCCTGGACCTCCTGCAATGCCTGCTCGGCACGCAGCTTAAGCTCAATGTATTTCTGATCGGCCGGATCGCCAGAGGAGCTTAACACTTCTTCCAGAGTCTCACTCAGCAGGGCCAGATCGTCGTCGATACGTGATTCATAAGAATGATATGCCATCAGTTTTCTCCTTGGTTAAACCTGTCCGCTAACTATAGACAAAGGTTTACGAGTTCGCTTCCCGCGCCATGCCGATGTGCGGGATGCCATCTTCGTCATAAACGGCGGTGACCGGCGCAAAACCAAAGCGGGCATAGAACGGCTGGAGATGGGCCTGCGCGCCCAGGTACAACGCCTTCTGCGGCCAGTGTTGCAGGCAACTGGCGAGGGTGTGTTCCATCAGTTGAACGCCCAATTTTTCACCCCGAACCGCCTGGCTAACAATCACCCGACCGATAACAACTGGCTCAAATTCGGCTTCGCTTTTCAGAATCCTCGCATACGCGACCAGCTCACCGTCGCGCCAGCCGAGGAGGTGTCGGTTCTCGCCGACCAGATCATCGCCATCGACATCCTGATAAGCGCAGGCCTGCTCCACCACAAACACCTCACAGCGCAGTTGCAGTATCGCGTACAGCTGTTGAACGGTTAACTGGCTGTGATGAAGATCGTTCCACTGAATCATATTGTGCTCCGTTATACTGTCTTTTTTATTTAACGCTTTGAGGTGATTGCGTTATGGAATTGATTTTTCTCGGGACATCCGCAGGTGTACCTACCCGTCACCGTAATATGACGTCGATGGTCCTGAATTTGCAACAGCCAAACCTTTCGCAGATGTGGCTGTTCGACTGCGGGGAAGGTACGCAGCACCAGTTTCTGAAGACCAGCCATCATCCGGGCAAACTCGATAAAATTTTCATCACCCATCTGCATGGCGATCATCTTTTTGGCTTGCCGGGCCTGCTGTGCAGCCGTTCGATGCAGGGGAATCCCTCGCCGCTGACGATTTATGGCCCGAAAGGCATTCGTGAGTTTGTTGAAACCGCCCTGCGTTTGAGCGGGTCGTGGACCGATTATCCGCTCACCATTGAAGAGGTCACCCCCGGCCTGGTGTTTGACGATGGCTTTTTTAAGGTCAGCGCTTATCCGCTCAATCACCCGGTGGAATGTTATGGCTATCGCATTGACCAGCATGATAAACCCGGCCCGCTCGATGCCGCCCGCCTACTGGCCGACGGCATTAAAGCCGGGCCGCTGTTCCAGCAGCTAAAAAAAGGGCTGACGGTAGAAATGCCCGACGGACGCATTGTGAACGGTCAGGACTATCTTGGCCCAAGCACACCGGGTATCAGCCTGGCCATTTTCGGCGATACCGCCCCTTGCCCGGCCGCGCTTGAGCTGGCGAAGGGTGTCGATGTGATGGTGCATGAAACCACGCTTGAACATGAGATGGTGGAAAAAGCCAACAGCCGCGGGCACTCCTCCTCCGTTCAGGCCGCACAGCTAGCCCGCGAGGCGAAGGTCGGCAAGCTGATCATTACCCACGTCAGCTCTCGCTATGACTGGCACGGCTGTCAGCGCCTGCTGGCCGAATGTCGCAGCGTATTTGAACCCTGCGAACTGGCAGAAGATTTTAGCGTGTTCCCTTTGGTTTAACTTTTAATGATATTTGCCGATAACAGAGTAAAGGCACGACCTGACTGTTTACTCTGAGGGCAAGATGGATAATTTCCAGAAAGATATCGACGACAGAGCCAATCTGACTCTGTCGAACCGCTTTGAACTGCTGCTGTTCCGCCTGGGAGCGTCGGCTGAAGGTGACAAGTCCGAACTGTTCGGCATTAACGTTTTTAAACTGCGCGAAATTGTGCCGATGCCCTCGTTCACCAAACCGGCGGGTATTAAGGCCCCGGTGATGGGGATGGTGAATATTCGCGACCAGATTATCCCGGTTATTGACCTGCCGTCAGTGCTGGGGTGCAAAGCAGAAAGCGGCCTCAATATTCTGCTGATCACCGAATATGCCCGCAGCGTGCAGGCGTTTGCGGTGGAGTCAGTAGAGAACATCATTCGCCTCGACTGGACCCAGGTGCATACCGCAGAAAAAGCCGTGAACGGTCAGTACATCACCAGCATTGCCTGTCTGGACAATGAGCGAGACAGCAATAACCTGGCGATGGTTATCGACGTGGAGCAAATCCTGTATGACATCGTGCCAGCTGACCATGATTTGCACGCCACGCGCCTGACCGCGCCGAAACAGCGCATCAAACCGGGTGCCACAGCGATTGTTGCTGAAGACTCGAAGGTCGCGCGGGCGATGCTGGAGAAAGGCCTCCAGGCGATGGAAATCCCGGCGAAAATGCATATCACCGGACTGCAGGCGTGGGAGACGATTGAGAAGCTGGCGAAAGAAGCGCTGAACGAAGGCGTGCCGGTGACCGATAAGATTGCGCTGGTACTGACCGACCTTGAAATGCCCGAAATGGACGGCTTCACCCTGACGCGCAAAATCAAATCTGACCCGCGCCTGAAGGCAATCCCGGTGGTTATCCACTCGTCGCTGTCAGGTAATGCCAACGAAGATCATATCCGCAAAGTGAAAGCCGATGGCTACGTCGCCAAGTTCGAAATCAACGAGCTGTCATCGGTGATTAAGGAAGTGCTGGAGCGTGCTGACCGTCGCGAAGAGGGGCCGCTGATCAGTCGATTACAGTCGGTGTGATTTAAACACATCCATAAAAAAACCCGCCGAAGCGGGTTTTTTTGTTTTTACATCATCGGCATTGCCATCTGAACAATCGTTATCAGCGGTTGAGGATAGATACCGAGGATCAGCACCAGCAGCGCGGAAATCAGTACCACGATACCGCCAGCGCTGTATTGCCAGTTTGATGGCGCATCGCGGTTCAGCTGCTGTGGCGCTTCCAGATACAGACTCACCGCTACGCGCAGGTAGTAGTAGAGACCAATCGCGGAACCAATCACCACCGCCGCCGTCAGCCACCACAGGTGAGCCTGAACACCGACCGCCAGCACGTAGAACTTACCGATAAAGCCGAGCGTCATCGGGATCCCTGCCAGAGACAGCATCATCACCGTCATGACGGCAGACAGGATCGGACGGTGCCAGAACAGACCACGGTAGGAGTACAGAGAATCTGCATCCGGGCCACGGTACGGGCTGGACATCAGGCTGACCACGCCGAATGCGCCGAGGCTGCTGAACAGGTAACCCGCCAGGTACACGCCCACGGTTTCCATGGACATCTTGCCGCTGTGCAGCGCAATCAGTGCCACCAGCAGATAACCCAGGTGCGAGATGGAGGAGTAACCGAGCAGACGCTTGATGTTGGTCTGGCTCAGGGCCATCAGGTTACCGAAGATGATGGATACGAAGGCAATCACGCCCAGCACCACACGCACGGCTTCACTGTCGCCCACCGGCGCGTACAGGAACAGACGCATCACCACGCCAAAGATAGCGATTTTACTCGCGGTCGCCAGGAAGGTGGAGACCGGGGCAGGCGCACCCTGATACACGTCTGGCGTCCACAGGTGGAACGGAACCAGAGAAAGTTTAAAGCCGAGGCCAACAATCATCAGGCCCAGGCCAGCCAGCAGCAGCGGCTCATGCAGCATGTTGTCGGCCAGTGCTTTACCCAGCGCCAGGAACGACAGGCTGCCGGAGTTCGCGTACACCAGCGCCATACCGAACAGCAGGAAGGAAGATGCTGCGGCAGACAGAATGGTGTATTTGATGCTGGCTTCCAGCGAACGCTTCTGGCGGTAGGCATAACCAATGAGGCCAAACAGCGGGAGCGAGATAAGCTCGATCCCGAGGAACAGGGCCGCCATGTGGTTAGCGTTCGCCAGCAGAATGCCACCCAGGGCTGCAATCAGCACCAGCAGGTAGAACTCTTCTTTGTTGTCGTAATAGCCCTCAAGCCACGGATAGGCAAAGGTACAGGTGGCGAGACTCGCCAGCAGCACCAGCCCGGTGTAAAGCATGGCATAACCATCGACGCGCATCAGCGGCGTCACGTCCATTGCACCCGCGTGACCCACGAACCAGAGCGACAGCAGGGCGACGTTCAGCCCGATAACCGACAGCGTGGCATTGAAGAAATGATTGCGTCGCCACGCAATGGAGAGCATCACAACCACCACCGTCAAGCCGACGATCAGCAGCGGTAGCAGTGCGATCAGTTGTTGTGGAGTTATTGTCATGGCGATTTACGGCCTTGTAGTAGAAACAGAATTAACAAACCACTGCTGAATATTGCCCATCGCAGCATGTGAGGTGTCGAGGATCGGCTGTGGGTAGAACCCGAGCAGAACCAGCAGCACCACTAACAGCAGGATGATAAACAGCTCGCGCAGCGACATCCCTGGCAGTTCTTTGGCCGCAATTTCGCTTTTCGCTTTACCGAAGTAAGCGCGATGCAGCATCGCCAGCGAGTAAACAGAGGCGAAGACCAGACCGAAGGTGGAAATCACGGTGATACCCGGCACCACATGGAATGCGCCGAACAGGATCATGAATTCGCCGACGAAGTTACCGGTACCCGGCATCCCCAGTGTTGCCACTGCGAAGAACATTGACAGCGCAGGCAGCCATTTAATTTTGCTCCACAGACCGCCCATCATACGCATGTCACGGGTATGCAGACGCTCGTACAGCTGACCACACAGAATGAACAGACCCGCTGCGGACAGACCGTGCGCAATCATCTGAATCACGGCACCCTGGTATGCCAGCTGGCTACCGGTGTAAATCGCAATCAGCACGAAGCCCATGTGCGACACGGAGGTGTAAGCAATCAGACGCTTGATGTCGTACTGAGTGAAGGCCATCCACGCGCCGTAGAAGATACCGATAACACCCAACCACATGGCAATCGGTGCGAACTCGGCGGACGCGTTCGGGAACAGCGGCAGCGCGAAACGCAGCAGACCGTAGGCTGCGGTTTTCAGCAAGATACCGGCCAGGTCTACAGAACCTGCGGTCGGTGCCTGGGAGTGCGCATCTGGCAGCCAGCCGTGCAGCGGAACCACCGGCATTTTCACCGCGAAGGCGATGAAGAAGCCCAGCATCAG
The DNA here is from genome assembly GCF_043558715.1 of Scandinavium sp. M-37. Classification (NCBI taxonomy): domain Bacteria; kingdom Pseudomonadati; phylum Pseudomonadota; class Gammaproteobacteria; order Enterobacterales; family Enterobacteriaceae; genus Scandinavium; species Scandinavium sp. M-37. Next base: position 134,827 of record NZ_JBIGIN010000005.1, read on the forward strand.
CAGATATTCCACGTTGTGGGCCATCGGCGTTTTCAGCAGTTGCTCGTAGTTGAAGGTCCAGACCCCGGTCGCGTTGTAGTGTACGAACACCAGCGCCAGAATCGAAATCAACATCACCAGACCACTCGCCTGGGTATAGATGAAGAACTTGGTTGCCGCCGTGATACGCGTTTTACCGTCAGAGGCTTTGTGGCCCCACAGCGCGATCAGGAAGTACATCGGAACCAGCATCATCTCCCAGAAGAAGAAGAACAGGAACAGGTCGATGGCGAGGAACACGCCGATCACGCCGCCCAGGATCCACATCAGGTTGAGGTGGAAGAAGCCCTGGTATTTTTCAATTTCACGCCAGGAACAGAGCACTGCCAGTACGCCGAGCAGGCCGGTCAGCACCACCATCAGCAGCGACAGACCGTCGATAGCGAGGTGAACCGTAATGCCAAAGCGTGGGATCCACGGCAGAATAAATTCAGACTGCCATTGCGGGATGCCCGCGGCTTGCGTCAGAGAGTAGCCGCCCTGCAACCACAGTTGCAGGGACAGGGCCAGCGTCAGTCCCATTGTAATCAGCGCAATCCAGCGCGGCATCTTCACGCCGAAGCGTTCGGTCTGCCAGCATAAGAAGCCGCCGATAAACGGGATTAGTATCAACCAGGGTAATAACATAGCTACGTATGTCCCTTATATTTACTCCTGCTCAGGCTATCTCGCTCGCCAGCCCGAATTCCGGCAGTGCTCGCAATCCTCACGTACTTCAGTACGCCCCGGTTGCTGTGCGCTGGCGGTCTCCGGTCTGACTTCGCCGATGACGCCTGTACTTCAGGAACAGATTTTCAACGAATTCTAAAAAATAACCTTGGGCTATTATGTCGGATGGTGCTTCGCTTATCCGACCTACGGTTCATGTAGGCCCGGTAAGCGCAGCGCCACCGGGCAAAACAACCCCAATCCTGAAACTCAACGCAACACCATCAGCAGCGCGAGAACAACCACTGCGCCAATGCTCATGGATGCCACATACCAGCGCAGGTAACCGTTCTCGCTGATCAGCAGGCCTTTGCCCGCAAAGCGCGAAAGAATGGCCGGGATATTCATCAGACTGTTCAGCGGATCGCGTTTCAACAGCCACGCAATGCCCAGATACGGTTTGACGAAGATTTTGTCGTACAGCCAGTCGAAGCCCCAGGCGTTGTACCACCAGGTCCCGAGCAGACGGCCCGGTGCGCTGTTGGCGATCGCGGTAACCAGCGTACGTTTACCCAGCCACAGCCATGCGGCAATCAGAATGCCAGCAATCGCGACGATCCCGGAGGTAATTTCCAGCGTCAGCACGTGGCTATGTTCAAGTTCTGTGGTCTGCGGCAGGACACCCTGCAACGGCGGCACAATCATCGCGCCCACGAAGGTGGACAGAATGAGCAGCACGATAAGCGGCAGGTGATGGGTAATCCCCTTCCCTGCGTGAGCATGGATCTGCTCTTTGCCGTGGAACACGATGAAGATCATGCGGAAGGTATACAGGGAGGTCATGAACGCCCCTACCAGACCCGCCACCATCAGATTGATGTGACCGTTCGCCATGGCTCCGGCAAGGATTTCGTCTTTACTGAAGAAGCCTGCGGTAATCAGCGGCAGCGCAGACAGCGCAGCCCCCCCGACCAGGAAGCAGACATACACCAGCGGAATCGACTTACGCAGGCCACCCATTTTGAAGATGTTCTGCTCGTGATGGCAGGCCAGGATGACCGAACCAGACGAGAGGAACAGCAGCGCTTTAAAGAACGCGTGCGTCATCAGATGGAAAATCGCTGCATCCCACGCCTGTACGCCCAGCGCCAGGAACATGTAGCCAATCTGGCTCATGGTGGAGTAGGCGAGTACGCGTTTGATGTCGGTTTGCACCAGCGCAGCGAAACCTGCCAGCACCAGCGTTACCGCACCAACAATACCCACCAGATGCAGAATTTCCGGCGTCATCAGGAACAGACCGTGAGTACGGGCAATCAGGTAGACACCTGCGGTTACCATGGTCGCGGCGTGGATCAGCGCTGAAACCGGCGTTGGGCCAGCCATTGCGTCCGCAAGCCAGGTCTGCAACGGCAGCTGTGCCGATTTACCGACCGCACCGCCCAGCAGCATCAGCGTCGCCCAGGTCAACATGTTGTTGCCCGCTTCGAAGTGCTGTGGAGCCAGTTCAACCATTTCGCGGAAGTTCAGCGTGCCCAGTTCGTTGTAGAGAATGAACAGCGCGAACGCGAGGAACACGTCACCGACACGGGTCACCACGAAGGCTTTCATCGCCGCAGCGCCATTCTTCGGATCGGTATAGTAGAAACCGATCAGCAGATAGGAGCACAGGCCCACGCCTTCCCAGCCCAGATACATCAGCAGCAGGTTATCGCCCAGCACCAGTACCACCATGCTCGCGATGAACAGGTTGGTGTAGGCGAAGAAGCGGGAGTAACCCTCTTCCCCGCGCATGTACCAGGAGGCGAACATGTGGATCAGGAAGCCGACACCGGTGACCACAGAGAGCATGGTCAGCGACAGGCCATCCAGCACCAGGTTGAAGCCAATGTTGAAATCACCGACCGACATCCAATTCCACAGCGGAACGCTGATGGCCTGTTTGCCGTTGGCGAAGAAATCAACGCCAACATACGCGGTGACCAGCGCTGCCAGGCCGACAGACCCCATACCGATGGTAGCGGAAACGTTTTCCGACCAGCGGCCACGGGAGAAGGAGAGCAGCAGGAAGCCAATCAATGGCAAAATAATGGTTAAGGCAAGCATGTTCATCCACGCAACTCACTTACTGAATCGATGTTCAGGTTCTGGCGACGACGGTGGAGCTGCAGCAGCAGCGCCAGGCCAATACTCGCCTCCGCAGCCGCGAGGCTGATAGCGAGGATATACATCACCTGACCGTCGGTCTGGCCCCAGTAGCTGCCCGCGACCACAAAGGCCAGCGCGGCGGCGTTAATCATGATTTCCAGACCGATCAACATAAACAGCAGGTTGCGGCGGATAACCAGACCGGTCAGACCGAGAACGAAGAGGATCGCGGCGAGGATCAGTCCATGTGTTAAGGGGATCATGCTTGCTCCTCCGATTTTCTTTTCGCGCTATCGTTCACACGGTTGCTCAGCACTTCCCCGGCACGATCTTCACGTCCCAGATGGAAGGCCACAACCAGGCCCGCCAGCAGCAGCATGGAGGCCAGCTCCACCGCCAGTACGTACGGACCAAACAGGGCGATACCCACTTCTTTCGCGCCGATGGCGTTGCCGTCGATGCCCTGGTCGCTAACGCCCAGGATACCGTAAACAATCACCGCCAGCAGAACCACGGACAGTACGCCAGGCCCAATCCAGACCTGCGGCTTCAGCCACTGACGTTCCTGCTCGATTTCGGCTCCGCCCAGGTTGAGCATCATCACCACGAACACGAACAGCACCATGATGGCCCCGGCGTAGACGATTATCTCCAGCGCACCGGCGAAGTACGCGCCGAGCGAGAAGAACACCCCGGCAATCGCCAGCAGGGAGATAATCAGGTACAGCAGCGCATGCACCGGATTGGTGTGCGTGATGACCCGCAGCGTGGCCAGGATGGCGACCAGACCACAAATATAAAATGCGAATTCCATTGCCCCTCTCCTTACGGTAACAGGCTCTTGACGTCGATAGGCTTGGCTTCGTTCTCTGCTTCGCCCTTATCTTTGCCGTCGATTGCCATACCCGCCATCCGGTAGAAGTTATATTCCGGGTATTTGCCCGGACCGGAAATCAGCAGATCCTCTTTCTCGTACACCAGATCCTGACGCTTGTATTCACCCAGTTCGAAATCCGGGGTCAACTGAATCGCCGTGGTCGGGCACGCTTCTTCACACAGACCGCAGAAAATGCAGCGCGAGAAGTTAATGCGGAAAAACTCTGGATACCAGCGGCCGTCTTTGGTCTCTGCTTTTTGCAAAGAGATACAGCCAACCGGACAGGCTACCGCACACAGGTTACAGGCTACGCAACGCTCTTCCCCGTCCGGATCGCGCGTCAGCACGATACGGCCACGGTAGCGCGGCGGCAGATAAACCGGCTCTTCCGGATACATCTGCGTTTCGCGTTTGGCGAACGCATGCATCCCGATCATGCAGATACTGCGAACCTGGGTGCCAAAGCCCACTAATAATTCTTTTAAGGTCATGGTCTATTCGCCCCTTATTGCGCCTGCCAAAGAATGACAGCCGCCGTTACCAACAAGTTGATCAGCGTCAGCGGCAGGCATACTTTCCAGCCGAAGGACATCACCTGGTCATAACGCGGACGCGGCAATGCAGCACGGATCAAAATGAACATCATCATGAAGAACGCGGTTTTCAGCGCGAACCAGATGAACGGTGGTAAGAACGGACCCTGCCAGCCACCGAAGAACAGCGTCACAATCAGCGCTGAAACGGTGACAATACCGATATATTCACCGACGAAGAACAAACCGAACTTCATGCCGGAATATTCAATGTGGTAACCGTCGGCCAGTTCCTGCTCCGCTTCCGGCTGGTCAAACGGGTGACGGTGACAAACCGCAACGCCCGCGATGGCGAAAGTGATGAAGCCGAAGAACTGTGGAATCACGTTCCACAGATGCGCCTGGTTATTGACGATATCGGTCATGTTGAAGGAGCCAGCCTGTGCCACGACGCCCATCAGCGACAGGCCGAGGAACACTTCGTAGCTCAGGGTCTGAGCGGACGCACGCATTGCGCCGAGCAGTGAGTATTTGTTGTTACTCGACCAGCCCGCGAACAGTACGGCGTAAACCGCCAGGCCTGCCATCATCAGGAAGAACAGGATACCGATGTTGAGGTCAGCGACCACCCAGGTCGGACTGACCGGGACAATGGCGAACGACAGCAGCAAAGAGGTGAACGCGATGACCGGTGCAAGGGTAAAGATAACCTTGTCGGTAAATTTCGGGACCCAGTCCTCTTTGAAGAACATCTTGATCATGTCTGCCACCAGCTGGAGTGAACCACCCCAGCCTACGCGGTTCGGTCCATAACGGTTCTGGAACAGACCGAGCAGACGACGTTCACCAAAGCTCATGAACGCTCCGCAGGTGACAACCACCAGCAGAATAACGACCGCTTTCAGGATGCTTAACAGAATGTCGATAACATCCGGTGTTAACCAACTCATGCTTTCGCCTCCTGCAGATTTTCAATACGCGCACCCGCCAGCACTGGCGCAATACCCGGCATACCCATTGGCAGTCCGACCTGCCCTGCTGTCAGTGCGTCGGAAAGCACCAGTGGCAGGTTGATGGTCTGACCGTCGTAGCTGATTGCCAGCAGAGAACCCGCGTTAACGCCAAGCTTCGCGGCATCGGCCGGGTTCAGCTTGATGTACGGCTGCGGCATACGTTGCTGGAAGACCGGCGCACGCTGTGACAGTTCGTCACTGCCGAACAGGTGATAGTAAGGCGCGATACGCCACTGACCATCCTGCGCTTCGAAGCTCGCTGGAACCTGCTCAAAGTAAGCCAGACCCTTTTCAGACGCTTCAATCAGACGCACGCCTGGGTCGCCATTACGCAGATGTCCACCCACTTCCGCCTGGAACTTGTTCCATGCCTGCGGGGAGTTCCAGCCTGGCGCCCACGCAAATGGAATTTGCGACCGGGCGGCCGTTGGCTGGTTGTTCCCTTCCATTGAGAAGGCGAACATGGTGTCTTTATCCTGCGGCTGACGCGGCTCGTGTACGCTGATATTCGCGCGCATGGCGGTACGACCGCTGGAGCGAATAGGCGAACGGGCCAGCTTCTGACCACGAATACGGAACGAGGCATCCGGGGCCGCATCTTTGATGCCTGCCAGCTGCGGCAGCGCAGCCACGGCGGCGTCAATCACGTGATCCAACTGCGTCCAGTCCACTTCACGGCTTTCCAGGGTGCTGTGCAGGGAGTGCAGCCAGCGCCAGCTTTCCAGCATGATGATGTTACGGTCGTAGTAAGCCGGATCATAAACCTGGAAGAAACGCTGGGCGCGGCCTTCGTTGTTGATGACGGTGCCATCGCTTTCCGCGAAGCTCGCGGCGGACAGCACCAGATGGGCTTTGTCCATGATAGCGGTACGCTGATGGTCGATAACCATCACCAGCGGCGCTTTAGACAGCGCAGCATCAACGCGGGCAGCAGAAGCGTGACGATGCAGATCGTTTTCCAGAACCACCACCGCATCGGCAGAACCGCTTTCCAGTTCGTCGAGGGCTTCTTCCAGCGAGCCACCGCCAATCATGCCGAGGCCAACGCTGTTCACCGCGCGGGCAATCATGGTCACGCCGACGTCTGCGCCACGGCCCTTCAGGGCTTTGGCCACGTTGGCTGCGGCCTGAATGATTTCAGCGCTACCGGAGTTGGTGCCGGAAATAATCAGTGGTTTTTTCGCACCGGCCAGAGCCTGTACGATCACGTCCACTTTGCCTTTCAGGTCATTGCTCAGACCGTCTACCGCAGGGGCACTGTTATCCAGCGCATGGGCGATGGCAAAGCCTAAACGCGCCTGATCTTCTACCGGGGCGCAGTAGGTCCACGCCGCGATGTCGTCCAGACGCGTGTTGTCGACGTTGGTCACGAACAGCGGATGTTTCGCACGCTGACCGATGTTGAGGATTGCCGCAATCTGCCAGTCAGCCACTTTCTGTGCCGCGGACATTTCACGTGCTTTCCCCTTCACCGCCTGGCGAACAGCCAGCGCAACGCGAGCGCCGGTCTGGGTGATGTCTTCCCCGAGAACCAGTACCGCATCGTAAGATTCGATATCACGCAGTGCAGGGGTATGAATACCGCCTTCGCGCAGCACTTTCAGTGCCAGTTGCAGACGTTCCTGCTCGCCTTTGGCGATACCGGTATAGAAGTTTTCCGCCCCGACCAGTTCACGCAGCGCGAAGTTGCTTTCCACGCTCGCACGCGGGGAACCGATACCGATAACTTTCTTCGACTGGCGCAGAATATCGGCCGCGCCCTGCATCGCCTGTTCGGCGTTGAGGGTAATGAAGTCATCGCCACGACGCTGAACCGGCTGACGTGGACGGTCTTTCAGGTTCACGTAACCGTAACCGAAACGACCCCGGTCGCAGAGGAAGTAGTGGTTGACGGTCCCGTTGTAACGGTTTTCGATACGACGCAGTTCGCCGTAGCGCTCGCCCGGACTGGTGTTACACCCCAGAGAACACTGCTGGCAGATGCTTGGTGCAAACTGCATGTCCCATTTACGGTTATAACGCTCGGAGTGGGTTTTGTCGGTGAAAACGCCGGTTGGGCAGATTTCAACGAGGTTACCGGAGAATTCGCTCTCCAGCGTGCCATCTTCCGGACGACCGAAGTAGACGTTGTCGTGCGCGCCGTACACACCCAAATCGGTGCCATCAGCGTAATCTTTGTAGTAACGCACGCAGCGGTAGCAGGCGATGCAGCGGTTCATTTCATGAGAGATGAACGGCCCCAGATCCTGATTGCGGTGGGTACGCTTGGTGAAACGATAGCGACGGAAGCTGTGACCGGTCATGACGGTCATATCCTGCAGGTGGCAGTTGCCGCCTTCTTCACAGACCGGGCAGTCGTGCGGGTGGTTGGTCATCAACCATTCCACGACGCTTTCACGGAACTGTTTCGCTTCGTCGTCATCAATAGAAATAAAGGTGCCATCGGATGCCGGAGTCATACAGGACATCACCAGGCGGCCACGCGTGTCTTCCGCGTTTTGATATTGCTTCACCGCACACTGGCGGCAGGCGCCAACGCTTCCCAGCGCCGGATGCCAGCAAAAATAGGGAATATCAAGGCCATGAGAGAGGCAAGCCTGTAACAGGTTGTCCGCTCCGTTGACCTCGTATTCTTTGCCGTCTACATGAATCGTAGCCATTAGCGTGCTTCCAGTTGGCCCCGTCGAAACGGGGCGTTAATCAAAATTCTTAGGTCGTTACCAGCGTGCTTTCAGCAGGTTAGGCTGAATACCACCAATCGCGTGGGTATTGCTGCTCGGCTGCTTGATGCCTGCTTCGAATTCGTCGCGGAAATATTTAATCGCGCTCTGCAGCGGCTCGACCGCACCTGGCGCATGCGCACAGAAGGTCTTGCCCGGCCCGAGGAATCGACACAGTTGCTCAAGTGTCTCGATGTCGCCCGGCTGGCCTTCGCCACGTTCGATAGCACGCAGAATTTTTACGCTCCACGGCAGACCATCACGGCACGGCGTACACCAGCCGCAGGATTCGCGGGCGAAGAACTCTTCGAGGTTACGCACCAGACCCACCATGCCAATTTCATGGTCAACGGCCATCGCCAGCGCAGTACCCAGACGGCTACCCGCTTTGCCGATGCTTTCAAATTCCATCGGTAAGTCGAGGTGCGCTTCGGTCAGGAAGTCGGTCCCTGCCCCGCCCGGCTGCCAGGCTTTAAATTTAAAGCCATCGCGCATACCGCCCGCGTAATCTTCCAGAATTTCACGCGCGGTGGTGCCAAACGGCAGCTCCCAGACGCCTGGATTCTTCACGCGACCGGAGAAGCCCATCAGCTTGGTGCCCGCATCTTTGCTTTTCGAGATGTTCTGGTACCACTCCACGCCGTTGGCGAGGATGGCTGGGACGTTGCACAGGGTTTCGACGTTGTTGACGCAGGTCGGCTTACCCCACACGCCGGAGCTCGCCGGGAACGGCGGCTTGGAACGCGGGTTGGCACGACGGCCTTCAAGGGAGTTAATCAGCGCGGTTTCTTCCCCGCAGATGTAACGCCCCGCACCGGTGTGCACGATCAGTTCGAAGTCGAAACCGGAACCGAGAATGTTTTTCCCGAGCAGACCGGCTTCGGTCGCTTCGGCAATCGCACGACGCAGGTGAACCGCCGCTTCGATATATTCGCCACGCAGGAAGATGTAGCCGCGATAGGCTTTCAGCGCGAACGCCGAAATCAGCATGCCTTCCACCAGCAGGTGCGGCAGCTGTTCCATCAGCAGGCGGTCTTTATAGGTGCCCGGCTCCATTTCATCGGCGTTACACAGCAGGTAACGGATGTTCATGGATTCGTCTTTTGGCATCAGGCTCCACTTCAAACCGGTGGAGAAGCCCGCGCCGCCACGGCCTTTCAGCCCGGCGTCTTTGACCTGATTGACAATCTCGTCAGGCGCCATGCCACCGAGCGCTTTACGCGCCCCGGCGTAGCCATTTTTCGCCTGATATTCGTCAAGCCAGACCGGCTGTTTATCCTCGCGCAGACGCCAGGTCAGCGGATGCGTCTCAGGAGTCAGGATAATATCTTTCATTATTTGTACTGCTCCAGCAGGTCAGGAATCGCTTCCGGCGTCAGATGGCTGTGAGTGTCCTCATCAATCATCATGGTCGGCCCCTTGTCGCAGTTGCCCAGACAGCAGGTTGGCAGCAGGGTGAAGCGACCATCAAAGGTGGTCTGGCCCGGCTTGATATTCAGCTTCGCTTCAATAGCGGACTGAATGCCCTGATAACCCGTGATATGACACACCACGCTGTCGCAGTAGCGGATCACGTGGCGGCCTACCGGCTGGCGGAAGATTTGGCTGTAGAACGTGGCCACGCCCTCGACATCGCTTGCCGGGATACCCAGCACGTCGGCGATGGCGTAAATCGCCCCATCCGGCACCCAGCCGCGCTGTTTCTGAACAATCTTCAGCGCTTCAATGGACGCCGCACGCGGGTCTTCGTAGTGATGCTTTTCGTGCTCGATAGCGTCACGCTCGGCCGCACTCAGCTCAAAAGCCTCGGTTTGTGGTTGTTGATTCTCGTGCATAATTAGCGGTCCACATCTGACATAACAAAATCGATACTACCCAGATAAACGATCAGGTCGGATACCAGGCTTCCGCGGATCGCCGCCGGGATCTGCTGCAGGTGCGCATAGCTCGGCGTACGGATACGGGTGCGGTAGCTCATGGTGCTGCCGTCGCTTGTCAGGTAGTAACTGTTGATGCCCTTGGTCGCCTCAATCATCTGGAAGGATTCGTTGGCCGGCATAATCGGGCCCCAGGAAACCTGCAGGAAGTGAGTGATCAGGGTTTCGATATGCTGCAGCGTGCGCTCTTTCGGTGGCGGCGTCGTCAGCGGGTGATCCGCTTTGAACGGGCCTTCCGGCATGTTCTTCAGACACTGCTCAAGAATGCGCAGGCTCTGGCGCAGCTCTTCCACTTTCAGCATCACGCGGGTGTAGCAGTCGGATACACCACCACCTACCGGGATTTCGAAGTCGAAGTTTTCATAACCAGAGTACGGACGCGCCTTACGGATATCGAAGTCGATCCCGGTAGCACGCAGGCCAGCCCCCGTGGTGCCCCACTCCAGCGCTTCTTTCGCGGTGTAAGCGGCAACGCCCTGAGAACGGCCTTTCAGAATGGAGTTACGCAGTGCGGCTTTCTCGTAAGACGCCAGACGTTTCGGCATCCAGTCGAGGAATTCACGCAGCAGACGATCCCAGCCACGCGGCAGGTCGTGCGCGACGCCGCCAATGCGGAACCACGCCGGGTGCATACGGAAACCGGTGATCGCTTCTACCAGATCGTAGATTTTCTGACGGTCGGTAAAGGCAAAGAACACCGGCGTCATGGCACCGACGTCCTGAATGAAGGTCGAGATGTACAGCAGGTGGCTGTTGATACGGAACAGCTCAGAGAGCATGACGCGGATAACGTCGACGCGCTCAGGCACTTTGATGCCTGCCAGTTTTTCAACTGCCAGCACGTATGGCATTTCGTTCACGCAGCCGCCGAGATACTCGATACGGTCGGTGTACGGAATGTAGCTGTGCCAGGACTGACGCTCGCCCATTTTCTCAGCACCACGGTGGTGGTAGCCGATATCAGGCACGCAGTCGACAATTTCTTCGCCATCCAGCTGCAGGATGATACGGAACGCACCGTGCGCGGACGGGTGGTTAGGACCGAGGTTGAGGAACATGAAGTCCTCGTTTTCGCTGCTGCGCTTCATGCCCCACTCTTCCGGCTTGAAGGTCAGCGCTTCCATCTCCAGATCCTGTTTAGCTTTGGTCAGCTCAAACGGGTCGAATTCGGTGGCGCGCGCAGGGTAGTCTTTACGCAGCGGGTGCCCTTCCCAGGTATCCGGCATCATGATGCGACGCAGATTCGGGTGGCCCTGGATGTTAATGCCAAACATTTCCCAGGTTTCGCGCTCATACCAGTTGGCGTTCGGGAAGAGTTTGGTCAGCGTCGGCACATTCAGATCGTTCTCAGACAACGCCACCTTGAGCATGATGTCGCGGTTGCGGTCGATAGAAATCAGATGGTAGAAAACGGAAAAATCCGCGGCGGGTAACCCGTCACGGTGAGTGCGCAGACGCTCGTCCATGCCGTGTAAATCAAACAGCATGACGTAAGGTTTCGGCAATTTCTTGAGGAAATCGACCACTTCCAGTAACTGTTCACGCTTAACCCAAACAACAGGTACCCCGGTGCGGGTCGGCTGAACGGTAAAGGCATCCGGCCCAAAACGGTTGCGCAGTTCGCCAATCACCGGGTCGTCGAGATGATCCCGGGTCTGCCATGCGGCGGCTTCATGCGCGGTTAAATCGGTCATATTGTTCACCATTGCAAAAGTTCCGTGGTGACTGTTGGGCGTGGCTCCGCGCTATTAATTTTGATATGCGAAGGCTTTGTCCACTGCCCACAGGCGCAAAGTTAAATCTCGTCGGGTGACCGCAGATTCGTCACAGCAATACGTTCGCCGCGTTTACGCTCGCGCTCAGATTGCATATTGGCGCGATACACGCCCTGATCGCCAACCACCCAGGAGAGTGGACGACGTTCTTTACCGATGGATTCCTGCAGCAGCATCAGAGCCTGCATGTAGGCTTCCGGACGCGGCGGGCAGCCAGGGATGTAAACATCGACCGGGATAAACTTATCGACGCCCTGCACAACAGAGTAAATGTCGTACATGCCGCCAGAGTTTGCACAGGCGCCCATGGAAATAACCCACTTCGGCTCCAGCATCTGATCGTACAGGCGCTGAATGACCGGGGCCATTTTGGTGAAGCAGGTACCTGCCACGACCATCAGATCGGCCTGACGCGGGGAAGCACGCAGTACCTCTGCGCCAAAACGCGCAACGTCATGCACCGCAGTGAATGACGTCACCATTTCAACGTAGCAGCAGGAAAGGCCGAAGTTGTAAGGCCAGATTGAGTTCTTGCGACCCCAGTTGACCATGTCATGCAGGGCATGCTCGAGCTTGCCCATGTACACGCTTTTGTTTACTTCCTGCTCAAGAGGGTCGGTTACGATCTCCTGTTTCTGCAGGGGGTAACGGTCGTTCTCACCGTTAGGATCTATGCGGGTGAGCGTATAATCCATCTTATTGCCTCGCTTTTACTGCGTATGACGATTAGTAGTACTGTCGGTTTCCGGGTTGACCAGCGTGCGACGGGAACGCGCAGGCGTCCAGTCCAGTGCGCCGATGCGGACGAGGTAAACCAGGCCTGCCAGTAACACTAAAATGAAAATTGCGGCTTCCACAAAGCCCACCCATCCGCTTTCGCGAATCGACGTAGACCATGCGTAAAGGTAAAGGGCTTCTACGTCGAAGATGACGAAGAACATGGCGACCAGGTAGAACTTCGCCGAGAGACGTAAGCGAGCAGAGCCCACAGAGTCGATACCCGACTCGAACGGAGTGTTCTTGCTACGCGCGCGTGCGCGACCGCCGAGATACCAACCGCCAACAAGCATCAGACAGCAGAGGCCGATGGCAATGATGAGAAATATAGCGAATGCCCAGTGATGAGCGATGACTTCAGTGGATGTTGACATACGCATTGCTTAACCAAAATAAGTAGCGCTGAACTCTGCTCTGGCTGGCAGATGAACGCCACATGATTCATGGGGAGGAATTAAAAAACCACAAAAAGTGTGCCACAAATAGGCTTAAACGTCTAAATGATGTGGTTTTTTACTCCTTTCTATAACCTTTTGTCAACTTTAACAAAAGTTTCCTCACATTAATTTACACCGAAAACCTTTCATTAACATTAAATGCCCTTTAGCCTTTTCGTAGCGAAAAAACAGTGAGGATTTACGGTTGGTGAATCGTGTCCGTCTGAGGCTTAAACACGAAATACCCTGCTATTTTGACAGGAATCGCCTGTGATTCCTCCCCCCATTGGGGAGTATTTTCTTGATCTGAGACACGCTTTTGTTAATTCACACAAAAAAACGGCAACAATACAGCCGTTTTTTTAACATTAGCAGGAAGTGGGAAGTTGTCAGCGTAAAGAAAGGAAAAACAGGCCATTGCCAAGTTAACCATATGAAAAACAAAGACAATAAATAGACTACCAATAAAGGTGATTGCTCTTTGTTCAAAAAAAAGGCCGCTGAGCATAATTCATGCGTCAGCGGCCTTTTTTTACACTTACAAATTGTTACCAGATAGGGGCGGACAGATTAGTCCAAATCCTTCTCAGCAATAAGGGTATCGTCTCCCCCTTCGGAGGTATATGCCCCGTATTGATACCAGGGATTATTAACACTGTCGAGAGACTGAAAAATAGCCTGTACCAGTTCATTCGAATTCTGGCTGTTGCAGGTCAACAAATATTCGGTGTCGGGCAATTGGGGTAAACCGTCACTTTTACCCAATACGCGCAGTTCCGGGCTCATCATCTCTACCGGTCGCGCCGTGACGCCTAAACCTGCTTTTACTGCCGCACGCACCGCAGAGAGCGTCGAGGCAACATATGCCAGCCGCCACGGAATGCGTGCTGCATTCAGGGTATCAATGATCATATCGCGGAACGGGCTGGGATCGTCGAGCAACACCAGCGGAACCGCTTCGCCCGGCGGCATCTGATAATCTGCCGCGCAATACCACAGCGTTGGCGATGTACGCAGTGAAATAGACTCAAACTGCGCCAGACGATGTGTGGTTAACACCAAATCAACCGCGCGCGCCTGTAGCATGTCGCCCATTTCAGCATGACGCTTAACCCGGACATCAAGTGCGAGCTTGGGGTACACCGAACTGATGCGATTGAGTAAAAAAGGCAGGATCGTATCGGCAGATTCGTCAGACGATCCGATAGTCAACATCCCCTGCAACGAGCTAAACATCATCGAGGTACAGGCTTCATCATTGAAGCGCAGAATTTTACGGGCATAGCCCAGCAACTGAATACCGTGTTCGGTGAGCAGTTTATTACGCCCGTGACGGGCGAATAGCTCTTTACCCACCAGCTGCTCTAGGCGCTGCATTTGCTGGCTTACCGCAGACTGGGTGCGGCATACGGCAGCAGCCGCGGCGGCAAAGGTGTTCAGATCAGCGACCGCAACGAACGTTCTCAGCAGATCGAGATCGAGATTTAATATCGGACGATTTGCGTTAATCATATTTATTCACTTACAGGTTGCTTGTGCTGACCTGCCCGGTTTTTGCTTACACCTGGAAATGCGTTAATTATTTCAGGTGCTTTTATGTGAGATCTTTCAAAAAAAACTGTTACTTTCACTCTGATTTGGTGAAGCACAGTCAGTAATAATGTCAAATTTGAAACGCTGTTCAGATCTGACAAAAATACAAGTAATAACAAAAGGTTATATTCTTTTAGCAAGCTAAATCATCACTTTACGCAAGATAACTGAGCATGCTGACCGAGGTATCCTACCGCAAAAACATTATACTTATAAGTGTTATTAAGCTTAATCTTACATAAATTTTTAATAGAAAATGGATATTCGGAAATAAATTAACAAACAAAAGAGATAACTTTGCAATTAATGAAAAATCAGAATTGTTTAAATATGATTTCCTTAACAAAACTTAACAATGCATTCACAGCACGCCGTATTAAGTATCATCATCAGGGTAGCAAAGCGCGGCCTGATAGCGCCTAAATTTTCATCACCTGACCCAATGAGCCAAACAGTAGAGTTGTCGGCCACAGAATTTAATTCAGTTAATAATTCACACTCAACCATAAATAACGACATTTATCACCACACCTCATCACAAACATGGTGATTTAGGCAGACGAAGCGGCCTATTACCAGACAAACAGATCGCATATTCATCATCTGTTGTGCAAAATATTGTCCTGCCAACCCTTCAAAATACCCGGGATGGGGAGTACCTTATTCCGTGCTGACTTCCACGGCAGGGAGTGGCGAACTAGCGAAAAGGTCAAGATTCATGTCCCCCATCGAAAAATCCAGCAAATTAGATAATGTCTGTTACGACATCCGTGGCCCGGTACTTAAAGAAGCTAAACGTCTTGAAGAAGAAGGCAATAAGGTTCTTAAGCTGAACATTGGCAACCCTGCCCCGTTCGGTTTTGATGCGCCTGACGAAATTCTCGTCGATGTCATCCGCAACCTTCCGACCGCCCAAGGCTACTGCGATTCCAAAGGCCTGTATTCGGCACGCAAGGCCATCATGCAGCACTACCAGGCGCGTGATATGCGCGACGTGACGGTGGAAGACATTTACATCGGCAACGGTGTGTCTGAGCTTATCGTCCAGGCGATGCAGGCGCTGCTTAACAGTGGCGATGAAATGCTGGTTCCGGCCCCGGATTACCCGCTGTGGACAGCGGCAGTCTCGCTCTCGAGCGGAAAAGCGGTGCATTATCTTTGCGATGAATCGGCTGGCTGGTTCCCTGACCTGGACGACATTCGCAGCAAAATCACCCCGCGCACCCGTGGGATTGTGATCATTAACCCGAATAACCCGACCGGCGCGGTGTATTCCAAAGAGCTGCTGCTGGAAATCGTCGAAATCGCTCGTCAGAACAACCTGATTATTTTTGCCGACGAAATCTACGATAAAATTCTGTATGACGAAGCCCAGCATCATTCGATTGCCGCCCTGGCACCCGATCTGCTGACCGTCACCTTTAATGGGCTGTCCAAAACCTATCGCGTTGCGGGCTTCCGTCAGGGCTGGATGGTGCTAAACGGGCCGAAGAAACACGCGAAAGGCTATATCGAAGGTCTGGAAATGCTGGCCTCTATGCGTTTATGCGCCAACGTTCCTGCCCAGCACGCGATCCAGACCGCACTCGGTGGCTATCAAAGCATCAGCGAATTTATCGCGCCGGGCGGACGGTTATACGAACAACGTAATCGCGCGTGGGAGCTGATCAACGACATTCCCGGCGTGAGCTGCGTGAAGCCGAATGGCGCGCTGTACATGTTCCCGAAGATCGACAGCAAGCGTTTTAACATTCACGACGACCAGAAAATGGTGCTCGATTTCCTGCTGCAGGAAAAAGTGCTCCTGGTTCAGGGCACGGCGTTCAACTGGCCATGGCCGGATCACGTGCGTATCGTTACCCTGCCTCGTCTGGATGACCTCGAGATGTCTATCTCACGCTTTGGCCGCTTCCTTTCCGGCTACCGCCAGGCATAACACCGCCGACCGCCGGGGTTTGCATCCGGCGGTCAACTCAGCGCACAATGGATGACCTGCTGTTACGCACCAAGGAACCCCATGAGCCAGAGCCATTTCTTTGCCCATCTTTCCCGTCTGAAGTTAATCAACCGCTGGCCGCTGATGCGCAACGTGCGCACCGAGAACGTCTCCGAACACAGTTTGCAGGTAGCCATGGTCGCTCACGCCCTGGCAGCGATTAAAAACCGCAAGTTCAACGGCAACGTGAACGCGGAGCGTATTGCCCTGCTGGCGATGTATCACGACGCTTCCGAAGTGCTGACCGGCGACCTGCCGACACCGGTGAAATATTTCAATTCGCAGATTGCCCAGGAATATAAAGCTATCGAAAAAATTGCCCAGCAGAAGCTGGTCGATATGGTGCCGGATGAACTGCGCGATATCTTTGCCCCGCTGATCGATGAGCATCAGTCCAGCGAAGAAGAGAGGTTGCTGGTCAAACAAGCCGATGCACTGTGCGCATATCTGAAATGTCTGGAAGAGCTCTCGGCGGGGAATAATGAGTTTCTGCTGGCCAAGGGACGTCTGGAAAAAACCCTCGAATCACGTCGCAGCCCGGAGATGGATTATTTCATGCAGGTGTTTGTGCCGAGTTTCCAGCTGTCACTGGATGAGATAAGCCAGGACTCGCCGCTTTAACATTTAAACTGCCCGGCGGGGCGTCGCTTGCAGGACCTACAAACTGCCGCGCTAGCATCGCCGGGAAATCAAATTAAAACGGGAACAGCACCGGGATCAGCACCACGCATACCGCCATCACCAGCACGGTAAACGGCACACCAATCTTCACGAAATCGCTGAAGGTGTATTTTCCAGGCCCAAGCACCAGGGTGTTCACTGGGGAAGACACCGGGGTCATAAACGCAGCCGAAGCGGCCATGGCGACCATCATCGCGAACGGATACGGCGACACCCCCATTGATTTTGCCGCTGCCAGCGCAATCGGCGCCATCAGTACCGCAGTGGCGGTGTTGGAAATAAACAGGCCAATCGTGGCGCACATCACGAACAGACAAACCAGCATCAGGTAAGGTCCCTGCCCACCGCCGACTTCCATCAGCCCTTTCACCACCAGATCGACACCGCCGGTTTTTTGCAAAGCGTGCGCAAACGGCATCATCCCAACGATGAGAATAATGCTCGGCCAGTGAATCGCTTTATAAGCACTTTCGGCATTGATACAGCGGAATTTGCCCATCAGCAAACAGGCAATAATGGCGGCAATCGGGTTGGGAATTTCATCGGTCAGCATCAGCGCCACCATCAGCACCAGGCAAAATATTGCATGGGGTGCCTGACTGTGAGCCGGGGAAGCGTCGTTAACTTCAATCGGCATGTTGTGCACCACGACATCACGCCCGCGCTGGGAAAGTAGCGCTATCTGCTTCCAGTTGCCGACCACCAGCAGGATGTCACCGAGCTCGATAGCGACATCCACCACTGAACCCTCTACCGCTTTACCGTCGCGTTTCATCCCCACCACGTTCAGGCCAAAACGGCTGCGAAACTCCATTTCACGCACCGTTTTACCCACCAGTTCCGAATCAGGGATAAGCGATACCTCGGCCATCCCCACATCCAGCGCCTGATCGGAGAAATACTCTCCGCGCAGCACCATCGGCTCTAGCAACTGCTCACTACAGAACTGGCGCAGATCAACGTCTGCGGAAGACATATCAATCAACAGAACGTCACGCGCATGGAATTCCGACACGCCGTTCACGTTGACGATCACCCGACGAAAACGCCGCCAGCGCTCCACGCCTATCACGTTAGCACCGTACTTCTCGCGCAGCTTGAGATCGTCCAGACGCTGGCCAATCAACGGTGAACCCGGGCGAATTGCCAGACGGCGCGCCCGGCCGTTCAGACGGTATTCTTTACTAAGATCGCGGAAGGTGCGACGCTTATCCGTTTTGAGCGCGTCTTCATTGCCCGGCAGCATAAAGCGCATCAGCAGCATGTAGCCGATCCCCAGCACCAGCACCACCAGACCAATCGGCGTCACGCTGAAAAAGCTGAATCCGTCGAGCCCTTCGCGCAGCAGTTCGCTGTTGATAACCAGATTCGGCGGGGTGGCGACCAGGGTCATCATGCCGCTGATAAGCCCTGCAAAGCTCAACGGCATCATCAGTCGCGACGGCGAGGTGTTCATCCGCATACACACGCTCAGCACCACCGGAATGAAGATCGCGACCACGCCGGTCGAACTCATGAATGCCCCGAGCCCTGCTACCGTCAGCATCAGGAATACCAGCATTTTGATTTCGCTGTTACCCGCCACTTTGACCAGCCACGAGCCCATGCTGGTGGCGACCCCGGTGCGCACCAACCCGTCGCCGATGATAAAGAGGGCGGCGATGAGGATAACGTTCGGATCGCTAAAGCCGGAAAAGGCTTCGCTTAAGGAGAGCGTGCCGCTAAGCACGAAGGCGACAATAACCAGCAAGGCGACGGCATCCATGCGCACTTTGCCCGTGGCAAACAGCAGCACTGCCACCGCCAGCAGGCACAGTACCCAAATCAGTTCACCGTTCATAACATGTCCTTGTCAGAAGAGAGAGTGAGTAGTCTGGCATAAAAAAGCCCCGCCGAAGCGAGGCTATATCATGCATTTAGTCTTTCAGGCGCACGGCGACATTTCCATCAGGCTGCCGGGTGACGTCCAGTGCTTCCAGAGTGGTGAGCACGTAATCCGCCTCGTTAAGGCGCGGTGCATCGGCAGGAACGTTAACGGCGATGACATGACAGCCCGCCGCCAGACCCGACAACATGCCAGCAGCGGCATCTTCAACCACCGCACATTCCGCAGGGGCAAACCCTAAAAGCTTAGCCCCGAGCAGATACGCATCCGGCTCCGGCTTGCCGCGTTTGACCTGCTCGGCGGTCACAAACACTTTTGCTTCCGGCAAACCCGCCGCACGATGGCGGGCATGGGCGATAGGCACCGTCCCCGAGGTCACTATAGCCCACGGGATCCCAGACTCATCCAGATGATTAAGCAGCGCGACTGCACCTGGCAAGGCGGTTATTCCTTCCAGATCCTGCGCCTCAACCTGCTCAAGCCAGGCAAATTCAGCCTGGATCTCTGCCTCGGTTTTATTCGCGAGGAAGTGACGCAGCGAGGTGATCGCCTGTTTACCATGAATGAAATTCAGCACCTCGTTATGGCTCAGGTCATGGCGATCGGCCCAGCGACACCAGGAACGCTCCACCACTGGCAGCGAATCTACCAGCGTCCCATCGAGGTCAAACAAAAAGCCTTTGCACTGCACGGCGGCCTCCATCAGGCGTTGATAATCTGATTAATTTCGTTGCTGCTCAGATGATACTGACGCGGGCATGCGTGCCATGCGCCCAGCATACGCTGGTATTTTTCCCACATTGGGGTCTGCGCGTTGAAGCCGTGGGTACCCGCATCAAAATGGGTATAACGGCCTTCGGTGTTGACCATAAAGCGTACGTAGCCAAGATAACGGGCTTCCGTTGCAGCGTCGAAACCGAGGAAGGTGACGCGGCGTTCATCAATGGTGTTGGCGTCTTTCTGATTGGTCCAGGACACGTGCAGAGCGTGGTACATCTCCATGATATCGATGATAGTGCGGCAGGTTTCTTCGGTCAGTTGGCCGAATTCGCGGTCCAGCTCGCGCATTTGCAGGCCATAGCCACGCTCGATGATGGTTTGCAGGCGGCGATAGCGCTCTGCGTTGTCGGGATCCATCATGGTCATCATTTTGTACTGATTCGACAAAATCAGACGTTGCGCGTTGGTCATTTCCATTTTTCGACTCCTGTTGCACTTACGGCAAGAAAAAAAGAGGGCTTACAAACTGTATGCCCTCTTTTATATGCGTTTTTGATGGTTAATTACAAATCATCAAGGAAAGTTTTATCCAGTTGTTTGAAGGCGCGCTTAAGCGTGTCAGCTAATGCCTGGTAATCCGGTTTACCCTCCACCGGGGCCAGCGCCTGGCCGGACTCCTGCAATTTGCCGCGCACTTCATAGAACCAACTCAGAATGGTCGGCGGTAATGGCGTCACCGAACGCTTGCCGAGCCACCACATGCCCTGCATCGGCAGACTCAGCGCAAACAGCGCGGTCGCAACGGCGGGGCCAAGCTGGCCGCCAAGGGCGATTTGCCAGCACAGCGTAAACACCGCCAGCGGGGGCATAATGCGAATGGCATAGCGCGTGGCGCGGATCACGCGGTTCTCAACAAACACGGGAGCAAGTCGCTTTTCTAACGGCCACGTCTTAGCGTAATGCTGCCCACGGCCAAACAAACTCAAAAAGTTAACCGGGCGGTTCTCGGGTGTCGACATGGCGTTACCTCAACTTCACAGATAAAAAATCAAAATTTCGTGCAAAACAACAACTATGCATGACAACGTTCAAAACATTTTGGCAATAAAGGCGGCATTCAGGTATCCTGTGCGGCCTGAGATGGGCGTAGACCCGTTCTCGCGATTCGTCAAATTATTGCACATTCTTCCATTGGATGAAAATTGTGCAAAACTGAATCCTGAAACACCCGATTATTCTTCGTCATGCCAGAAAATGTATCAGGCATGATGTTAATCATAAATGTCAGCGTCATCATGCGCTACGCTCTTTGACTCACTGACGTTTTTTTAGCCACATAAGATTAATAGGTACTTCCATGTCGAGTAAGTTAGTACTGGTTCTGAACTGCGGTAGCTCCTCACTGAAATTCGCCGTTATTGATGCGGTAAACGGTGAAGAATACCTCTCTGGTTTAGCCGAATGTTTCCATCTCCCAGAAGCACGTCTCAAGTGGAAAATGGATGGCGGCAAACAAGAAGCGGCTTTAGGTGCAGGCGCCGCTCACAGTGAATCGCTTAACTTTATCGTTAACACTATTCTGGCACAAAAACCAGAACTGTCAGCCCAGCTGACTGCCATCGGTCACCGTGTTGTTCACGGCGGCGAGAAGTACACTGGCTCCGTGGTTATCGACGATTCCGTTATTCAGGGTATCAAAGATGCAGCCTCTTTTGCACCGCTGCACAACCCTGCGCACCTGATTGGCATCGCGGAAGCGCTGAAATCCTTCCCGAATCTGAAGGACAAAAACGTCGCTGTCTTCGACACCGCGTTCCATCAGACCATGCCAGAAGAATCATACCTGTATGCTCTGCCGTACAGCCTGTACAAAGAACACGGCGTTCGTCGCTACGGCGCACACGGCACCAGCCACTTCTTCGTGACTCAGGAAGCCGCTAAAGTTCTGAACAAACCGGTTGAAGAACTGAACATCATCACTTGCCATCTGGGCAACGGTGGTTCCGTTTCTGCTATTCGTAACGGTGAATGTGTTGATACCTCCATGGGTCTGACCCCGCTGGAAGGCCTGGTAATGGGCACCCGTTCTGGTGACATCGATCCGGCTATCATCTTCCATCTGCACGACACCCTGGGCATGAGCGTTGATGCTATCAACAAAATGCTGACCAAAGAGTCTGGCCTGCTGGGCCTGACCGAAGTCACCAGCGACTGCCGTTATGTCGAAGACAACTACGAAACCAAAGCTGACGCTAAACGTGCAATGGACGTTTACTGCCACCGTCTGGCGAAATACATCGGTTCTTATACCGCGCTGATGGATGGTCGTCTGGACGCAGTCGTGTTCACCGGTGGTATCGGCGAAAACGCCGCAATGGTTCGCGAACTGTCCCTGGGTAAACTGGGCGTTCTGGGCTTCGACGTTGATCATGAGCGCAACCTGGCTGCCCGCTTCGGCAAGTCTGGCTTCATCAACAAAGAAGGCACCCGCCCTGCCCTGGTCATCCCGACCAATGAAGAATTGGTTATCGCACAAGACGCAGCTCGTCTGACTGCCTGATTCCACACCGCCAGCCTAGCTGGCGGTGCTGTTTTGTCACCCGCCAACCCCTGGCGGTAACGAAAGAGGATAAACCGTGTCCCGTACAATTATGCTGATCCCTACCGGAACCAGCGTCGGCCTGACCAGCGTCAGCCTTGGCGTTATCCGTGCTATGGAACGCAAAGGCGTTCGTCTGAGCGTCTTTAAGCCAATCGCGCAGCCGCGTGCTGGTGGCGATGCGCCAGACCAGACCACGACTATCGTCCGTGCTAACTCCAATCTGCCAGCGGCTGAACCGCTGAAGATGAGCCACGTTGAGTCTCTGCTGTCCAGCAACCAGAAAGACGTGCTGATGGAAGAGATCATCGCCAACTACCACGCTAACGCTCAGGATGCTGAAGTGGTGCTGGTTGAAGGCCTGGTCCCAACCCGTAAGCATCAGTTCGCGACCTCCCTGAACTACGAGATTGCCAAGACCCTGAATGCGGAAATCGTGTTCGTAATGTCTCAGGGCACCGACACTCAGGAACAGCTGAAAGAACGCATCGAACTGACCCGCAGCAGCTTCGGCGGCGCGAAAAACACCAACATCACCGGCGTTATCGTTAACAAACTGAACGCACCGGTTGATGAGCAGGGCCGTACTCGTCCTGACCTGTCTGAAATTTTCGATGACTCTTCCCGTGCGAAAGTCGTGAAAATCGATCCGGCAGAACTCGCGGCCTCCAGCCCGCTGCCAATGCTCGGCGCGGTGCCATGGAGCTTCGACCTGATTGCGACCCGTGCCATCGACATGGCGCGTCACCTGAATGCCACCATCGTTAACGAAGGTGACATCAACACCCGTCGCGTGAAGTCTGTGACCTTCTGTGCGCGTAGCATTCCGCACATGCTGGAACACTTCCGTGCAGGTTCCCTGCTGGTGACCTCTGCTGACCGCCCTGACGTGCTGGTTGCCGCGTGTCTGGCAGCGATGAACGGCGTTGAGATTGGCGCTATTCTGCTGACCGGTGCTTACGAAATGGATGCACGCGTGAGCAAGCTGTGCGAACGTGCGTTTGCGACTGGCCTGCCGGTATTCATGGTAAACACCAACACCTGGCAGACCTCCCTCAGCCTGCAAAGCTTCAACCTTGAAGTGCCGGCTGATGACCACGCGCGTATCGAAAAAGTGCAGGAATATGTGGCCAGCCACATCGATGCTAACTGGATCGAATCCCTGACCGCGACCTCCGAGCGCAGCCGTCGTCTCTCTCCGCCAGCCTTCCGCTACCAGCTGACCGAGCTGGCGCGTAAAGCAGGCAAACGCGTGGTTCTGCCAGAAGGCGACGAGCCGCGTACCGTGAAAGCGGCTGCCATCTGTGCTGAGCGCGGCATCGCAACCTGTGTGCTGCTGGGTAATCCGGAAGCCATTAACCGCGTTGCTGCAGACCAGGGTGTTGAACTGGGCGCTGGCATCGAAATCGTCGATCCTGATGTGGTACGTGAAAGCTACGTGGCTCGCCTGGTCGAACTGCGTAAGAGCAAGGGCATGACCGAAGCCGTCGCTCGCGAACAGCTGGAAGACAACGTTGTACTCGGCACCATGATGCTCGAGCAGGACGAAGTTGACGGTCTGGTTTCTGGCGCGGTTCATACCACTGCTAATACCATCCGTCCACCGCTGCAGCTGATCAAAACTGCACCGAACAGCTCGCTGGTTTCTTCTGTGTTCTTCATGCTGCTGCCAGAACAGGTTTACGTTTACGGTGACTGTGCGATCAACCCGGATCCAACCGCTGAACAGCTGGCCGAAATCGCTATCCAGTCTGCAGATTCTGCGGCTGCATTCGGTATCGACCCACGCGTGGCGATGCTCTCCTACTCTACCGGCACCTCCGGCCAGGGTAGTGACGTTGAGAAAGTGCGTGAAGCCACCCGTATCGCGCAGGAAAAACGTCCGGACCTGGTTATCGATGGCCCGCTGCAGTATGACGCCGCCGTAATGGCTGACGTTGCGAAATCTAAAGCGCCGAACTCTCCGGTTGCAGGTCGCGCTACCGTGTTCATCTTCCCTGACCTGAACACCGGTAACACCACCTACAAAGCGGTACAGCGTTCAGCAGACCTGATCTCCATCGGGCCAATGCTGCAAGGTATGCGCAAACCAGTGAACGACCTGTCTCGTGGCGCGCTGGTAGACGATATCGTCTACACCATCGCTCTGACCGCGATCCAGTCTTCTCAGCAGGATTAATCCTCGCGGGTTCACTGAAATGCAAGAGGCAGCCAAATGGCTGCCTTTTTTTATGGCTAACAATCATTACAGCAGTTCTTTCGCCGCTTTGACTATCTCATCCGCCGTCAGGCCATACTCCTGTTGCAGGAAGTCCTGGGTGCCGACCTGGCCGTAACGCTCCTTGACCCCCACACGACGCATCGGCACCGGGCAGGTTTCAACCAGCACTTCTGCCACCGCTGAACCCAACCCGTTATGAATGCTGTGGTTTTCGCAGGTGACGATACGCCCGGTTTTCTCGGCGTAGTTCTTCACCAGCATCCGGTCGATCGGTTTCAGGGTAAACATGTCGATCACCGCCGCGCTAACGCCTTCTCTTTCCAGCCGACGCGCCGCTTCCAGCGCTTCCGTCACCATGATCCCGTTGGCGATAAGCGTAATGTCGTCACCTTCGCGCAGCACGTTGCCTTTACCTATGGTAAAAGTGGAGCCCGGCTGATACACCGTCGGCGCCTGTTTACGAATGGTACGCACCCAGTAAAAACCCTCAAGATCGATCAGCTGGTTAAGGATGGCCTTAAACATGGTGGCATCGGTCACTTCCATCACCACCGAATTCGCCAGCCCGCGCACGATGCCCATATCCTCGAATGACATGTGCGTCCCGCCGTTGTGACAGGCGGTGACGCCCGCATCCGAGGCAATAACTTTGACGTTATTGCGCTGATAATCGAGCGACATAAACAGCTGGTCGAAGCAGCGACGGCTGGCGAATGCGGTAAACGTATGCACAAAGGGTTTACGTCCGGTGAGCGATAGCCCGGCGGCGGTGCCAATCACATTCGCCTCCATGATCCCGCAGTTGATCACCTGCTGCGGGTATTTTTTCTGCACGCCATCCATCGCCATGGAACTCATCAGATCGGCTTCAAGGGCAATGATTTCGCTGCCAGCGTCAATCTGCTCTGCCACAAAACCGGCATAGACTTTACGCATCTCGATGGCGTCTTTTTCTCCGGCAGGTGCGACCTTAATCATGTGCGGCCTCCAGTTGGGCAATCGTATCGTTGAGAATGTGCTTCACATCATCCGTAAGGCGCAGGTGATGCGAGTTCCCCAGTTGTTCGAGGTAGGGCACGCCCTGCCCTTTGATGCTGTCGAGAATTACCAGCCGGGGGCGGGCATCCGCCGCAGGTACAGGCTTCACCGCTGCCAGCAAACCGGGAATATCGTCCCCTTTCACCGTCACCACATCAAAACCAAAGGCGCTGAATTTCGCCGGTAAATCGAACGCACAGATGATTTCATCCAACTCGCCGTCGAGCTGCTGTTTGTTCCAGTCGACAAACACCGTCAGGTTATTCAGTTTGTGGTGCGCGATAAACTGGAACGCCTCCCAACATTGCCCCTCGTTCAACTCGCCATCGCCGACGATGCAGAACACCCGATTGCTGCGTCCGGCCAGCTTGTGCGAGAGCGCCATGCCCCCCGCGATAGAAATTCCCTGCCCCAGTGATCCGGTGGTGGCATCAACGCCGCGCGTTTTTAGCCTGTCCGGGTGGCTCGGCAGCTTAGTGCCGTTCTGATTCAGGGTGCTGAGCTCTTCCTGCGGGAAGTAGCCTTTAATCGCCAGGGTGCTGTACAACGCCGGGCCCGCATGCCCTTTGGACAGCACAAAGTAGTCGCGCCCTTGCCAGTCCGGGTCACCTGGGTCAATCCGCATGACATCGCCGTACAGCACCGCCAGGGTTTCCACTACCGACATGCTGCCACCGTAGTGACCAAAGCCGAGGTCAGTCAGTGATCTGAGGGTCGCAACGCGGATGTCGCGTGCCAGTCGGGTTATCTCTGCAACTGTTGTCATCATTTGGCTCCTGTATTTTGCGGTGAATCGTTACCGGCCACTTTCCCCTTGGCCAGATAGTTGAACAGCACCAGCAGCGCAAAAATCACCACGACCAGTCCGGTAATGGCCATCGGCGAGAGGAAGCGCGCCAGATTACCCAACACGATGCCTACCGCGCCGAAATCGGCATCCGAGAAGGTGGTATTAGCAAAGCCCAGAGCGCCAAGCACCGGGAGCAGTAAAACGGGCAGGAAGGTAATCAGCAGACCGTTCGCGAAGGCCCCCATCATCGCCCCGCGGCGTCCACCGGTGGCGTTACCGAACACGCCCGCAGTGGCTCCGGTGAAGAAGTGCGGCACCACGCCAGGCAGGATAAGCACCCATTTGAACTGGCCACACAGGAACAGGCCCACCAGTCCGCCGAGGAAGCTGAACAGGAAGCCTATCAGCACGGCATTCGGGGCGTAGGGATACACCACCGGGCAGTCGAGGGCCGGACGTGCATTAGGCACCAGTTTTTCCGAGAAGCCGGTAAACGCCGGGACAATTTCGGCCAGAATCAGGCGCACGCCCTGCAGGATGATGAACACCCCCGCCGCGAAGGTAATCGCCATAATGATGGCGTACACCAGATAGTTTTGGCCGCCGCTGAACGTCGCTTCGACATACTCCCGCCCCGCGCACACCGCCATGATCAGATAGATGATCATCATGGTGAGTGAAATCGAGATTGAACTGTCGCGCAGGAAGCTGAGATTTTTCGGCAGGTTCATCTCTTCGGTCGAGCGAGACCCCTTCCCGACCTTGCTGCCGATCCAGCCGGACAGCACATAGCCGAGGGTGCCGAAGTGACCGAAGGCAATATCATCGTTCCCGGTGATGCGTTTCATGTAGCGCTGCGCAATCGCCGGGAAAAAGGCCATGATAAGCCCGAGGATCAGCGACCCGGTAAAGACCAGACCGATGCCTTCAAAGCCCGCCACGGTGAGGATCACCCCAATCATGCATGCCATGTAAAAGGTGTGATGCCCGGTCAGGAAGATGTATTTCAGCCGTGTAAATCGAGCCACAATGATATTCGCCACCATGCCAAAGGCCATGATCAGCGCCGTAGCGGCCCCGTATTTCTCGAGTGCAATAGAGACTATCGCTTCGTTATTTGGGATGATGCCCTGAATGCTGAACGCGTGTTCAAACATCCCGCCTAACGGATTCAACGAGCCGACCAGTACACCCGCGCCACCGCCCAGCACAATAAAGCCCAGAATGGTTTTTACCGTGCCTTTAACGACATCTGAAAATGATTTCTTTTGTGCGACCAGTCCAATCAGTGCAATTAACCCCACCAGCACTGAAGGGACTTTTAAAATATCTACCACAAAGTTAAGCGTTTCGAGGATAAACATATCTGCCCCTCACTCAAAGTGGAGTCATGATTAACGGCTGGCGAAATAAGCGCTGAGCTTATTTTCCAGTTCATTGATGTCGATAATATTATTAATGACCACCAGCTGATGGTCCGGCACGCTGGCGCTCAGGGCAATATCCTTTGCCATGACAAACAGGTCAGCCGCACCCGGCGTGGCTGATGACAGGTCCGAGTGCTCAACCTCCGCATCAATATTGAGCTTCTTGAGGACTTTTTTAATATTCATCTCGACCATAAAACTGCTGCCGAGACCGGATCCGCAAATCGCCATAATTTTCATTATTGTCACCATTTTTTGGTAAAGTCAGCCCGCACTTTACCCGTAGGTAAAATGTCGGAGGTCAGGGGTAAAACGAAAAAATCAGAAACGGGAAATTATATTTTTTATCTCCTCTCGGGTTTTCGCCTGGTGTAGCAACAGCATCTCTTCATCACTGGAAAATAACGCTGCCAGCGACGAGATCATTTCAATGTGACTGTGTTTATCCGGAGCCGCCAACATAATAATCAGATCAACCGGATCGTGCTCTTGCGAGCCAAAACTGACGCCATGTTGCAGCTTCAGTAATGAAAGCCCTAACCCTCTGGCCCCCTCTTCCGGTCTGGCATGGGGCATCGCAAGCCCGGGAGCCAGCACGTAATACGGGCCCAGTTTGTGATGACTTTCAATAATCGCCGTCACGTATTCCGGCCCGATAGTGTGCGCCTCCAGCAGCGGCTGAGCGCAGATTTCCAATGCCTGTGACCAGGTGTCGACCTGCTCCTGCAACAGGATGGTTTCCTCGTGGATCCATTGACTCAGCATGGTGTTCTCCAGCAATGGGGTAGTGGACAAACTTTATGCAAGGTCCAGAGCACTGACTGTGATGATAATCACAAAGATAGCGCTACCAAAAAAGCAGGTGAAAGATTTGTGATAGCGCTATCAAAATGTGAACATCCTGTAATAACTCAGCAAAAGGAGGGATTTCCGGCGTATACTGCATGCACTTTCAAAACGAGATTTCAATCAGGAAGAAGCATGTCTCTGACCCGAAAACGTCGTAGCACCGGCAAAGTCACCCTGGCCGATGTGGCGCAGCTGGCTGGCGTGGGAACGATGACCGTTTCCCGGGCGTTACGTACGCCGGAGCAGGTCTCCGATAAACTCCGGGAAAAGATTGAAGCGGCGGTTCAGACCCTGGGCTATATGCCCAATATGGCGGCGAGCGCGCTGGCTTCAGCGTCATCGTGGACCATCGGCATGGTGGTGCCGAGCCTGGCGGAAGCCGGTTGTTCAGAAATGTTTGCCGGGTTGCAGCAGGTGTTGCAGCCTGCGGGCTATCAAATCATGCTGGCGGAATCACGCCATCATCTCGATCAGGAAGAGAAACTGCTGGAGACGCTGCTGGCGTCCAACATCGCCGCCGCCATTCTGCTCAGCGTGGAGCATAGCGACACCGCCCGGCAGTGGCTGGAAAACAGCGCCATTCCGGTGATGGAAATCGGGGCCAAGCGCACCGACCCGCTGGATATGAACATCGGGATTGATAACGTCGCGGCGATGTTTGAACTGACGCAAATGCTCATTCAGCGCGGCTATCAGAATATCGGCCTGCTGTGCGCCAACCAGGAACAATGGATTTTTCAACAGCATTTGCAGGGCTGGTACAAAGCGATGCTGCGCCACCATATGTCGCCCAACCGGGTGATTAACGCCGCAGAACCGCCTACCTTTTCCACCGGTGCGGCGCAGCTACCCGAGTTTTTACTGGCCTGGCCGGAACTGGATGCGCTGGTGTGCGTGTCGGATGAAATGGCGTGTGGTGCGCTGTATGAATGCCAGCGTCGGCGGATTAAAGTGCCGGAGGATTTGGCGGTAGTGGGCTTTGGTGACAGCGATGTGAGCCGGGTGTGCCAGCCACCGCTGACCACGATTTCGGTGCCGCATCGCCAGATTGGGATTGAAGCAGGCCGCGCCCTGCTGGCGCGTCTGAATGATGATGAGTGGGAAGAAAACACCGCCATCGCCGCAAAACTGTGTTTGCGGGATAGCTGCTAATCGTTACTCGGTTTCTTCTTCTTTCGCTGATTCGTTGTTGGCATTGCGGGTCATCCACAGCGCGAGCGCTTTCAGGGAATCCGGGGTGAACTCATCGCAACGCGCGGTAATCTCTTCCGGTGTCAGCCAGCATACTTCGCTGACCTCTTCTTCCTGCAACGCAAACGGGCCATGAGAGACGCAGCTAAAGAGACTGCCCCACACGCGACAATGTTTGTCTTCGAAATAGAACTGACCGTGGTCAGCAAACGGCACGCCAGCAATCCCCAACTCTTCTTCCGCTTCACGACGGGCTGAATCAAGCAGCTGTTCGTCGGACTGCACAACCCCACCCGCAGTGGCATCCAGCATACCCGGCATGAAATCCTTGGTTTCTGTGCGACGCTGCACCAGAATTTTTCCCATACCGTCGTGAACCACAATGTAGGTCGCGCGATGACGCAAGCACTGCGCGCGCATTTGCTCGCGGCTTGACTGTGCGATGACCTCATTGTCTTCGTTAACGATGTCCACCCATTCTGTGCTTGCCAAGTTCTGCTCCACCATCAGAAAACCTTCTCTCTATAGCGCTCTCGCGGCGCGTTTACGGTTGTCGGGTAAATTACGGATTAATTGCAACCTCTGCAATAACCCGTTGATCATTGAGTGCTAAAACCCGCAATTTATTCCCCTCCATCATCCCGTAGCTGGCGCTAAAGCCACCTTTTGGAATGCTGACGGAACCCGGGTTGAAGTGGAAGATATCACCTTTGCGTTCTGCAACCGGAATATGAGTATGACCATAAACCAGCACATCGCCAGCGGAAAGCGCAGGCAGGTTATCAGGGCCGAACAGATGCCCGTGGGTCAGGAACAGGCGCTGCTCTGCGGTTAATACCTGCTGCCACGGCGCAGTGATGGGGAAATGCAGCAGCATCTGGTCGACTTCACTGTCACAGTTGCCCCGCACGGCAATAATCCGCTCTGCCAGCGTGTTTAATCGCTCCGCGACTTCAGCGGGCGCATAACCTTCCGGCAACGCGTTGCGTGGGCCATGATTAAGCACATCGCCCAAAATTACCAGATAACGTGCGCCACTCTGCGCAAACAACGACAGTACGCGTTCAACGGCGGGCAAAGACCCGTGAATATCTGACGCAAACATCAGTTTCATCAATCATTCCTCCACGATAAAACCGCACTATCATAACGGATTATTACCGCCTGTTCAGCCAGCGTGTTTAGCGGAGAGCGCGATATAGCGCTGAATGGACGCGCGCTGCCACTGGAAGGCGGCATAATCTGCGAGCGGTTCAGGAACATCATCCCCGTTCAGCACCAGTCGATTAAGCATTAACGCCAGGTCAGCATCTGCAATTGACCATTCACCAAACAGATTCGGCTTGCCGTGCGCCAGCAGCGCATGGGCGGTATCGAACAGTTTCGCGGCGGCTTTCTGCCCTTCGGCGCTGAGCGACGGTTTTTTCACACCACCAAATACCACATCGGTGGAACGTTCTTCCCGAATCGGCATTAAATCACTGCGTAGCCAGGCCTGGATCTGGCGGGCACGGGCACGCTTTTCAATATCATGCGGATAAAGACGCTCCCACTGCGGCGGAGCAAAACGCTCGTCCAGGTATTCCGTAATAGCCGAGGATTCGCTCAACGCAAAAGCATCGACTTCCAGTAAAGGCACCCGGCGGGTAACGCCATATCCTTTCCATTCGGTGTTGAGATGTTCACCCTGATTTAAATCGACACTTTTCAGGCTAAAAGCCAGCCCTTTTTCCTGCAATGCGACATAGACGGACATCACGTACGGCGAGTAAAAATTGGCATCGGACCACAGCGTAATCACGGGACGAGTCATAGCTTCCTCAACGGTTTGCGGGTGAAAACGTCAACATATCGTGTCTTTGTCATACTGTCACTTGATGAAAACTCACACAATTGACCTAAGCACCTATACTCCAGAAGTCATGAAAATAGCCCACGCCCAGGAGTTAAAATGATTGACCTCTATTACGCCCCTACCCCGAATGGCCATAAGATCACGCTGTTTCTGGAAGAAGCCCAGATGGCCTACCGCCTGATTCGCGTGGATATCAGCAAAGGCGATCAGTTCCGTCCTGAGTTCCTGAGTCTCTCACCGAATAATAAAATTC
Organism: Scandinavium sp. M-37; assembly: GCF_043558715.1. NCBI lineage: Bacteria > Pseudomonadati > Pseudomonadota > Gammaproteobacteria > Enterobacterales > Enterobacteriaceae > Scandinavium > Scandinavium sp. M-37. The sequence continues at coordinate 166,829 of NZ_JBIGIN010000005.1, forward strand.
CTGCCATTGTCGATCATGTGCCCGTCGACGGTGGTGCGCCGCTCAGTTTGTTCGAGTCGGGTGAAATCTTGCTGTATCTGGCGGAAAAATCAGGAAAGTTGCTGAGTGGTGAACTGCGCGAACGCCATGTCACGCTGCAATGGCTATTCTGGCAGGTCGGCGGTCTGGGCCCGATGCTGGGGCAAAACCATCATTTCAACCATTTTGCGCCACAGCCTGTGCCGTATGCGATTGAACGTTATCAGGTTGAAACCCAACGCCTGTACCACGTGCTGAACAAACGGCTGGAAATATGTCCGTGGCTTGGCGGCGAGCTTTACAGCATTGCCGACATCGCCTGCTGGCCGTGGGTAAACGCCCATCAGCGCCAGCGCATTGACCTGCAAAATTTCCCGGCGGTGAAAAACTGGTTCGAGCGTATTCGTCAGCGCCCGGCAACCGAACGCGCGATGCATAAGGCCCACGCGAATTAAAACGACTTTGTTGTATTATGGCGGGGATAACAACAAGGAGAAGCCTGCAATGTCCCAGCCAGATGCCATTATTCGTATTAAGAACCTGCGCCTGCGCACCTTTATCGGTATCAAAGAAGAAGAAATCGCTAACCGTCAGGATATCGTCGTTAACGTGGTTATCCACTATCCTGCGGAAAACGCGCGCAACAGTGAAGACATCAACGATGCGCTGAATTATCGCACCATCACTAAGTGCATCATTCAGCATGTCGAGAACAACCGCTTCTCTTTGCTGGAAAAATTAACTCAGGATGTGCTCAACATCGCATGCGAACATCACTGGGTCACATATGCTGAGGTAGAAATCGACAAACTTCACGCGCTGCGATACGCCGATTCGGTCTCAATGACCATGAGCTGGCGACGCTAGGCGCAATCCGGAGGTTGCATGAAGATCCTGATTACCGGCGGTACTGGCCTGATTGGCCGTCATTTGATTCCACGTCTGCTTGAACTCGGGCACAGTATCATAGTGGTAACCCGCAGCCCGGAGAAAGCCCGCCAGCTGCTCGATGCCCGGGTTGAACTCTGGAAGGGACTCAGCGAATGCAGCAATCTGGACGGTATCGATGCGGTAATCAATCTTGCGGGCGAACCCATCGCCGACAAACGCTGGACCGAAGAGCAAAAACAGCGTTTATGCAACAGCCGCTGGCAAATCACCCAGAAGCTGGTTGAACTTATTGCCGCCAGCAGTCAGCCGCCAGGCGTATTCATTTCAGGCTCTGCTGCGGGCTACTACGGTGACCTCGGCGAGGTCGTCGTCACCGAAGATGAGCCGCCACACAACGAATTTACCCACAAACTTTGCGCCCGCTGGGAGCAAATTGCCTGCGGGGCACAGAGCGACGCGACCCGTGTTTGCCTGTTGCGAACCGGAGTGGTGTTAGCGCCCAAAGGCGGGATCCTTGGGAAAATGGTGCCTCCATTCAAACTCGGACTCGGTGGCCCAATTGGCAACGGCCGTCAGTATCTGGCGTGGATCCATATTGACGACATGGTTAACGGCATTCTTTGGCTGCTGGATAACGCTCTGCGCGGCCCATTCAACATGGTTTCACCTTATCCGGTTCGTAACGAACAGTTCGCCCATGCCCTGGGCCATGCGCTGCATCGCCCGGCGGTGTTACGCGCCCCGGCCACGGCGGTCAGGCTCTTGATGGGGGAATCATCCGTTTTAGTGTTGGGCGGACAACGCGCGCTACCTAAGCGCCTGGAAGACGCTGGTTTCACTTTCCGCTGGTACGATCTCGAAGAAGCGTTGGGTGACGTGCTGGCCTGATTCAGCTCATTCTCATCACCTTTATCTCCCCATTCCAGTGTCACCGTTGCAACCGCACTGGAATGCTGCTCGCATCCCTGAAATTCTCCTTTCATCTTGATCGCCAGAACACTATCCACGGCTCGCGTCTGGCGTAATCTCTGCCTCTGCACTGCGATTATTTTTCGCACATGCGACCTGTTGACATGCGTCAACATTCTATTCATACTGCACAGGACATCAAATGATGAAGGAACATCCTGATAAACATATTAGGGCAGCCGTCCACTATGCCGTGTCAAAAGGCTGGATTTTTAACTGGGGTGGAAACAGCTCGCACTGTTATGGGCGGCTAAAATGCGGAATACCGGAACATCATCAACATATGATGAGCGTTTGGTCTACTCCGCGATGCCCGCAGAATCATGCCCGCCAGATTGTCAGGAAAGTCGATAGCTGTACCCCACGGCAATCCTTGTTTAAAGAATTGCTGGTTGACTGAAATAAGGAGCCACCTATGTCGCTTTTCAATTTTACCCTGACGCTGTCAGGCGTGACATCAGATACCCCTGGTCTCGAAGATGCGTTGTTTGCCGCAGGCTGCGACGATGCTCTGGTGTGCTTTTACGGCACGGCGGTGTATCTCGAATTCGATCGTGAAAGTGAAAGCCTGGCGCAGGCCGTACTTTCTGCCATCAATGATATTGAAACCAGCGGGATCGGTGCCCGCGTCGAATCGGTTGATTCTACCCTCGTTGGGCTCAGCGATATCGCGGAGCTCACGGGCCTCACCCGCCAGGCCATTGCATTGCTAAAAGACGGTGCCCGCGGTTCACGTCAATTTCCCGGTCCGGTTCAGCGAGTGAAAGGCAACTCCCCACTCTGGCACTGGCGTACCGTGGTTGACTGGCTGGCAAGCGAAGGGCGTATTGCGGCTGATTCTTCACTTATCGCCAATGCACATATTCTCGATAGCATGAATCTGGCTTTACAGCTCCGCTCGTCACTCGAAAAGAACACTGTGATGCACTATCTTCATCAGCTGGAGCAGCAACATACCTCATCGATCGCACAATGACGCCGGAGAAAGCATGCCCGTTTTGACCACCTCGCGCCTTACTCTGACATCGCTCTGTGAAAGCGACTGGCCCTGCTTTCTGGCGTTACGTACGCATCCGCAGGTAATGCGTTTTATGGGGGAATCCCTTCCCGAGCAGAGTCTTCGCCTGAAATTTGATTCGCGTCTTGCGGGCAACGTTTTCGCCATTCGTGAGAGTCAGGGAGAGTGCGTGGGTGATATCGGGCTACAGGTGAGTACACACAACCCACAGGAAGCAGATATTGGCTATGCGCTGCTTCCGCAGGCGCAAGGCAAGGGATTCGCGCAGGAAGCGTTAACGGCGGTCTGTGATTATGGTTTTACGTCGCTTGGTCTGTTGGCGATTAATGCCTGGGTGCTGGCTGATAACACCGGTTCGGTGCGATTACTGGAAAAAAATGGATTTAAACGCGGGCAGGTGCTTGAGAAAGCCTTCGAAATAAACGGGGAGTTTTATGACGACTGGGTCTATCGACTGGAGCGCTAATCTCCCCCCGCCCCGTGGACGAGGGGGTAATCTTATTTCAGCGAGCCCTTGAGGAACTGCTGCAAACGGGCGCTCTTCGGATTGCCGAACACCTCATCAGGATGGCCTTCTTCTTCAATCAGCCCTTGATGCAGGAAAATGACGTGGGAAGACACATCGCGGGCAAAGCCCATTTCATGCGTAACCACCACCATCGTTTTCCCCTCTTCCGCCAGCTTCTGCATGATGCGCAGCACTTCACCCACCAGCTCAGGATCCAGCGCAGAGGTTGGTTCATCAAAAAGCAGTACTTCGGGTTCCATCGCCAGCGCACGGGCAATGGACACGCGCTGCTGTTGTCCCCCGGACAGATGCACCGGGTATTTGATTTGCTGCCGCTCATCAATCCCGACTTTCAGCAGGTACTTCACCGCCCGCTCGCGCGCTTCCTGTTTGCTGAGGCCCAGCACCTGAATCGGTGCTTCCATGACGTTTTCCAGCACCGTCATATGGCTCCACAGGTTGAAGTGCTGGAACACCATCGTTAAACGGGTGCGCAGCAGGCGCAGCTGATTTTTATCCGCCACTTTCAGCTGGCCGTCTTTATCCCGCACCAGGCCAATGTTTTGCCCACTGACCACAATATTGCCTTCACTGGGTTTTTCGAGGAAGTTAATGCAACGCAGGAAGGTACTTTTCCCCGAGCCGGACGAGCCGATAATACTGATAACATCACCGGCGTTGGCCTTCAGTGACACCCCTTTCAGCACTTCATGTTCGCCGTAGCGCTTGTGCAGGTCGATAACGTTTAATTTATTGTCAGGCATGATGTTCTCAGTGTGTCGAAGAGGGTTTCACATGTTGCAGCCAGCGTTTTTCCGCCTTGCGGAACAGGCTAATCAGCACATAAGAGATAATCAGATACAGCACCGCCGCAATCCCAAACGCGGTAAACGGCTGGTAGGTGGCAGAGTTGATATCACGGGCGATTTTCAGCAGATCCGGCACCGTGGCGGTGAACGCCAGCGCGGTTGAGTGCAGCATTAAAATCACCTCGTTGCTGTAGGCCGGAAGCGCGATACGCAGCGCCGAAGGTAAAATGATGCAGCGATAGAGTTTCACGCCTGAAAAACCGTAGGCACGCGCGGCTTCAATTTCACCGGCCGGAACTGAACGAATCGCTCCGGCAAAGATTTCGGTGGTGTACGCACAGGTATTCAGCGTCAGCGCCAGCACCGTACAGTTCAAACCGCTGCGGAAAAAGGCATTCAGCAGTTCGGTCCCTTTGACGATTTCCAGCGTATACATCCCGGAATAGAACACCAGCAGCTGCACATATAGCGGCGTGCCGCGAAAAATGTAGGTGAATAACCAAATCGGGAACTGAACGTATTTGTTGCTGGATACGCGACCAATGGCCAAAAACACCGCCAGAATGCCGCCCATCACTACCGAAGAGATCAACAGCCACAGGGTGATGGCCACACCGGTAAAGCGGTAGCCGTCGGTCCACAGCAGGGACTTCCAGTATTCCTGAATAATCTCGATCACAGGTCAGCCCTCTTCACACCCACGGAATAACGACGTTCAAGCAGCAACAGCACCCCATTTGAGACCGTCGTAAATACCAGATAAATCAGACCGCAGACGACAGCGAAGTAGAATGGCTCCCAGGTACTTTTTCCGGCGAGCTGCGTGGCCTTGACCACATCTTCCAGCCCTAACAGCGAAACCAGGGCGGTCGCTTTCAGAATAACCTGCCAGTTATTGCCAATGCCCGGCAGCGCAAAGCGCATCATTGCCGGAAACAGAATACGCACGAACGTCTGGCGAGAGGTAAATCCGTAGGCCGTGGCGGCTTCGATATGCCCTTTCGGTACGGCCATAAAGGCACCGCGGAAGGTCTCAGTGAAGTAGGCCCCATAGATGAAACCGAGGGTAATAATACCGGCGATCATCGGGTCGATATCAAACTGCGTCATACCCAAAGCATCGGTAATGCTGTTGAGCACAATTTGTAGACCGTAGAAAATCAGCAGCATCAGCACCAGATCCGGCACGCCACGGATCAACGTGGTGTAACCTTCAAAAATCAGCGCTAAGGCTCGATTGCCAGAGAGTTTACCCGCCGCACCGGCCAGGCCGATAAGCACCGCCAGCACCACGGAGCTGAGGGCCAGCTCAAGGGTGACCAGCGCGCCCTGAAAGATAACTTGCGAAAACCCGTACAGCATTGAGCCTGTCCTGTCTGTCCAACACCGCCAGCCCCGGGAACGACGGGACTGGCCGGTGTTAACGGCGATTATTCGCCGTATACGTTAAAGTCGAAATACTTCTTCGCCAGCTTGTCGTAGGTGCCGTCGGCACGCATTTCAGCAAAGGCTTTATTCAGAGCAACACGCAGTTCGTCATCCTCTTTACGCAGGCCCATACCGGTACCTACGCCGAACAGTTTTTCATCCTTAATGGACGGGCCGCCAAACTGATAATCTTTGCCGATAGGCTGCTTGAGGAAACCTTCGCTTGCCGCCACTTCATCCTGGAATGCGGCGTCGATACGACCTGCCGTCAGGTCAGAATAGATATTGTCCTGGCCCTGATAGGAGACGATTTCGATACCTTTAGGTGCCCAGTGCTCATTGCCGTAGGTTTCCTGAGTGGTACCTTGCAGCACGCCTACGCGTTTGCCTTTGAGCGTGTTCAGATCTGGCGTAACCGGGCTGCCTTTTTTAACCACCAGGCGGGAATTTGCGGCATAGAGTTTGTCAGTGAAGGCAATCTGCTGCTGGCGTTTTTCCGTAATGGAGAGTGAGGACATGATGGCGTCGATTTTTTTCGCCTGCAGCGATGGGATCAGCGCATCCAGCGGGTTCTCGACAAAGGTACATTGCGCTTTAATACGCTTACACAGCTCTTTTGCCAGTTCGATGTCAAAACCAACTAATTCCCCCTGTGAATTCTTGGATTCGAAGGGAGCATAAGTCGGATCTGTGCCAATACGTACTTTCTGCGGAATGGCTGCGAAAACCGTAGAAACGCTGGAAAGTGCCAACGCAAGAGAAAGAGACAACGCCAGTTTTTTCATAACTATCCTCAACAGACTGTCATTTAACGGGTATTCAGAAGTATTAGAACAGTTATCGTGCCACCTTTTATGCGGATAAGGCAAAAGGTTATCGGACAATTACGCACTTTTTTTGCATTAATGATGCTTAACTATGCATTGTTGCACCATAACAGTGCGATAATTGCACCAGTAAAAAGCATTATCGCGTAATGCCACACATGTATAGATAACTGTTCCGCCCGAAAGGCCCAGTTGCCCGGGCCCGTACAGTCTTAATCACCGTAGACGTTAAAGTCGAAATACTTCTTCGCCATTTTGTCGTAGGTGCCGTCTTTACGCAGTGAGTCAAAGGCTTTGTCGAAGGCCGCTTTCAGCTCGGTATCGTCTTTACGCATGCCCACGCCGGTGCCGTCGCCGAAGTATTTCTTGTCTTTCACGGACGGGCCCGCAAAGGCGAACGCTTTCCCGGCTGGCTGTTTCAGGAAGCCTTCGCTGGCCGCGACTTCATCCTGGAATGCCGCGTCGAGACGTCCGGCGGAGAGGTCAGAATAGATAAGATCCTGGTTCTGATAGGCCACCACGTCGATGCCTTTGGTACGCCAGTTGTCATTGGCGTAGGCTTCCTGAGTCGAGCCCTGCAACACGCCCACGTGTTTACCTTTCAGCGATTCCAGAGTGGGAACAATCGGTGAGCCTTTGGCGGCGATCAGGCGGGAATCCGCCGCATACAGCTTGGCGGAGAAACCGATTTCCTGCTGGCGTTTTTCGGTGATCGACAGAGAGGAGATGATGGCGTCAATTTTCTTCGCCTTCAGGGACGGGATCAAAGAGTCGAAATCGGTGCCGACCCAGGTACATTTCACCTGCATGCGCTTGCACATTTCGTTACCCAAATCGATATCAAAGCCAACGAAATCCCCTTTCGCATCCTTGGAGGAGAACGGCGCGTAAGTGGCGTCAGTGCCGATACGAACAGTCTGCGGCAGCGCGGCAAATACGCTGGAAGCACTGCTTATCCCCAGCATTAAAGAGAGAGCCAGAACCGTCTTCTTCATACATTACCCTTAAGTGTCGTGATGCAGTTGCGTGTTATGTAATCTATCGTGTTGTGTGGTGTTGCAGTCCAGCTCTGCACGTTTTATGCCACCTTAACGCCTGCTCAAAAAAACAGCGTTAAATGTGTTAATGAATAGTTGCAGAGTTGTCTCAGGAATGAAAGATAACAGCTCTAACGGATAAACCGCAGCGCTAAACGGCGAAAAAGGGGATTAAATGTTGAGGATTTGATCGGGATTGCAAAATCGCCTGGTCGACGCACACGCACCAAAAAGATGCACTATCTTAGTGCGTCGATTACGCACCCTGCCAGCGGGTGAACAGGTCTTCGGGCAACGTGATATCAAACTGATCGAGGACGCGATTAACCGTCTGATTAATCACATCATCCAGCGTTTGTGGCCGGTGATAAAATGCCGGAACCGGTGGCATGATAATCGCGCCAATTTCTGCCGCCTGCGTCATCAGCCGCAAATGACCCAGATGCAGCGGCGTTTCACGCACGCATAGCACCAACGGGCGCCGCTCTTTTAACACCACGTCAGCCGCCCGGGTCAACAGGCCATCGGTATAGCTGTGGACAATGCCGGAGAGCGTTTTGATTGAGCACGGTAGAATGGCCATCCCCGCCGTTTTAAACGAGCCCGAGGAGATATTGGCGGCGATATCACGCGCGTCGTGGACCACATCAGCCAACGCCTGCACATCACGCAAAGAAAGGTCCGTTTCGAGGGCCAGCGTTTGACGCGCTGCCTGGCTCATGACCAGATGGGTTTCCACTTCTTCGACGTCACGCAGCACCTGCAACAGCCGTACGCCATAAATAGCGCCGCTGGCACCGGAAATTCCAACAATGAGTCGTTTCATGATTGCGCCCTGTCATCGTACTGGGGCTGACTTTGCCGTATTTCAGAGGGAGTTGCAAGGAAAGACGCCCTCTCGTACGGAGAGGGCGTGAAGACGCATAGCTTAAAGGCAATTAACCTTCGTTGTGCATCTCGAGGTTTTCGACTTCGTTCTGACGCGCCAGCGCTTTGCTGTCATCGTTGCGCAGAGTGTCGAGATAATCGAGGTACTGCTGGTTAACGTCTTTGGTGACGTACACCCCGTTAAAGACCGAGCATTCAAACTGCTGAATATCCGGGTTCTCGGCGCGCACCGCGTCGATAAGGTCATTCAGATCCTGGAAGATCAGACCGTCGGCACCGATAATCTGGCGGATCTCATCCACTTCACGACCGTGCGCAATCAGCTCGGTCGCGCTTGGCATATCGATCCCGTAGACGTTCGGGAAACGAATTTCCGGTGCAGCCGACGCCAGGTACACTTTCTTCGCCCCGGCTTCACGGGCCATCTCGATAATCTGCTCTGATGTCGTGCCCCGCACGATGGAGTCATCAACCAGCAGCACATTCTTATCGCGGAACTCAGCGCGGTTGGCGTTCAGCTTACGGCGCACCGATTTACGGCGCAGCTGCTGGCCCGGCATGATGAAAGTGCGGCCGACGTAGCGGTTCTTCACAAAGCCCTGACGATACGGCTTGTCGAGAATACGGGCGATTTCCAGCGCGATATCGCAGGAGGTTTCCGGGATCGGGATAACCACGTCGATGTCCAGGTCTTCCCATTCGCGGGCAATTTTCTCGCCGAGTTTGGTGCCCATGTTCACACGTGCGCTGTAGACCGAAATTTTGTCGATAAACGAGTCCGGACGCGCGAAGTAAACATACTCGAACAGGCACGGATTGCTCACCGGGTTGTCAGCACACTGACGGGTAAACAGCTGGCCTTTTTCGGTGATGTAAATCGCTTCACCCGGTGCTACGTCACGCAGGAATTCAAAGCCCAGCGTATCAAGCGCCACGCTTTCAGAGGCCACCATGTATTCGGTGCGCCCGTCGCCGATGTCACGCTTACCGAGCACCAGCGGACGAATGCCGTTAGGGTCACGGAAGGCCACCATGCCGTGACCGATAATCATCGCCACACAGGCATACGCCCCGCGGATCAAGCGATTAGTGGCAGCAATGGCGGCGAAGATATTGTCAGCTTCCAGCGGATAATGGCGGAAGTTGTCCAGCTCGCTGGCAAAGATGTTCAGCAGGATTTCAGAATCGGAGGTGGTGTTGATATGGCGGCGCTTCTCTTCAAACAGCTTCTTGCGCAGCTCGTGGGCGTTGGTCAAATTGCCGTTGTGCGCAAGGGTGATGCCGTAAGGTGAGTTAACGTAGAAAGGCTGCGCCTCAGACGCGCTGGAGCTGCCAGCAGTAGGGTAGCGGACGTGGCCGATACCCATATTGCCCTGCAGGCGCTGCATATGCACGGCGCCAAACACATCGCTCACCAGGCCGTTGGCTTTACGCAAACGGAAGCAGTTGTTTGCATCAATGGTGATGATGCCCGCGGCATCCTGCCCACGGTGCTGAAGCACCGTTAACGCGTCATAAATCGACTGGTTTACCGGCATAACACCGGCGATACCGACAATACCGCACATACGTCATTTTCCTCGTTCAGAACTCCCCAAAGCTTATGCTTTGGGCAAGAAACTTGACGAGCTTTGCAGATAGTCAAAAAACATCCGGATGACGACGCTGAACTGCGGGATAAGCTGTGACTTTTGCCAGTCATCGCTTTTCGAAAAGCCGGTAAAGGTATCGAGGAAGAACAGTATGGCGGCAACGATAAGCACTCCACGCAGCGCACCAAAACAGATCCCAAGCACCCTGTCGGTACCCGACAGGCCCGTCTTTTCAACCAGCGTACCGATAACATAGTTAACGATAGCACCGACGATTAGCGTCGCGACAAACAGCAGCGCGATAGCTATCCCGTTTCGAACCAGTTCGTCTTCAAAGCCCGTAAACCAGACAGACAGATAAGTGTAGTAATGACTGGCAACAAAGAAAGCACAACCCCATGTTACCAGTGACAATGCTTCACGAACAAAGCCGCGGATGAGGCTTACCAAACAAGAAAAACCAATCACCGCAATAATGGCGTAATCAATCCAGACCATAGTTGTCCCACGATTTTACGCCCTGTCGTCCAGTTCGGGGCGCATTCTAACAGAAAAAGAAAACGTTTGCGTAGGGATTTCCTTTCCCCGCCCAAATAAAAATGGCGCTGAAAAAACGTTCAACGCCGGGTGGGCTTTTGGCCTCTGAGGGCACTTTTCAGCCCATGTCGATTTTCATCGATTTGGTTCTCTCCCCGACGTTGCGCCGGGTAGGTAAACTGCTAGTTAGGGCTATACCCCATCACCACGCCGCTCAGACCAGACAGCTGTTTCAGCTCGCCAAGCGAGCCTTTCATCTTGTCTTTCGAGGCATCTGGCCCCACCAGAATACGGGTGATTTTCCCCTGTACCGGTGTGGAGGGGGCGGTAAATACCCGGTATCCCGCGCCGCGCAGTTTGCTGACGATTTCATTGACCTTGTCGGCGTTCTTCAACGCGCCCAACTGCACGACATACGCTTTGCCGGTTGGCACCGGTTTGTCTTCTGCCACCGGTTTCTGTTGCGCTGGCGGCGCTTCAGACGCGGCAGCCAACTGATCGCGGGTGTTATCCCGCGCTGGTTTGGTCTGAGTCTGTACCTGCGGTTTCGGGGCGACCGGTTTTGGCTTCGGCTGCTGAACCGGCGGCGGGACCTCATCTAACCCATTCGTGCTGCTGTTCGCCGCATAGCGAGACGCATCCAGCGACGGCGCGGCCGCATCACCCGCCCTGACCTCTTCCGCTGCGCCTTCTGGCGGCTGGGAAGGCAGTGCCTGAGTCACCGCAGGCAGCATATCCGGCTCATCCTTATCGCCCGGTTTTGGCACCAGCGGGATAGCCGCGAACTCGTCCTGGTAATGCTTTTTCTGACCATCCAGCAGCCCCGGAAGCACAATGACTCCTAATGCCACCAGCGCAATGGTTCCGACTAAACGATTCTGAAACTTACTCGCCACCGGTTCTCCCCGCGTCCATCTCTTCCATTACATGGGCTACCGTGTGGAACGAACCACACACCAGCACCGTATCTTGTGGGCAGGCATCAGCCATCGCGGCGTGCCACGCCTGCGCTACAGTGGCATAGACTGCGCCGTCGCGCAAATGTTCCACCAGCTGTTCCGCCGTCGCGCCACGTGGGCCTTCCAACGGGGCGCAATACCAGCAATCGACCACGTCTGATAAACAGGCCAGGGTGCCAGCAATATCCTTATCATGAAGCATACCAATCACTGCCAGCGTGCGCCCGGTTGCAGGCTGCATTTTCAGACGTTCCGCCAGATAGGCCGCCGCATGGGGATTGTGTGCCACATCAAGGATCAGCCGTGGCGAGTCGCTCACCACCTGGAAACGCCCCGGCAGCATCGCATTGGCAATACCGTCGCGCAGGGCCTGTTCGCTGATAGCAAGGCCACTCGCGCGCAACGCGGCCAGCGCCGTCGCTGCGTTTGGCTGTGGCACCTGCGGCAATGGCAGATGAGTCAACTCGCCCTGCGCATCGCGGAATTGCCAGCCGCTGTCGCTCACGTGGTACTGCCAGTCAACGCCGCGACGCAACAGCACTGCGCCCTTCTCTTGAGCGACCTCAGCAATCGTCTGCGGCATATCCGGTTCACCGACCACCGCCGGTTTGCCCGCGCGGAACACGCCCGCTTTTTCGCGACCAATGCTTTCGCGGTCTGGCCCCAGCCAGTCGGTATGATCCAACGCGATGCTGGTCACCACCGCCACGTCCGCATCGACGATATTAGTCGCGTCCAGACGGCCACCGAGCCCCACTTCGAGGATAACCACGTCGATCTGCGCCTGCTTAAACAGCCATAAGGCAGACAGCGTACCGAACTCAAAATAGGTCAGGGAAGTCTCTCCCCGGGCCTGTTCAATTTCAGCAAACGACGCGGTGTGAGCCGATTCAGCCAGCTCACCACCCTGCACGCGTACGCGCTCGGTGTAACGGACCAGGTGCGGGGAGCTATAAACGCCGACTTTAAACCCTGCGGCCATCAGCACCGATTCGAGGGTACGGCAGGTGGTGCCTTTCCCATTGGTCCCCGCCACGGTAAACACGAACGGGGCCGGTTTCAGGACGCCCATCCGGGCGGCGACCTCGCTCACGCGAGCCAGTCCCAAATCGATGGTTTTACTGTGCAGGTGTTCCAGATAAGAAAGCCACGCAGCAAGGGGCGACGTGGCGAGAGGAGTGAGTTCTTTTTCCATGATACCCGCGATAGTTAACGGTTAGCACAAGCAAAAAGGGCAGCGCCGTCTGGCCCTGCCCTTTGCATTATCAGGCCTCTGGTTCCTGATCCGGTACCGGCGGTACCACCACGGCTTCACGCGGTGCATCCGGGTTTGGTGCCGGGAGATTCATCAGCTTCGCCAGAATGCTGGCAAGCTTAAAGCGCATTTCCGGGCGACGGACGATCATGTCGATCGCGCCTTTCTCGATCAGGAATTCACTGCGCTGGAAGCCCGGCGGCAGTTTTTCACGAACGGTCTGCTCGATAACGCGTGGACCGGCAAAACCGATCAGCGCTTTCGGCTCAGCGATGTTGAGGTCACCCAGCATTGCGAAACTTGCGGAAACGCCACCCATGGTTGGGTCGGTCAGGACAGAAATGTACGGCAGACCGCGTTCCTGCATTTTCGCCAGCGCCGCAGAGGTTTTCGCCATCTGCATCAGCGACATCAGCGCTTCCTGCATACGTGCGCCGCCGGAGGCTGAGAAGCACACCATCGGGCAGTTGTTTTCCAGTGCGTATTCAACGGCACGGACAAAGCGAGCGCCAACCACAGAACCCATTGAGCCGCCCATGAAGGAGAACTCAAACGCAGCGGCCACGATCGGCGCGCCAAACAGGGTGCCTTTCATTACGACCAGCGCGTCTTTCTCGCCCGTTTCTTTCTGAGCAGAGGCCAGGCGATCTTTGTATTTCTTGGAGTCACGGAACTTCAGCAGATCTTTCGGCTCAAGCTCGCTACCCAGTTCCACCAGCGTACCTTCATCCATCAAGCTATGCAGGCGGTTACGCGCTGACATACGCATGTGGTGATCGCACTTCGGGCAAACCTCCAGGTTACGCTCCAGCTCGGCGCGATAGAGAACCTGCCCGCAGCTGTCACACTTGGTCCACACCCCTTCCGGGATACTCGCCTTGCGGGTGGGGGCGATGTTGCTTTTAATTCGTTCAATCCAGCTCATTGATAACCTTTCTGCCTGAACCTGGTCGATGCCAGTTTTTGCTGTAAGCGGCGAATAATGCCATTTTAAGGGCTTACAGACCATGAAATGTTGCACATTAAAACATAAGAGCCCTGAACATGGGATAAAAAAGTGGTCGAACCGGTGCCACTTTACGCCATTCTCAGGGCTTTTGCTTATTTTGCCTGCTTTGCTGCGGCGCGCTTATGGCGGATTATCTCGATAACGCCCGGCAGAACTGACAGCACGATGATCGCCACGATCAGCAGTTTCAAGTTTTCCTGCACAATCGGCAGGTCGCCGAACAGATAACCCGCGTAGGTAAACAGCAGCACCCACAGCAGCGCGCCAATCACGTTATAGGCCGCGAAATGACGATAGGACATGTGCCCCATGCCCGCCACGAACGGTGCGAAGGTTCTGACGATCGGCACAAAGCGCGCGAGGATAATGGTTTTACCGCCGTGCTTTTCATAGAACTGATGCGTTTTATCCAGATAGCTGCGACGAAAAATTTTCGAGTTCGGATTGCTGAATAGCCGCTCGCCAAATACCCGCCCGATAGTGTAGTTCAACGCATCACCGACAATTGCCGCGATGACCATCAGCACCACCATCAGATGGACGTTCAGGTCGTTGGTCGGCAGCGCAGACAACGCCCCGGCAACAAACAGCAGCGAATCACCGGGCAAGAACGGCGTCACGACCAACCCTGTCTCACAGAACAGGATCAGGAACAGAATTGCGTAAACCCAGACGCCGTACTGTGCGACCAGCTCAGCCAGATGCACATCAATATGCAAAATAAAATCAATCAGAAAGCGAATCAGATCCATAGTGACTTAACCTTAAGTGACTGCATTCAGTCCGCCAGAAACAGCGGACCCATAGGCGGCTTGGGAAGGTCGAATCTGTCCGGATAATCCACCGATACCAGATATAACCCTTCCGCTTTTGCCGTCGCTGCCGCCAGCGTTCTGTCCTTCGCTGCCAGTAGCTCTGCAATCCAGCTCTCCGGCTGGTTTCCGGCACCTACTTCCATCAGGCTGCCCACAATATTCCGCACCATATGATGAACAAAAGCATTGGCTTTGATATCCACCACCACATAGGCACCGTAACGTTCGACGTTAATGTGCATCACGTTTCGCCACGGCGTGCGCGACTGACACTGCACCGCACGAAACGAGGTAAAGTCATTCTCACCGAGCAGGCACTGCGCCGCACGCTGCATACGTTCTGCATCAAGCGCCTGGTGACAATGGGTTACGCCCTGGCTTAAGACCGCCGGACGCAGACGATGATTGTAAATCACGTAACGATAACGACGCGCGGTGGCACTGAAACGCGCGTGGAAATCGTCCGGCACAGCTTTCACCCAACGCACCGCAATGTCACCAGGCAAATTCGCATTTACGCCCAGCGTCCAGGCCGCATCTTTGCGCAACGCACGCGTTTCAAAATGCACCACCTGACCGGTGCCGTGAACGCCTGCGTCGGTACGCCCGGCGCAGTACACGTGAATCGGCTCGTTCGCTACCTGCGACAGCGCCTTTTCCAGCTTTTCCTGCACGCTGCGCACTTCATTCTGCCGTTGCCAGCCGTAGTATTTGCTGCCGTCGTACTCAATGCCGAGCGCGATTTTAAAGACTGGCAGCGCTTCCACTTCAGACATCAGTACATATACTCCTGAACCAGTTTCTCAGCGATTTTCACCGCCATCAGCGCGCCGCCAAAACGGACGTTATCGGCCACGGACCAGAACTGAATTTGCTCCGGCATCCCGTAATCGTTACGCACGCAGCCAATCGACAGATGCGCGCTACCGGAGGCATCGGCCACCTGCGTCGGGAACTCGCTTTCGTCCGACAGGGCAATGTCCTCGTTGCGGGTAAAGGCATCACGCGCCTCTTCCGCCGCCAGCGGACGCATCGCTTCGAAGCTCACCATCTGCGCATGACCGTAAAACACCGGGGCGCGAACGCACTGGGCCGAAATCATCAGGCCTTCGTCTTGCATAATCTTACGCGCCTGGTCGACGATACGGCGTTCTTCCGCCACGCTACCTTCGCGGTCTGCCAGCATCGGCAGCATGTTAAAGGCCAACTGACGACCAAAGAAATCGTCTTCATCAATCGGAATGCCGTTGAGCAATTTGGCGCTTTGACCGGCCAGCGCATCCACCGCTTTCTTACCCTGCGCCGACGCTGCCATCAGGCAGGTGACGCCGATACGCGACAGGCCGCCGTCGTCGATCAGCGGCTTCAGTGCGGTCAGTAGCTGGCTGGTCAGGCTATCCGGTACCGCAACGATATTACGGTTGCGGTAATCGGCCAGCACGAACGGGTTCACATCAGGCACCACCAGCGGGACGTCCGGCTCGAGGGCGAACAGGCCACTCATATCAATCACCAGACAGCCTGCGTTAGCGGCTTCTTCCGCCCAGGCCGCAGAGGCTTCAGCGCCGGCGGCAAAAAACGCTAACTGAACCTGGGTCCAGTCAAATTCTGCAACGTCCTGCACGCGAACGGTTTTGCCTTCGTAGCGCAGAGACTCGCCGGCGCTTTCGCTTCGCGCCAGGCCATAAATCTCTCCCACCGGGAACTGACGCTCTGCAAGAATTTCAAACAGGGCTTGACCTACGGCGCCCGTTGCGCCCAGTACGGCAATATTCCAGCCTTCAGACATGGTGGTTTACTCCAGAAATAAAAATAGCCGCCCCGCCAGAGTATCTGGCCGGGCGTATTAAGAAGACATTAGCGCGCTGCGTGATGAACGGCGTTGAATCCCAAATTTTTCAGTGTTTCGGCCGTCCGGGCATCGTCACACAGGACGTTTAACGAAGACCATTCGCGGCGCTCAAGATAGTTTTTACGCAGCTTGTCGAACTCGCCGGGGATCCCCGCCACTTTTCGCAGCGGCGCATCATCGCGGCGCACATCATACACCAAATGCACCAGCCTTTTTAGCGTCGCCTGATCCAGTTCACCGTGCAGCGTAATTCGGCCAAACTCCGGCGCGGGCAGCAGTGTCTCTAGTGCAACCTGGTGACGTTGGCCAATAAATTCACTATACGCCTCAAACACCTGGGTGGTGCCGCGCGCTTTGCCTTCCAGCGTGTAGCCTGCGATATGCGCGGTGCCGATATCGACCAACCCCAGCAGATCGGTATTCAGTTCTGGTTCGGGTTCCCAGACATCCAGCACCACGCGTAAATCCTGCCCTGCCTGCAGGCATTTGAGCAGCGCGGCGTTATCCACCACCGGCCCACGGCAGGCATTAATCAGAATAGTGCCAGGCTTGAGGCGTGAAATCAGCGCCTCATCGGCCAGATGCAGCGATTTGTACGGCCCATCCTTGAACAGCGGGGTGTGGAAGGTCAGCACATCGGCTTCCTGGACCAGTTCATCAAGGCTGCGGAAATCGCCTTCGTCACTGTTATCCGCGCGCGGGGGATCGCACAGCAGGGTACGAATACCCAGCGCTTCCAGACGTTTTTGTAACCGCCCCCCCACATTGCCGACGCCAACGATCCCGACCGTGCGGTCAGCCAGCGCAAAACCGTCACGCTCCGCGAGCATCAATAATGACGAGAAAACATACTCCACGACGGCAATTGCATTACAGCCGGGTGCGGCAGAAAAGCCGATCCCGGCCTGCACCAGCCAGGCCTCATCGACGTGGTCAGTTCCCGCCGTCGCGGTGCCCACAAATTTAATCCCTTTCCCGGCCAGCAGCGCTTCATTCACTTTGGTGACCGAACGCACCATCAGCGCATCCGCATCATCAAGCTCATGCTGTGGAATCGGACGGCCCGGAACCGCCTTCACATCACCCAGACGGCTAAACAGCTCGCGGGCATAGGGCATATTTTCATCAACAAGGATTTTCACGATACAGTACCTGTCTGGAACGAGAGTTAACCGGGGAAGTGTGCCATAATCTCGCGGCCAGGAACACTGAGCCTTGAGAA
This sequence comes from Scandinavium sp. M-37, assembly GCF_043558715.1. Classification (NCBI taxonomy): domain Bacteria; kingdom Pseudomonadati; phylum Pseudomonadota; class Gammaproteobacteria; order Enterobacterales; family Enterobacteriaceae; genus Scandinavium; species Scandinavium sp. M-37. The sequence goes on from NZ_JBIGIN010000005.1 coordinate 184,463, forward strand.
CACCGACGGACATTCAGGATTTATCATGACGCAACCTATTTCAGGTATGCCCGCCCGCCCTCCTGGGGAAACAGCGGTCACCAACAATATCGGCGAGCAACCACTCTCCACCCAGCAACGCACCGTGCTCGAACGGCTGATCACGCGCCTGGTCGCGCTGACGTCGCAGCAGAGCGCCGGGGTGTGGGCCGGCATGAAGCACGATTTGGGTCTGAAGAATGATGCGCCGCTGCTCTCAAGGCATTTCCCTGCTGCGGAACAAAACCTGAATCAGCGTCTGGCTACCGCCGAGCAAAGCCAGGCGGTGCGCCAGGTGGTTTCGCAACTGTCCGAGCTGTTGAGTCAGGGGAACAACCGTCAGGCTGTCAGCGACTATATCCGTCAGCAATACGACCAGACGGCGCTGAGCCAGCTCACGCCCGATCAGCTCAAAAACGTGCTGCAGCTGCTGCAAAAAAACGAGCTGACTATTCCTCAGCCGCAGCAGCGTCCCGCCACCGACCGACCGCTCCAGCCTGCCGAGCACAACACCCTGAATCAGATGGTGACCAAAGTGGCGGCGGCTACCGGGGAATCGAGCAAGATGATCTGGCAGTCGATGCTGGAACTGTCCGGCGTCAAAACCGGGGAGCTTATTCCGGCGAAACATTTCAACCCGTTGATGACCTGGCTGCAGGCGCGTCAAACGCTTAGCGATCAGAAAGCCCCCACGCTGAACACCTTGCAGGCCGCGCTGAAACAGCCGATGGAAACGCAGGAGTTTAACGCCCTGCGCGATTATGCCCAGCAAACCTGGCAGGCCACGCCGCAAACGGTGCTCACGCCAGCCCAGGTGCAGGACTTGCTGAATCAGGTGTTCCTGCGCCGCGTCGAGCGCTCGCAGGACACGCTGGATACCCGCTACGTGCAGCCTATTTTCAACCCGTTCACGCCGTTTATTGAGAACCTGAAAGCGATGTCGGCGCGACCAGGCCTGATGCTGATCGCGCTTATCGTGGTCATGATACTGGTGTGGATCGTGGTTTAAGCCCGACGGAAAGAAAGTAGCGTCACCACAATCCCGGCGACGGCAGAAATCGCCCCGGCAAGAAAGACTGAAGAATATCCATACGACGTGGCGAGCAGTCCAGCAAGCGGGGCCGTCACACCATATGAGATATCCTGAAACGCCGCATAGCCCCCAAGCGCCGTGCCACGCACCTGCTGCGGCACGCGCTTCACCACCTCAACGCCCAGCGCCGGGAAAATCAGCGAACAGCCCGCCCCGGTGAGCGCCGCACCTGCCAACGCCACCCACGCGCCGGGCGCTTGCCACAGCAGCACCAGCCCGACGGTTTCCACCAGCAGTGACACCGTGGCGACCTTCACGCCGCCGAAACGGTCCGGCATCCAGCCAAACAGAATACGCATCAGCACAAACGCGCCGCCAAACGCGGTCAGGGTAAAACCCGCCATCGCCCAGCCGTGACTCATGAAATAGAGCGAAACAAAGGTGCCGATAACCGCGAAGCCCACACCCTGTAACGCCAGACCGAGACCCGGTTTCCAGATAAGACCAACCACGCCCCACAGCGACGGACGCTCCCCCGGATGGGTCGCCACTTTCCGGACCGAGCCATTAAACGCCCAGGCCAGCAACGGCAGCACCATCGTGGTGCCCGCCAGCGCCGCAAAACCATAATGACTGTGGATCAATAAACCCAGCGGCGCCCCGGCCGCCAGCGCGCCATAAATCGCCATCCCGTTCCACGACATCACCTTACCGGATCGCGTCGGACCCACCAGCCCCATGCCCCAGGTCAGGGTGCCGGTCAGGAGCTGACTTTCGCCAAAGCCGAGGATCAGACGCCCGACAATCAGCAATGCGAACTTGCCTTCGACGCTTATCGGCAGCAGGGCCGCAAGCAGCCAGGCCGCACCCGCCACCCCACAGGCAAGCATTCCCTGCAACGTGGAGCGCTTTGCTCCGCGCTGATCCGCCAACCGCCCGGCATAGCCGCGCGTCAATACGGTAGCAAGAAACTGAATACCGACGGCAATGCCGACCATGGTATTGCCGTAACCCAGCTCGTTATGCACGAACAACGGGATAACCGGCAACGGCAGGCCAACCGTCATATAAGTGAGGAATACCGCGAAGGCGATACGAAACAGCGAGGTATTTGCTGATGAGGTTTTTACAGATCCATTAACTGTAGACATGTGGGACTCCATGACGAAAAAAAGGAGCCTTTCGGCTCCTTTATATTCTACAAGAATTCGTTACGCTTTCAGCTTACGCATCACCAGCGTGGCGTTGGTGCCGCCGAAGCCGAAGCTGTTGGACATCACGGTGGTCAGCTGACGCTCGGTCGGCTCGGTCACGATGTTCAGGCCTTCAGCCTTCTCGTCCATCTCGTCGATGTTAATGCTTGGTGCCACGAAACCGTGTTCCAGCATCAGCAGAGAATAGATAGCTTCCTGCACGCCTGCGGCACCCAGAGAGTGACCGGTCATCGCTTTGGTGGCGGAAATCGCTGGGGTGTTGTCGCCAAACACTTCACGAATCGCACCCAGTTCTTTCACGTCGCCAACCGGAGTAGAAGTACCGTGGGAGTTCAGGTAGTCGATTGGGGTATCAACGCCGTCCATCGCCAGCTTCATGCAGCGCACTGCGCCTTCGCCTGAAGGTGCAACCATGTCGGCACCATCAGAGGTTGCGCCGTAACCGACGACTTCAGCGTAGATGTGTGCGCCACGCGCCAGAGCATGTTCCAGCTCTTCAACCACGACCATACCGCCGCCGCCTGCGATAACGAAACCATCACGGCTCGCATCATAGGTACGGGACGCTTTGTCCGGAGTTTCGTTGTATTTGGTGGACAGGGCGCCCATTGCGTCGAACTCACAGGCCATTTCCCAGCACAGCTCTTCGCCGCCGCCAGCAAAAACGATGTCCTGTTTGCCGAGCTGAATTTGCTCAACCGCGCTGCCGATACAGTGCGCAGAAGTGGCACACGCGGAGCTGATGGAGTAGTTCACACCGTGAATTTTGAACGGAGTCGCGAGGCAGGCGGAAACCGCAGACGCCATCGCTTTGGTCACAACGTAAGGACCGACCGCTTTCAGGCCACGCGGGCTACGCATTGCGTCTGCGCCGAATACCTGAGATTTAGACGAACCACCGGAACCTGCAATCAGGCCCACGCGTGGGTTGTTTTGATAAACATCTTCTTTCAACCCAGCATCTTCTACCGCCTGCTGCATTGAGAGGAAAGCATAGATAGAGGCATCGTTCATGAAACGGACCACTTTACGGTCGATAAGACCGGTGGTGTCCAGTTTAACGTTACCCCATACGTGGCTACGCATACCAGAATCTTTGAATTCTTGAGAGAAAGTGATCCCCGAGCGTCCTTCACGCAGAGATTCCAGGACTTCCTGCTGGTTGTTACCGATGCTGGAAACGATGCCCAGGCCAGTAATCACTGCACGTTTCATTCAATACCTCTGTAAGTCATATACTATTTTTAAGTTTCGAGTGGCACAATAGCGTACACTTGTACGCTGAACAAGTCCGATCAGACAAATTAAGTATAAATTTGCGCCACCCGGCACACATCGCTAAGATCCCCGGACGCCTTGCATTGCGAGTAACTTACGTGAAACAAAACGCCATACAACCTGCCAACCTTGATTTTAACAATGAGGGTACACCTGTTTCCCGAGATTTTGATGATGTCTACTTTTCCAACGATAATGGGCTGGAAGAGACAAGATACGTTTTTCTGGGCGGAAACCGGTTACCTGAGCGCTTTGCCTCTCATGACCGCTCCCATCTGGTGGTGGCCGAGAGCGGTTTTGGTACCGGATTGAATTTCCTCACGCTTTGGCAGGCCTTTAACGCGTTTCGCGACTCGCACCCTGACGCTACGCTGCAAAGATTACATTTCATCAGTTTTGAAAAATTCCCGCTGCGCCTGACAGATTTAGTCCTGGCGCATCAATCCTGGCCGGAACTGGCCGAATTCGCCACACAGTTACACGCGCAATGGCCCCTGCCCTTCTCCGGCTGTCACCGCCTGCTGCTGGATAACGGTCGCGTCACGCTCGATTTATGGTTTGGCGATATCAATGAGTTGGTCGACACCCTTGATGACTCCCTGAATCAGCAGGTGGACGCCTGGTTCCTCGACGGTTTTGCGCCGGCCAAAAATCCCGATATGTGGACGCCAACGCTGTTTAACGCGATGGCCAGACTGGCCCGGCCCGGCAGCACAGTGGCGACCTTTACCTCCGCAGGTTTTGTGCGCCGTGGGCTGATAGATGCCGGTTTCTGTATGCAAAAAAGCAAAGGCTTTGGTCGCAAACGAGAAATGCTGACCGGGTATCGGGATGACTCTCTGCCCGACAGCGCCCGTGCCCCGTGGTTTGCCCGCACCGGCTCGGACGTGCGTGAAACGGCCATTATCGGCGGTGGGATTGCCAGCGCATTATTGGCCCTGGCCCTGCTGCGTCGCGGCTGGCAGGTGACGCTGTATTGCGCAGACAGTGCCCCGGCACAAGGCGCATCCGGCAACCGTCAGGGCGCATTGTACCCGTTGCTCAGCGCACACGATCCTGCCCTGACCCAGTTTTTCCCGGCGGCATTTACCTTTGCCCGCCGTCTGTATGATTCCCTGCCTGTCGCGTTTGATAGTGCCTGGTGCGGCGTGACGCAGCTGGGCTGGGATAAAAGAAGCAGCGATAAAATCGCCCGCATGCTTGAGTTGGGGCTGCCTGCGGAAATTGCCATCGAAGTCGATGCCGCAGAGGTGGCTCGCAGCGCAGGTGTGGAGACGGGCTGCGCTGGCATCCAGTACCCGCTTGGCGGCTGGTTGTGCCCGGCACAGCTCACCGCCGCGGTGATTGATTATGGCTGTCAGCATGGCCTGAAAGTGCACTGGAACCATCGCTGTGAAAGGCTTGCGGCCCAGGACGACGGCTGGACGCTACATTTTGCCTCCGGCGAAAAACAGAATCATGCCAACGCGGTGCTGGCCACGGGTCATCAACTTGCACATTTCGCCCAAACGGCAGAGTTGCCGGTCTCCAGCGTCGGCGGACAGGTCAGCCATATTCCCACTACGCCTGCGTTATCAGAGCTGCGCCATGTGTTGTGCTATGACGGTTACCTGACACCGCAGAATCCGAATAATCAGCAGCACTGCATCGGAGCCAGTTACCATCGCGGGCAAACCGAGGTCGCCTACAGCGAAGAGGATCAGTTGAACAATCGCCAGCGTCTGATTGACTGTTTCCCGCAGGCCACCTGGGCGCAGGAAGTGGACGTGAGCCAGGGTGACGCGCGAGGCGGCATTCGCTGCGCCACCCGCGATCATTTACCGATGATTGGCAACGTGCCGGACTACCAGCAAACACTCGATACCTACGCTACCCTTGCCGAAAACAGCGAAAATGCACCTGTTGCACCGGTATATAAGAACCTGTTTATGCTGGGCGGGCTGGGATCTCGCGGCCTGTGTACTGCCCCGCTGACGGCGGAAATTCTGGCCTCACAAATGAGCCACGAACCCCTGCCGCTGGATGCCTCGACGCTCGCTGCGCTTAACCCCAACCGCTTCTGGGTGCGCAAACTGCTGAAGGGAAAACCGATCGTCAAAGCAGATTGACGCGCTGCTGCGCCAGTTTGCGATACTGCAACGGCGTCTGGCGCATCATGCGTTTAAAGCAGGTAATGAAATAGGTCGCCTCCTGAAAACCAACTTTGGCGGCGATCGCATCAACACGCATTTCCGTAGTGCGCAGCAAATCACAGCTGCGCTTCAATCGCCTCGTGAGCAGGTATTCGTGGATGCTGCCGCCGGTCTGCTGGCGGAAGATGCGTGAGGTGTAGCTGCGTGACAGCCCGATATCCCGGGCCAGATCCTCCAGTGAAAACTTGTCGCCGTAATGTTCTTCCAGCCACTGCATGATTTGCGCCGAGGCGGTTTGCTGCTGCGGGGCACTGGTCGAGGGCAATGCGGGCAGGAGCGACATTATCTGCATCACCAAAAAAGCAACCTCGTCGACCGGATAGTGTTCCTTCGATTCAAGCGCGGCGAACTGCGCCAGCACGGTCTCCATATACGCCGCGTGCTCATTCAGATCGTACGCCTGAGCCGGGGCATGGCTGGCCGCTAAACGGGAAAACTGCGCCTGAAAGCGCGGAAACTGTTGCAGATTGCTCTCCACCGCCGACTGCTCGATGTGCATGGTGGAACGGTGATACTGGTTCTGTTCGCTGTCATCGACATGCACTTTGTGCAGACGAAACGGCGGGAAGATAAATAGCCTGCCGGGGCGCGCGGTGTAGTGCTGATTATCCACCACCACAATGCCGTAGCCCTGAGAAATATAAAGAAACTCCACGCACTGATGCCAGTGGTAATACAGCGCGCTGGAGCCCCACATCCGATTAAAAGAGATCGCCTGCCGTTCGAGGGTGATCCTTTCCAGTAACTGCGAATCGCTCATTCCGACACCATGACAACAGAATTAAATTTTTAGCCTACGGTTTGCAATTTATTGCCCTGCCTTTAATGAAAATCCAGCGAATTTAAAATAGCGGTTCATTTTTGTGAAGCGGCTCACTCAGCGGCCGGGAAAAAAGCGGCTAGTCTTGGTTCGCCGCCTACTTCTGGCGATAAAAAAGTCCCATAACAATAACGTTAATTTTCTCGTATCTGACGGGAGGACCTTGTGCAACCCGAACCTATTACCTTTGAAAATCCCCTACAAAAGCGAAGTGACCTCACCCTGTGGGTGAACGAAATACTCAATGCGGTCACGCCCTTTTTCAAAAATAACGCCAGCGGCGTCGACCTGGCGAATTTTACGACGCATTACGGCCAGCGCATTGCCAATATGGAGGCCTTCTCCCGCTTATTATGGGGCGTCACGCCGTTGCTGGCGGGTGGTCAGGAGCCGGAACAGCTATCGCGCTATATTCAGGCCATAAAGAACGGCACCAACCCTTCGCACCCGGAATATTGGGGGGAAGTCGGTCCCAGCGATCAGCGGGTGGTGGAAATGGCGGCCTACGGACTGTTACTGGCCCTCGCCCATCAGCCGTTGCTGGCACACTTCAACGAACAGGAAAAGCAGCATCTCTGGCACTGGCTGAAGCAAAGCGAAACCGCCACCATTCCGGACAACAACTGGCACTTTTTTCCGATTTTGGTGCAGGTTGGATTCCATCACGCCGGACTGCCCGTTAATCACCAGGCGATTGAACGCCATTTTGCCGCCATGGAACGCTACTGGCTCGGCGATGGCTGGTACAGCGATGGCCCGGAAAGGCCGCGTGATTACTACATTTCGATGGGCTTCCATTTTTACGGCCTGATCTACTCCCAACTAATGAAAGACATTGACCCCCAACGCTGTGCCACCCTGCGCGAGCGGGCCACGGTATTTGCCGCTGATTTCATTCATTTCTTTGATGACGATGGGGCCGCGATTCCCTTCGGTCGTAGCCTGACCTACCGCTTTGCCCAGGTCGCGTTCTGGAGCGCCGCCGCCTTTGCCGGGTTGAACGTATACTCTCCGGGGGTGATTAAAGGGCTGGTGCTGCGTCATCTGCGGTGGTGGATGCGTCAGCAACCGTTCGATCGCGACGGCGTGCTGAGCGTTGGTTACAGCTACCCGAATCTTGTCATGGCAGAAGACTACAATGCTCCGGGTTCACCGTACTGGGGCCTGAAAACGGTGCTGGTACTGGCGTTAGGTGAAAACAGCGACTTCTGGCAGGCCGAAGAAGAACCGCTTCCACCACGTCAGACGCCGCATTCCATCGCCAAAGCGGCACAGATTATCGTCCACCAGCCGCATCATTTATGGCTGCTGACCGCCGGGCAGCTAGAGCGGAATAACTTCGTCAATACCGAAGCGAAATACTGCAAATTTGCCTACTCCACGCGCTTCGCCTTCACCGTCGAACGCGGACGTTTTGGCCTGCCGCACGCTTCGCCGGATTCAATGCTGCTGCTCAGCGAAAAAGACAACTACTGGCGCGGTCGTCGGGAATGCCTCACGGTCAGCGTGAATGAGAACGTTATCTACAGCCGCTGGCAGCCGTGGCATGACGTCACCGTCGATAGCTGGCTGGTAGCCCTGGGCGACTGGCAAGTTCGCGTGCATCACCTGCGCACCGCCCGGGAACTGGACAGCGCCGAAGGCGGCTTCAGTCTCTGTTTCCGTCCGCAGCCGGAACAGCAGACCGCAAAAGGCATCAGCCAACTAAGCGGAGACAAAGACACCAGCATGATTGCCTGTCTGAGCCCGCATCTACGTCAGGGCGACGTGGTACTTACCCCGCCGAACAGCAATCTGTTATTTGCCGACCGCGCCGCCGTGCCGGTGCTACGCGGGGAACATTCGCCCGGCACGCATCTGCTGATAAGCGCCGTCTGGGCTGGCGACCCACAGGAATTCAACGCTGCCAGCGCCCCACAGGCCCGACGGGATCAGGGTGTCGTTCTCCTGACATCGGCGACACATCACACTCACATCACCCTGACTGAACTGCCGTCAGACTGAGGAGAGCATCATGACCGCGACCACCCCGCGCAGTGCGCAAATCAAGATGAGCAGTTTTATCTTTCTCTACTTCTTCACCTGGTCATCCAGCTTCGGACTGTACGCCCTGTGGCTGAGCCAGAAGGTCGGTCTGGACAGCATCACCATTGGCAGCGTCTTCGCCATCAACGGCGTGTTCGCGGTGATCATGAAGCCGGTTTACGGCTACATCATGGACAAAATCGGCATGAGCAAATGGCTGCTCTATTTTGTGTGTGCCGTTTCTGCGCTGATGGCCCCGTTCTTTATCGTTGTCTATCAGCCGTTATTGCTGAGCCACACTACCGTCGGGATTATTGTCGGCGCGCTGTATCTCAGCCTCGGCTGGTATGCCGGTGTGGCCGCGTCGGAATCCTATGCCGACCGCTTTAGCCGCCTGTATAACCTCGAGTTTGGTCGGATCCGCATGTGGGGATCGCTCGGCTGGGCGCTGGCGGCCTCCGTCTCTGGCGTACTGTTTAACCTGACACCGTTGGCGAACTTCCTCGTCAGCAGCGCCACCTCAGTGTTGATGCTGCTGGTGTTAATCAGCCTGAAAATCGGTGACGAACAGCTGCGCAGTAACAACGTCATCTCTGAAAACAAAATCGTTTTTAGCGACGTCATTCTGCTGTTGAAAAACCGTAAATTCTGGATGTTCAGTCTGTATGTGGCGGGCGTGGCGTGGATGATGTTTATCGCCGAGCAGCAGTTCCCACGCTACTTCGTTTCATTCTTTGCCACCAAAGAACAGGGCAACGCCTGGTACGGCTACCTGAGCATGATTCAGTCCGGGACTGAATTCGTGATGATGATGTTCATTCCCGTCCTGGTTAACCGCTACGGCGCGAAAAAAGGGTTATTACTCTGCGGTCTGGTGGTCGGCGCACGTCTGATCGCCTCCGGCCTGACGACTGACCCGCTCGCCATTTCGATTATCAAACCGTTGTACGGCATGGAAATCGCGCTGTTGCTGGTGTCGGTATTCAAATACATCGCCGAGCATTTCCATAAAAAGGTGAACGCCACCATGTATCTGCTGGGCTATCAGGCGATGATTTACGTCGGCTCAGTGGTGGTCGCGCCACCGGCTGGCTACCTGTACGCCAAAATCGGGTTCGAGCAAACCTACCTGATGATGGGCTGTTGCGCCCTGTTCTTCACCCTGGTTTCCGGCTTCACCCTCTCACGCTGCCGCTCTGACAGCGATCCTCACCCCGAGGACGCTCAGACGCTGGACGCGGTATCCATTGCCCCCGCTAAAAGTCATTAAGGAGACGTTATGACCCGTTCCGTTGTTACTGAGCCGCTGCGCCCGGTTGAGCTGTACGCCATCGACCGGCCTGCGCTGCGTCAAAGTCTGGACGCCGCGCTGACCCGCATCACACAAAAACTGGATACCAATATTGCCGCTTTTGGCGATAGCTTCCCGGGAGAAGCCTGTGAAAACGGCGTCTGGCCGCGCACTAAAAATGTCGAATGGACCACCAGTTTCTGGACCGGACAGCTGTGGCTGGCGTGGGAAATGACCGGTGAGGCTCGTTTCCGCGAAGCCGCAGAGTGCACCTTGCCCTCCTTCGCCGAACGCATTGAGCAGCGCATCGACACCGCCACCCATGATTTAGGTTTTCTGTATTCACTCTCCTGCGTCAGCGCCTGGCGGCTGACCGGAAATGAAGCCGCGCGTCAAAGTGCCCTCCAGGCGGCCGATGCCCTGATGGAGCGCTTTAACCCGACGGCGAAAATCATTCAGGCGTGGGGTGATTTGAATGACCCTGAACAGCAGGGCCGCATGATAATCGACTGCAACATGAACCTGCCGCTGCTGTACTGGGCCAGCGAACAAACCGGCGACTCGCGCTATGCCGACGCCGCCACCGCGCACGTCGAACAGGCCGCGCGCTACATTGTGCGCGATGATGCATCGACCTGGCACACCTACTATATGGATGTGGTCACCGGTGAGCCGCGTTTCGGGAATACCCATCAGGGGTATAGCGACACCTCCTGCTGGTCTCGCGGCCAGGCGTGGGGGATTTACGGTTTCCTGCTGAGTTATCTGCATACCGGCGACGGCAGCATGGTCGAACTTTCCCGCAGCCTGGCACACTACTTCCTCAACCGCCTGCCGGAAGATGAGGTCTGCCACTGGGATTTAGCCCTGCTCGGCACCGACGCGGTGCGCGACAGCTCCGCCGCCGCCATTGCCGCCTGTGGCTTGCTGGAACTGGTTAAAGCGCTGCCCACGCTCGACCCGCATCGCGCACATTATGAAGAAATGGCGCTGCGTATCATGAAATCGCTGACCGACAACTATCTCGCTCGCGACGACGAAGCGTGCGAAGGCCTGCTCAAGCATTCGGTGTATCACATGGCGAGCGGCAAAGGCGTCGACCAGTGTTGCAGCTGGGGCGACTATTTCTATCTCGAAGCGATGGCCCGCCTGCGCCAGATTTGGCCGCTGTACTGGTAATAAAAAAAGGTTCATCGCGGTTAAGCGTGAACCAATAGAAAACGGCGGTAAAAGTGGTTAGTTTTGTATTCGCCAAAACACTAACCAGCCACTCAACCGCCGTCTGCCATGAATGCTAATCTT
>NZ_JBIGIN010000006.1:0-190793 GCF_043558715.1 Scandinavium sp. M-37
CGGTTGAGTGGCTGGTTAGTGTTTTGGCGAATACAAAACTAACCACTTTTACCGCCGTTTTCTATTGATTCACGCTTAACCGCGATGAACCTTATTTAATCCGTACTTTCGTCGCCACCAATAAGGCGGTGAGTAGCATCAGGGTGCCGGAAATCATCAGCGGCGAGAGTAAACCGAAATGGTCCAGCGCCACGCCGCCCACGGCGGCCCCGCAGGTGTTGGCTAACTGGATAACCGCTACCTGAATGGAACCGGCTTTCTCCGCCTGATCGGACAGCGAGCGGGTTATCCACGTCGACCAGCCGACCGGCACCAGCGCAAAAGCAAAGCCCCAGATAACCGCCACCGTGGCGGCCACGAATTTCTCGCTTCCCCACAGAATCAGTACCAACGCGCTAATCGCGAGGATCAGCGGGGCGCAGGCCAGGGCCACTTTCACCGAGCGTTTGAGGATCACAGCGGAAAGCGATGTGCCAACAAAACTCGCGATGCCAAAACTCAACAACACCAGGGTCAGGCCATCAACATCAAAGCCCGCAAGATTCATGAATACCGGGCGAATGTAGGTAAAGAACGCGAACTGACCGGCAAAAGCCATGAAAATCGCCGTCATCCCTGCCAGCACGCCAGGGCGTTTTAACAGCCCAAACATGTTTGCTTTCGGCCCGGTTTCGCCGGGTAATGACGGCAGCACCTTCCAGACCCAGATCACGCACAGCAGACCCATCAACGCCGCGCCGTTAAACACGTTGCGCCAGCCAATAATGCCGCCTAAAAAGCTGCCGAGCGGGGCGGCAATCACCAGCGCGATAGATACCGCGCCAAAAATTACCGACAGCGCTTTCGGCACCATCCGCGCCGGAACCAGCCGCATGGTTAACGAGGCTGACATCGCCCAGAACCCGCCGAGCGCCAGCCCCAGGCAGGCACGCCCGAGTAGCAACAGGCCGAAGCTTGTGGCAAACGAGACCAGCAGGCAGGAGACCGTCAGCAGAACAGAGAACAGGATAACCACGTAACGGCGGTCGGTGCGGCCAATCACGTGAGTGATGAACAGGCTGGCGAACATCGCCACGAAGGCGGTGGTAGTGACCGATTGCCCGGCCACGCCTTCGGTAATGCCAAGCTCCTGCGCCATCGGCGTCAGCAGGCTCACTGGCAGAAATTCAACGGTAATCAGGCAGGCAACGCAAAACGCCACGGCAAAAACCGCCGACCAGTTTGGACGGGTTAGCGTCTCACCGCGGGGGAGTGTTTCAGTACATTCGCTCATGGGACACCTGCGCAATTTCGATGGGAAAGTTGCGCAGTGTAACATTTTGTTTGTGACGTATTTAACGTTTTGACAACTTTAGGGTGGCAAACAATCCCCTCTCCCTGGAGGGAGAGGGTCAGGGTGAGGGGGAAATTACGGCACAGGCGGCGAAATAGGTGCAGCCGGCGTCGGCGCAGGCGTAACCGGTTGCGCCGTATTCACTTCGCCGTTGCGCATCGTCTGGGTGACTTCTTGCTTGCTCATATTCACCGCGTGTAGCTGTCCGTTGACCGTCGGTTTGAGTGGGGCATTGGCCTGCACGTTGCCGCTGGCGCGCAGTTGGAGGTTGCCGTCGCCGCCGAGAGGCAGCCCTGGCCAGCCCCACTGTTGCAAAATATCCAGCGGCACGCCGCGCCCGTTCAGGTTAATGGCGACCTCCCGCTGCGGTTGCTGTGACACCGCGCCGGTGGCTTCGAGAATGCCTTTTTCGGTGAACGCGCTCAGCTCGTTGATATTAACCTGCGCGTCATTAGCCACCAGTTTGAGCGACGGGCGGCGCACGTCCACCCGGTTGAAGGTTGCGGCCGCGGCATTCAGTGCCGCGCTGCCGCGCCATACGCCCCAGCTGCCGTTTTTCGCCAGCTGCAGGTTGTCACCGTAGCCGTCGAGGGAAGTGGTTTGCCATGGGAACGCCGGGTCGATATCGATGATCAGATTGCGGCTGGCGGTGAATTTCGCCAGGGTGACGCTTTGCAGCCAGGCCGGGAGGGGGGCCATCCACAGCTGCTTCCAGTTGGACGGCAGGGTGTATTCCAGCCCTGCGATGGCGGTGTCATTGAGCACCAGCGCGTTACCGTTGCGTAACCAGTTGCCGGAGGTGCGTACCACCCCGCCTTCCCAGCGCGAGGTGAACTGGCGGAGTGCCACACCCTGCGGAGAAAATTCGGCGTTAAAAATAGGGTCCATCAGGTGCATCGAGCCATAGATAAATTCGTCGGCGTTCATCGACAGACGCCCGCCGTCGCTGGTCCAGCCACCGTTGCTCAGGGTCAGATTACGCAGGCTGAGATCCCAATCGGCAATCGCCCAGTCCGGGCCTTGCAGTCGGGCGTCGGTCACTTCCAGGCTGCCAATCGTCAGCGAAGGGACGGTCATCAGCGGGGCGAAGAAATCGGCCAGTGATTTATCGCTCTGCATACGGATATCGGTCAGGCGCAGGCTATCGACCAGCCAGCTGCCGTCGGCATTGCGTTTGGCGTTCCCGGTCAGCGAGCCGCGCGCGATATCGGCCCCCAGCGTGCCGAGCGTCACCACCCCATTGTCGATGCTGCCCTGCACCAGCACATTGGTGGCCGGGATCCCGTTGAGGGTCATCGAGCCTGCGCTCATCTGAATTTGCGTTTGTTTCCCGAGCACGTTGCCGGCTTCTGGCACCCACGGTGATACGCCGCCGGTCACGCGCTGAGCGCTAAGATCCCAGCCGCTTTCCGGGCTGTTCAGCGCCATATTGCGCAGTTGTAGGGTATCGGCTTCAAACGGGAACGGCGCGTTGGACGGCGACAGGTTCAGGGTGCCATCCTGTAGGGTAATGGTATCGGCATGCAGCGGATCGGTGAGCTGACGGCTGCTCAGGCCAATATCGACGCTTTTGGCGACCAGCGTCGCGGGCTTGCCATCGCGGCCAAAGGTGACGTTTCTCAGCAGGACGTGTGACGGAGAGGAAAAACGATGATCCATCGCGTCGAAAGCGATGTGGTATTGGGAGTTACTGGAAATCCAGCCGCTGACCTCACGTGCGCCCCAGCGTGTTTGCAGCAAAAAGTAAAACGCTACCACAACCAGCAGCAGGGCGATAAGCAGCCAGACCAGCAGCTTCCCGATAAATTTCATCGTCTTCCATCCAATGAAGGGCACATAAAGGAGTTATGCACGATTTGTGCGCAATCCTCAAGGAAGGATTCGTGTAATAAGGTTTCACGGCGGCACCGATAGCGCCGCCGTGATGAGGATCAGTTCTTTTCTGGCGGGAAAACCAGGTTCAGAACAATCGCGGTGATGCCGCCGGCGGCGATCCCGGAGGAGAGCAGATTTTTCAGCCAGTCCGGCGCGAATTGCAGGATCAGCGGCTGTTGGGAAACGCCGAGGCCCACCGCCAACGACAGGGCGATAATCAGGATTGCACGGCGATTCAGCGGCTCGCGCGACACAATACGCACCCCGGAGGCCGCGATGGTGCCGAACATCACCAGCGTCGCACCGCCGAGTACCGGCTCAGGAATGTGCTGCACGAAACCACTCACCGCCGGGAACAGGCCCAGCACGATCAGCATCAGCGCCACCACAAAGCCCACGTAGCGGCTCGCTACACCGGTCAGCTGGATTACGCCGTTGTTTTGGCCGAAGCAGGAGTTAGGGAAGGTGTTGAAGATGGCGGACACGCAGGAGTTAAGGCCGTTGGCCAGTACGCCGCCTTTCAGACGTTTCATGTACACCGGGCCGGAGACCGGTTGCTCAGAGACATCGGAGGTGGCGGTAATATCGCCGATGGTTTCCAGGGAGGTGATCATGAACACCAGCATCAACGGCAGCAGCAGGTTCCAGTCGATCCCGAGACCATAATAGAGCGGGGTCGGCACCATGATTACCGGGCTGTTGGTCGGCACGGTTTCCGGCAACATGCCCAACAGCCAGGCCGCTGCATAGCCTGCCGCCATCGCAATGACCAACGACGCTATGCGCAGGTACGGGTTACGCTGACGGTTAAGAACGATGATGATAGCCAGCACGATACCCGCCAAAAGCAGGTTTTTCGGGGCACCAAACGTGTGGTCAGCCATCGCCGCATAGCCGCCGCCGATGGACGTCAGGCCCACCTGAATCAGCGACAGGCCGATAATCATCACCACCACGCCAGAGACCAGTGGAGTAATAATGCGGCGCGCCAGATGCAGCACACGGGAGAGCGCCATTTCGGTGAAGCTTGCGAGCATTAAGGTGCCAAACAGGGCGGCCATCATGGTTGGCACATCTGCGCCGCCGGTTTTCAGCGCGGTACCGCCCATGATAAGCGGAGCCACGAAGTTGAAACTGGTGCCCTGAATCGACAACAGTCCGGAGCCAACCGGGCCCCACGCTTTAATCTGAATTATCGATGCCACACCGGAAGCGAAAAGCGACATGCTGATGATGTGCTGCGTATCTTCGGCGGGTAAGCCGAGCGCCTGGCAAATTAGCAGGGCGGGGGTAATAACCGCCACGAACATCGCCAGCAGGTGCTGGAAGGCAGCGAACAGGGTCTGTGGCAGCGGAGGTCGGTCTTCAAGGCGGTAGATAAGCTCGCTGTTCTGTGTCTGCGCAATCGGTTGCGCATTTTCAGCTTCGATGGTGTTCACTGACATTTTCAGAGGCAATCCCGTGTGGAAAAGGGGGGATTTTAGCGGACTGCCAGGCAAAAGCAAACGGTTGCTTTCAATATATTAAGGACGAATAAGCAAGCAGATTTTTATGCTGTTTTTGCTGCTTTTGTCGCAAATTTCACCGCTTTGATTATTTTTCTCTGTCATTTTTCACTGCGTTTTGCGTAAAATTCGGCTCCTGATGATAAACGATGAGAACTTTTCGCCGCAGGACATCACATCGCGTGATATTGGATTATGCGCTAACAAGGAGCTTTTATGTTTCATCTCGATACCTTATCGACGCTTGTTGCGGCAACACTGGTGTTGCTGTTAGGACGCAAACTGGTCCATACCGTTCCCCTCTTCAAGAAATACACCATCCCTGAACCGGTTGCGGGTGGCCTGCTGGCTGCGCTGGCGCTACTGGTGCTGAAAAAAAGCATGGGCTGGGAAGTCGATTTCGACATGAGTCTGAAAGATCCGCTGATGCTGGCGTTTTTCGCGACCATTGGTCTGAATGCGAATCTCTCGAGCCTGCGCGCGGGCGGTAAAGTGCTTGGCACCTTCCTGATTGTGGTGGTTGGGCTGCTTTTGATGCAGAACGCCATCGGCATCGGGATGGCGAAAATGCTGGGGCTGGATCCGCTGATGGGTCTGCTGGCCGGGTCGATTACGCTGTCCGGCGGTCATGGCACCGGTGCGGCCTGGAGTAAGCTGTTCGTTGAGCGTTATGGCTTTGCCAATGCTACCGAGGTGGCGATGGCCTGCGCGACCTTTGGTCTGGTGCTGGGCGGCCTGATTGGCGGCCCGGTGGCGCGTTATCTGGTGAAACACTCTTCAACGCCGGACGGGAATCCGGACGATCAGGCGGTGCCGACCGCGTTCGAAAAACCGGACGTGGGCCGCATGATAACCTCCCTGGTGATGATTGAAACTATCGCCATGATCGCCATCTGTCTGACGCTCGGTAAAATTGTGGCGCATTGGCTGGTGGGCACCACCTTTGAGCTGCCAACCTTCGTCTGCGTGCTGTTTGTCGGGGTGATCCTCAGCAACGGTCTGGCGCTGCTGGGCTTCTATCGCGTGTTTGAGCGTGCGGTGTCGGTGCTGGGGAACGTGTCGCTGTCGCTGTTCCTGGCGATGGCGCTGATGAGTCTGAAGCTGTGGGAACTGGCATCCCTGGCGCTACCGATGATTGCGATTCTGGCAGTGCAAACCGTGGCGATGGCGCTGTATGCGGTGTTCGTCACCTATCGCATGATGGGTAAAAACTACGACGCGGCGGTGCTGGCGGCGGGCCACTGTGGATTTGGTCTGGGTGCGACGCCGACGGCGATTGCCAATATGCAGGCGATCACCGAACGTTTCGGTCCGTCACACACGGCGTTCCTTGTGGTGCCAATGGTTGGCGCATTCTTTATTGATATCGTGAATGCGTTGGTGATTAAGCTGTATTTATTGTTACCGATGTTCGGTTGATGAATTGCCCGGCGGCGCAGTCCATTCGCTTGCCGGGCATACAAAACCTAACCTGATTTACTCGTGATCTTCCCACGCCATTGCGCGTTTGACCGCTTTCTGCCAGCCGCTGTAGCGATAGTTACGCTCGGTGGTTTCAATCCCCGGACGGAACTCACGTTCGATCACCGCTTTTTCCTTCAGCTCATCCAGATTCTGCCAGAACCCGACTGCCAGACCGGCAAGATAAGCCGCGCCTAGCGCCGTCACTTCACGCACTTCAGGCCGCTCAACGCGAGTGCCTAAAATGTCTGACTGGAACTGCATCAGGAAGTTATTGGCAACCGCACCGCCGTCCACGCGCAGGGCGTGCAGACGAATCCCGGAGTCAGCCTGCATTGCTTCCAACACGTCGCGGGTCTGATAGGCGATAGATTCCAGCGTGGCACGAATAATGTGGTTCGAGTTCACGCCGCGGGTCAGGCCAAAAATTGCGCCTCGGGCATACGGGTCCCAGTACGGTGCGCCCAGACCGGTAAACGCCGGAACCACGTACACGCCGTTGGTATCGTTCACTTTGGTGGCGAAATATTCGGAATCGAACGCGTCGTTAATCAGCTTCATTTCGTCACGCAGCCACTGAATAGACGCCCCCGCCATGAACACTGCGCCTTCCAGCGCATAGTTCACTTCCCCGCTCGGGCCGCAGGCGATAGTGGTCAGCAGGCCGTGCTCGGATTTCACCGCGGTTTCCCCGGTGTTCATCAGCATAAAGCAGCCGGTACCGTAGGTATTTTTCGCCATCCCTTCTTTGACACACAGTTGGCCGAACAGCGCCGCCTGCTGGTCACCGGCAATTCCGGCGATAGGAATACGCGTCCCGCCTTTACCGCCGATGTTGGTCTGACCGTACACTTCGGATGATTTGCGCACGTCCGGCAGCATGGCGCGCGGAATGTCCAGCGCCTCAAGCATTTTGTCGTCCCAGTCCAGCGTATGGATGTTGAACAGCATGGTACGCGAGGCGTTGGTGTAGTCGGTGACGTGTACCCGGCCCTGGGTCATGCGCCAGATAAGCCAGGTGTCGACGGTGCCGAACAGCAGTTCGCCACGCTTGGCACGCTCACGTGAGCCTTCCACGTGGTCGAGGATCCACTTCACTTTAGTCCCGGAGAAATACGGGTCGATAACCAGGCCTGTGGTGCTGCGAATGTAGTCTTCCATTCCATCGCGTTTCAGCTGCTCGCAGATTTCTGCGGTGCGGCGGCACTGCCAGACGATGGCGTTGTAAATTGGTTTGCCGGTTTCTTTATCCCAAACGATGGCGGTTTCACGCTGGTTAGTTATCCCAATCGCCGCTACCTGGTCGGAATTGATGTCGGCCTTCGCCAGTACTTCAATCAGGGTGGAGCTTTGGGAGGCCCAGATTTCCATCGGGTCGTGCTCGACCCAGCCAGGCTTAGGGTAAATTTGGGTGAATTCGCGCTGTGAAACGCTGACGATATTGGCGTCGTGATCCATGACAACGGCGCGGGAGCTGGTTGTACCCTGGTCGAGGGCAACGATGTATTTTTTATCAGTCATAATGCTTAGTCCCGTAGTCAGATTACAGCGAAGCTTTGTGTTGAGTGGTGCTGGCGGTGGTTTCTTTCTCTTCCGCCACACAAACGTCGCACGGCAAATGGCGGCCAATCAGCTTGCGATAGCCGAAAGCGCCCAGCGATGCGCCGACAATGGGTGCGAACAGCGGCACCACGAAATACGGAATATCTTTCCCGCCGGTGAAGGCCATTTCACCCCAGCCCGCAAGCCAGGCAAAGGTTTTGGGTCCCAGGTCACGGGCCGGGTTCATCGCAAAGCCGGTCAACGGCCCCATTGATGCCCCGATCACCGCAATCAGCAGGCCGATTAACAGCGGTGCCATCGGGCCACGCGGCACGCCGTTACCATCATCAGTCAGCGCAAGGATCACGCCCATCAGGATAGCGGTAATGACCATTTCTACCGCGAAGGCCTGCACAAAATTGATATGTGGGTTCGGGTAAGTTGAGAAAATGCCTGCCAGATCCAGACTTTCAACGCTGCCGCGCACCATATTGTGCGTGTGTTCGAAGTCGATGAAAAGATTGTAATAAAGCCCGTAAACTAACGCCGCTGCGCAAAACGCGCCGGCAAACTGAGAAATAATGAAGGGGGCAACTTTACGCCCGTCGAAACAGGCAAACAGCCAGAGTGCGATGGTAACCGCCGGATTGAGATGTGCGCCGGAAACCCCTGCGGTCAGGTAAATGGCCATCGCCACGCCCAAGCCCCAGATAATACTGATTTCCCACTGACCGAAGCTCGCGCCTGCAACTTTTAACGCGGCAACGCATCCCACACCGAAGAAGATCAACAACCCGGTACCAAGGAACTCGGCAATGCACTGGCCTTTTAAGGTTGATGTTTGACTCATGATCGGATCCTGAAGACTGATGAATGATTATGGTGAACGTTTATTGTGAACATGGTGGCCGAAGACGACCATGCTGCCATGTAGGCATAGTGTTAATTTATCGTTAACGAACAAAAACGAGAAATATCGAAATCAAATTCTGTGTGCCCCGTCAATAAAATGAGCGTTATCGCGCGAAAAAGTGCGTGATTTGACCATTCGACCTCCGTGCGTCGAACCATTTTCTTAACGAATGGATTAACAATTTAGGGGGATTTGCGCCGAATGCGTTAGGTATAGACTGAAAAGTGTTGCAAACCACGATCCGTGCGCCCTGGCGCTGGACAGCAGGTGCTGCGCTCCATACAATCGGATGCATAGTAGTGCGCACATTTTCGTTAAGGCGTCGCCGGGGTTCCGGGACGAGATCAACGCCTTGCAAATTCAGGAGAGGTATGACGATGTCATTAGAAGTGTTTGAGAAACTGGAATCTAAAGTACAGCAGGCGATTGATACCATCACCCTGCTGCAGATGGAAATTGAAGAGCTGAAAGAGAAAAACAACGCGCTG
Source organism: Scandinavium sp. M-37 (assembly GCF_043558715.1). Classification (NCBI taxonomy): domain Bacteria; kingdom Pseudomonadati; phylum Pseudomonadota; class Gammaproteobacteria; order Enterobacterales; family Enterobacteriaceae; genus Scandinavium; species Scandinavium sp. M-37. The sequence continues at coordinate 9,118 of NZ_JBIGIN010000006.1, forward strand.
TCGCAGGAAGTACAGAACGCACAGCACGGTCGTGAAGATCTTGAGCGCGAAAACAACCAGCTGAAAGAACAGCAGCACGGTTGGCAGGAACGTCTGCAGGCGCTGCTGGGCCGCATGGAAGAAGTGTAATCTTCGTTCCCTTCCCCTTCCCCTTCCCCTTTCAGTGGGGAAGGGAAATTTAACCCATCAGGCCTTTTCCTGACGATACGACGTGCCATACGTGCTGTATCCGTAACCGTAGTCGCTGCTTTTCCTTTTCTTCACACCGTTCAGGATCCACCCCTGGACTGCGATACCGTTCTGTTTAAAACGACGGATGCAGACCTCAACCTCTTTCGCCGTATTCTCTTCAAAACGCGCCACCATCATGATGGTTTCCGCATGACGGCCCACAATCGTTGCATCCGTTACCGCCATCACCGGTGGAGTATCAATGATAATCAGGTCATAGCGGGAAGAGGCAGTGTCGAGCAGTGCCTTGAAGGCGGGGCTCGTCAGCAACTCCGCCGGATTGTTGGGGACATGGCCGCGCGAGAGATAATCCAGCCCGATATCAGGCAGTGAAATCACGCTCTGATCAAAGGTGCTGGTCCCCTGCAGTATTTCTGCCAGCCCGCGGCTTTCCTCCAGACCGAACAATTCGTGCAAATAGCCTTTGCGCATGTCGGCATCAATCAAAAGTACCTTTTTCTGCGTCTGCGCAATGACTGCCGCCAGGTTGCTGCAGATAAACGTTTTGCCCGCGCCAAGGCTGACGCCTGAAATCATCAGCACGTTATTTTTCGCCTCCATCATGGTGAAGTAGAGGCTGGTACGTAGGCCGCGAAGGGTCTCAATAGCCATATCTGCGGGATTTTTGATGGCCAACACCAGGCTGGCCGTGCCTGTTAGGCTTTTGATATTTTTTTTGCGCTGCCACTCGGAGTGGGGAACGCTGGCAAACACGTTGATGCCTCTCTCTTCCAGCTGTTCCTGAGAGCTAATCCCCTGATGAAGAGAGAATTTCAACAGCACAATCGCGACGGAAACCATGGCTCCCAGCATCATGCCAACCACCACAATAATCGCTTTTTGGGGTTTGACGGGTTTTACCAACGTGACCGCATCGTCGATGATTCGCACATTGCCAATGGCGCTGGATTTGGCGACGCTCAGTTCCTGTTGTCGGCTAAGTAACTGGAGATAGACCGCACGCCCCGAATCCACATCCCGGCTCAGGCGGAGCACTTCCTGCTGCGTTGAGGGCATGGCACTGACGCGCTTGTTCATCTTGGCCCTTTCGCTTTGCAGCGTTTGGCGCTTTTCCCTCAAGGCCCGGTAGTTCGGATGCTCTTTTTTATAGCGCTGCGAGATTTCCGCTTCGCGGAACGTCAGTTCATTGAGCTGATTCTCAATGTTAACGATCTGGTCGAGGGCGGATTTGGCTTCCATGTTTAAGTCGACCGAGTCTTTCTGTTTTCGATAGGCGTTGAGCTTATCTTCTGCACGGTCAAGGTCGTGGCGGATCGCTGGCAGCTGCGTATCAAGAAATGCCAGACTTTTGCCGTCCTGCTCCGCCTGCCGGGTTATATTCTGTGCCAGATAGTTCTCGGCGATATTCTGCAGAATCGCGTTAATCAGCTGCGGGTCTTCGCCGGACATGGTCAGGTTAAGCATGCCGGTGTCTTTCCCCTGTTCAGAGACGTTAAAGCTTGCCTGCAACAGGGAAATGGCCTGCAGACGCGACGTTTGGGTCACCGTGAACAGCGTGCCGGGTTCGGCATTGATTTCAGTGACGAGCAGCGACACACCGTTTTTTTCCAGGCGTTCGCCCTTGTGGCCATCAAGCTCAAAACCCTCCCCGGAAAGATGATATTGGTTGCTATTGATGACCCTGAGCGTGGCACTGGCGCTTTCATCGTTTTTGAGTGGGAGAACCAGATGCGTTAACCCTATCTTGCCGGGCTTTTGCCCTCGCAGCCAGGCTACCGTTCGACCGATTAACGGGAGATAGCGCGGCTGGATTGTCGTCTGGAGCGCCAGGGCATCAACGGTGGTGCCAAGGATCATCCGTGAGCGCAGCAGCATAATTTCTGGCGCCGATTGCGGCTGGTTATCCGGCAGCATCTGGCTCAAGTTGTTAAGTAATGCGTTCCCCTGTTTTTGTTCAATCTGAACCAGCGCATTGGCCTGATAAATCGGGGTGGCATTCAGGGCATAACCCATTGCCGCGAGGGTAAATAATACTGTTATCGCTACGATAAGCTTATAGCTATCGAAGAGCACGCCCAGCAGCATCACAAGATTAATCTCTTCGATCTCGCCCTGAGGCCGAGAGGCGTTTTTTATATTTATTAATGACATTACGTCGCTACCTGATTATTAACTGGCGAGTTTGCTGACCCACGCCTGACAAGATTGGTTGATCAATTGAAAGACGTGATTAAAAGCTTCATCGCTTTGGTGCCACGGATCGGGAATTTCCATTTGATTGAGCCAGTAGCCCAGTAGCATGCTTTTACTGCGGGCTTCAGGTGCAATATGGGCGATGTGTTTGAGATGCAGTTTCTCCATCACCAGAATGAGATCGTATTGGGCGCTCAGTGCAGCAGTAAATTGCTGACTTTGATGGCCATCAAGCGATAGTTTGTGTCGATCGGCGACGCGCTTTACATCAGGATCTACGCTTTGGCCAGCCCGAGCGACCATTCCCGCTGAAGCTATGGTTTTATGCGGCAGACGGTGGCGCAACAGCCGCTCGCCGAGGGGAGAGCGGCAGATGTTGGCCGTGCAAATGACGAGAATGGCATTACACATTAGCGAGGCCACGTTTTGATGTAACGGACCGTTTCGGTAAGATCATGCACTCCACTAATGGTCGGAACCAGCTGCGAAACAACGCGGTTCCATCTCACCAGCGGCGCGGTGGTGACATAGACGATATCGTAGGGTTGCAGCTGAAATTCGGTACTGAGCACCATGGCGGATGCATCTTTTGCATCCAGCTGATAAATGGTGGCAATTTTCCCATCGGCCTCTTTCGCTTTCTGGCGAATAATAAATATCCCTGATGCATCCGCCATGCTCTGGTTAATCCCGTTGGCGTTACCTAAAGCTTCCGCAAGCGTCATGCCGCTGCGATCCATTTTCAGCGTGCTCTGTTTGGCGACCTCGCCCATCACAAATACTTTCAGGTCATCGTTCCGCGGTACGAAAAGAATATCGCCCGGATAGAGCAAATGATTTTGGGTAAGATCCCCGCGTTGCATCAGGGCATAAAGCGAAATTTTGGTATCCGCACCGTTATGTGTCAGCACCACGTTCCGCCAATCGGCATCGGCTGTTAAACCGCCGGCGGTATTAATTGCATCCATCACGGTGAGGGGGACATTGGTAATGGCCTGCTGCCCTGATTTTGCCACTTCGCCAGTGATATAGACTTTCTGCGAGCGAAACGATGCCACGCTGACATCCACCTGCGAACTTTCGATAACGCTATTCAATCCTTGCGTGAGGGTGGTGCGGACCTCTTCCAGCGATTTCCCCACGACCCTTACTTTGCCGACGTAAGGATAGAAAATGGTGCCGTCAGATTTGACCCAATTCCCCGTGTCGCTGCCGCTACGATACTGGCCTGCCGGGGTGGTGAGTTCCGGATGATCCCACACGGTGACCATCAGGACATCGCCCACGCCAATACGGTATTCGTACTGGCCGATCAGCGTTTCGAGTTGGGGATTGGGCCGTGAGGAAACGACGGGGGAGCGCAGCCGGTCAATAACCTGCGGCGTTAAAGGCATTACGCTGACCATCTGGTTGATGTCATAGTCATCGTTCGCCCCTGTCACCTGCGCTTTGTGCGAAAGGCTCAGATCTTGTCCGGGAGAGAGTGTGCAGCTGGTAAGTAACGTTAAAAAGGGTACCAACGCAAAGACGTTAAACCATGAGTTTTTCATTTGGCTCTATAAGTAATGAGTAATTTATTCGTTTGTTTTTATAAATATTGCCACGCTAAAATAAATCTTCAGGGCGTAATTAAAACAATTGTATTCGGAGTGATTAACAGTATTGCATACATTTAAATGCATGATACATAAGATAAATATTTCCGCGCCGCAATGGTATCCCTGAACTTAACCTTTACTCAACTTAATAACATTATTAGAAAAGATATATCGGTTAATTTTATGGCGTCAGGGTTGCTTTAATAACAACATCTGGAACCTTCCGGTTATTTAATCTTTATTGGTGGGAATGATAGGGGTAGGTTATTTAATAAATAAAGCTGATAATTCCCTGTTGGTGTGAACGGTCAATGCCCTTATTTCATAAAGTTATATCCAATCTTTTTTTATTCTTTAATCATCGGATCTGTTTCTGGCAGGCTAGGCTCATCACAACATCACATAAGAGAGTGGTCGATGAACAAGTTAGGCCTCGGGTTAACGCTGCTGCTGGCTTCTGCTGGCGTTCTGGCAAAAGATATTCAGTTACTCAATGTCTCGTACGATCCGACGCGCGAGCTTTACGACAACTACAACAAAGCTTTCAGCGCTTACTGGAAACAAAAAACCGGTGACAATGTGGTCGTTCGTCAATCACACGGCGGTTCCGGGAAGCAGGCCACCTCGGTTATCAACGGTATTGAAGCCGATGTGGTGACTCTGGCACTGGCCTATGACGTGGATGCCATTGCCGAGCGCGGTCGTATCGATAAAAACTGGATCAAACGCCTGCCGGATAACTCTGCACCTTATACCTCCACCATCGTTTTCCTGGTGCGTAAAGGCAACCCGAAACAAATCCATGACTGGAATGATCTGATCAAACCGGGCGTGTCGGTGATCACCCCGAACCCGAAAAGCTCCGGCGGCGCACGCTGGAACTATCTGGCAGCCTGGGGCTATGCCCTGCACCACAACAACAACGATCAGGCGAAAGCCCAGGACTTCGTGAAAGCCCTGTATAAAAATGTCGAAGTGCTGGATTCCGGCGCGCGCGGTTCGACCAACACCTTCGTCGAACGCGGGATTGGCGATGTCCTGATCGCCTGGGAAAACGAAGCCCTGCTGGCGACGAACGAACTCGGCAAAGATAAATTCGAAATCGTGACCCCGAGCGAATCGATTCTGGCTGAACCGACCGTTTCCGTGGTCGATAAAGTGGTCGACAAAAAAGGCACGCGCGACGTAGCAGATGCTTATCTGAAGTATCTGTATACCCCAGAGGGCCAGGATATTGTCGCGAAGAACTACTACCGCCCGCGTGACGCGGCAGTGGCGAAGAAATACGAAGCGGAATTCCCGAAACTGAAGCTGTTCACCATCGATCAGGAATTTGGCGGTTGGACGAAAGCGCAGAAAGACCACTTCTCCAACGGCGGTACGTTTGACCAAATCAGTCAGCGATAAACACCAAAAACGAAGCGGCCCTACGGGGCCGTTTTCATTTGGTCATCATTTTGCGTTACCCTTGCGCTTCAGAGCTTTCACAGGGACCGAAAAATGAAGCGCATTAACTACCTGATTCTGGGGATCATTGTTTTAGTCGGCGGGGCGGCCGCGGGCGGCTGGTATTGGTTGCACTCAGGCAATCCCGATGCCTTACGCCACTTTGTTATCGACCAGTGCGTACCTAACCAGCAACAGCATCAGTCGCCTGCGCCGTGCGCGTCGGTGAATCTGCAGGGGGGCTATGTGCTGTTTAAAGACCGGAACGGGCCTCTGCAGTATCTGCTGATGCCGACTTATCGCATCAATGGCACGGAAAGCCCGCTGCTGCTCAACCCACACACCGCGAATTACTTCTGGCAGGCCTGGCAAAGCCGTCAGCTAATGAGCGCCCGACACGGCTCACCGGTGCCTGATTCAGCTGTCTCACTGACCATCAATTCGCGGACCGGACGCACGCAAAACCATTTCCACATCCACATCTCCTGCCTGCGGCCCGATGTGCGCCAGCAACTCGACGCCAGCCTGGATTCCATCAACAGCCGCTGGCAACCGTTGCCGGGGGGATTACGCAGCCATCAATACCTTGCGCGCCGCGTGACGGAAACGGAACTGGCGCAGAAAAGTCCGTTCCTGATGCTGGCGGAAGAAGTGCCAGAAGCGCGTGACCACATGGGGCGCTTTGCCCTGGCGATGGCGCAGCAGAGCGACGGAACCTTTGTGTTGTTGGCGACCGAGCGTGATTTGCTCACCCTGAACCGTGCCTCGGCGGAAGAAATTCAGGATCACCGCTGCGAGATCTTGCAGTAAAGCCGCTCCTTGCAAAGCCATAAAAAAACCCGGTCGCAATGACGCAGACCGGGCCTTATGTTTTGAAGTACAACAGCGATTAAGCCTGTTTAGCGGCTTCTGCAGCTTTAACGATCACCGCGAAAGCGTCAGCTTTCAGGGAAGCACCGCCAACCAGCGCGCCGTCGATGTCCGGCTGGGTGAACAGTTCAGCAGCGTTAGCAGCGTTAACAGAACCGCCGTACTGAATGATGACCTGCTCGGCCACTTTCGCATCGGCTTTAGCAATGTGATCGCGGATGAATTTGTGAACCGCCTGAGCCTGAGCTGGGGTGGCAGATTTGCCGGTACCGATAGCCCATACAGGTTCGTAAGCGATAACCACGCCTTCGAATGCGGCTGCGCCCTGAGTTTTCAGAACGGCATCAATTTGACGGGCGCACACTTCTTCGGTTTTGCCCGCTTCGTTTTCTGCTTCGGTTTCACCGATGCACAGAACCGGCACCAGACCCTGCTCTTTCAGCACGGCGAATTTCTTGGCGATCAGTTCGTCAGATTCTTTGTGGTATGTACGACGCTCAGAGTGACCGATGATGATGTATTTCGCACCGATATCTTTCAGCATTTCCGCAGAGGTTTCACCGGTGAATGCGCCGGACAGGTTCAGGTCAACGTTCTGCGCGCCCAGGATGATATGGCTGCCGCCAGCGGCCTGTTTAGCCAGGTCGATGTACATTTCCGGCGGCGCGATAGCCACGCCACAACCGGTCACGCCAGACAGCTCTTTACGCAGGTTAGTCACCAGCTCGTTCACCATGTGGCGGCTGCCGTTCAGTTTCCAGTTACCCATCACTAAAGGATGTCGCATTTGAATTCTCCACGCTACTTGAGCGAATTAAGGATTATGGCCACCCATAGGGGCGGCATGGTCTGTGAAACAGTATAGAGATTCGACGCTGGAAAGGCTTTGCTTTTTGTCATTTATTGTTGCTTTCCAGAGTCTCAGATAGCGCCAGCTTAATCGGTTCAACAGCGAAGGTCAGGCCTTTTTCACCGTTGTCTGCGACCACATAGCGAAGTGCACCTTCGTTGCTGGTGTAGTACCGCTTGTTCTTCCCGGCGTTGAGTAGTTTTTGCAGTTTTTGCAGGCTTTGCGCTTTGGTGATAGCCGGGGTAAAGACGCGTAACACCGCGCTCATGTACTCCAGTGCTTTCGCTTTGGCGGCTTTTTGTTCCGGGCCCTGAATCGGTAGCCAGGTAATCTGCATCGATTTAATTTTCAGCGTGCCGCGCTCCAGGGCGGTGGAGGCATACAGATTTTCATTAATTTTGCTGGCAGCACGGGTGAGGTTGAGCTTATCGCGGCTGGTGGTTATCGAGCGAAATTCATTCAGCGGCAGCGTTGGATTGTCGGCATTAAACTTCTCGCGGAACTGACTGACCGAGAGGTCGAACGTTGGCGCACCCGAGAGCAGATAAGGCGCGGTAGTGTTCTCGCCTGTTTCAGCCGACAGCGCATTCGGGCCGATAGCCAGCGCCATCAGCCCAAGAAAACACAAAGTCAGCCATTTGATCATCTACATCACCTAAGATTTTTTCCTGTGACGATTAAAACGGTAAACCGCCCCGCTTGTCAAAAAGAGACCACTTCAGGGTAAACTACGCCCCATTACGATGATAAGGATTTTTCCATGACCCTACAGCAGTGGTTATTTTCGATTAATGGGCGTATTGGACGCCGTGACTTCTGGATTTGGATTGGCATTTGGGTGCTGGCGATGATTGTGCTGTTCACCCTGGCCGGGGGCGGCTGGCTGAATCTGCAAACTGCCGCGTTTGCGCTGGTGTGTCTGCTGTGGCCGACTGCGGCGGTGACCGTCAAACGTCTGCACGATCGCGGTAAATCAGGCATCTGGGCGTTGCTGATGATCCTGGCGTGGATGCTGCTCGCCGGGAACTGGGCGATGCTGCCGGGCGTCTGGCAGTGGGGCGTGGGCCGCTTTATTCCCACTCTGATCATCGTGATGATGCTGATTGACCTGGGCGCGTTTGTTGGCACCCAGGGTGAAAATAAGTACGGGAAAGAGACGCTGGACGTTAAATACCGCTGATCACCAGTAGTGCTCGGCGGTCATATGGCCCGGTCGGCGGCGCAAATGTTTGGTCATCTGCCGGGACTCTTTTAGCAACTGCTGGGTGTCGCGCACCATCTGCGGGTTGCCGCACAACATGACATGGCTGTTTTCAGCGGTCATCGTCAGGCCCGTTGCGGCTTCCAGCGCGCCGCTTTCAATCAGCGCCGGAACGCGGCCCGTAAGCGAGCCAGGCACAGCTTCACGGCTCACCACGGTTTGAATCCGCAGTTTGCCCTCATAGCGCTGTTGCAGCTCCAGCATCAGCGGCAGATAGCTTAAATCGGCGGCATAACGCACGGCGTGTACCAGCACCAGATTTTTGAAACGCGCTAAATCTTTGCCTTCCTGCAAAATCGAGAGATACGGCCCCAGCGCGGTACCGGTCGCCAGCATCCACAGGGTCTCGCAGTCCGGGACTTCATCCAGCACAAAGAACCCTGCCGCTTCGCTGACCAGCTGGACTTCATCGCCGGGTTTCAGCGCCGCCAGCCGTGGGCTGAGCTTACCTTCCGGGACGGTAACCAGATAAAACTCGAGGTCGGGATTGCTCGGGGCGTTGACGTAGGAATAGGCGCGCTGAACGCGCTCGCCGTCAATTTCCAGCCCCAGCTTGGTGAACTGTCCGGCCGTGAAGGGGTGAACGGGGGCATGAACGGTGAGGCTGAACAGGGCATCTGTCCAGTTCTCGATTTTGGTAACTTTGCCTGTGACCCAATCCGCCATGTTAGTCTCCTCGTTACTTTGATAGTCCTATCTTCGCCACCCGGAGGAAAGATTTCCAGCCCCAAAGGGCCTGAAAGCTCTATTGATCAAATGAATCAGAGAATGTGACGCTGGATTTCGGGATCTTTGCGATCGAGATAGTGAATCGACTGAATGCGGCGGATGGTGCGCGATTTACCACGAATCATCAGGGTTTCGGTGGTGGCGATATTGCCCTTGCGAGTGATCCCGTCCAGCAGGTCGCCTTTGGTTATCCCGGTGGCGGAGAAAATGACGTTATCGCTGCGGGCCATTTCGTCGAGACGCAGAACTTTACCGGCTTCAATGCCCATCGCGGCGCAGCGTTCCAGTTCGTTTTCGCCGATACGACGGTTCTCTGGCGTGTCGCCTTTGACATCGTGACGGGCCAGCAAACGGCCATGCATATCGCCATCAAGCGCGCGGATCACCGCTGCCGACACCACGCCTTCCGGCGCGCCGCCAATTCCATACAGCACGTCCACTTCGCTGTCCGGCATACAGGTGAGAATCGAGGCCGCCACATCGCCATCGGGAATAGCGAATACCCGCACACCGAGTTTCTGCATGTCAGCAATCACCTGGTCATGGCGCGGCTTGGCCAGAATGGTCACCGTGAGTTCTGACAGCGGTTTATCCAGCGCTTTTGCGACGTTACGCAGGTTCTCTTCCAGCGACAAATTGAGGTCGATGGCGCCTTTCGCGCCCGGGCCGACAATCAGTTTTTCCATGTACATGTCCGGCGCGTTGAGGAAGCAGCCTTTGTCGCCGACCGCCAGTACCGCCAGCGCGTTGGCTTGGCCCATGGCGGTCATGCGGGTGCCTTCAATCGGATCGACCGCGATATCCACCGCGTCGCCCTGGCCGGTCCCGACCTGCTCGCCGATAAACAGCATCGGGGCTTCGTCGATTTCACCTTCGCCAATCACGATTGTGCCGTCGATATTGACCTTGTTGAGCATGATGCGCATGGCGTTCACCGCGGCACCGTCGGCGGTGTTTTTATCACCCCGGCCCAGCCATTTATAACCCGCAAGCGCGGCGGCTTCGGTCACACGCGAAAATTCGATGGCAAGTTCTCGTCTCATAACATACTCATTGTGGAAGCTAAAAATGGCACGCAGCGCTGACGGCTACGCGTTGGAATATCGTTCGGTTTCCGGCATCCAGCGTTCGATTAACGCCTGCGCCTGCTCGGGATATCTTTCATGAATATGGCGCGCGATGCGTTGAATGTCGGGGATCATCGCCTGATCGCGCAGCAAATCGGCCACTTTAAATTCGGCTGCACCGGTCTGGCGAGTGCCGAGCAATTCGCCCGGGCCACGGATCTCGAGGTCTTTTTGTGCAATCACAAAGCCGTCGTTGCTGTCGCGCAAGACCTGTAAGCGTTTTTGCGCCGTTTTTGACAGCGGTGCTTTATAGAGTAGTACACAGTGTGAGGCGACCGCGCCACGGCCTACGCGCCCGCGTAGCTGGTGGAGCTGCGCCAGGCCCAGACGCTCTGGGTTTTCTATAATCATCAAGCTGGCGTTGGGCACGTCCACCCCGACTTCAATCACCGTGGTGGCGATCAGTAAATGGAGTTCACCCTGCTTGAAGGCCTGCATCACGGCCTGCTTCTCAGCGGGTTTCATACGACCATGCACCAGACCGATATTCAGTTCCGGTAGCGCGATTTTCAGCTCTTCCCAAGTTGCTTCTGCCGCCTGCGCTTCCAGTAAATCGGACTCTTCAATCAGGGTGCAGACCCAATAGGCCTGACGACCTTCGTGCATACAGGCGTGGCGAACACGCTCGATAATTTCATGTCGCCGCGTATCGCCAATGGCCACGGTGGTCACCGGGGTACGGCCCGGCGGCAGCTCGTCAATAACCGAGGTGTCGAGATCGGCGTAGGCGGTCATCGCCAGGGTGCGCGGGATAGGTGTCGCGGTCATGATCAGCTGATGAGGATGGAAGCCCTGCTGCTGACCTTTCTCCCACAGCGCCAGACGCTGGTGGACGCCGAAGCGGTGCTGTTCATCAATGATAACCAGCGCCAGGCCATTAAACTGCACCTGTTCCTGGAAAATGGCATGGGTACCGACCACCATTTGCACCTGACCGCTGGCAATAGCTTCCTGCTGCGCCAGCCGCGCTTTGCCTTTCTGCTTGCCCGCCAGCCAGCCCACTTCAATGCCCAACGGCGCAAACCAGCTGCGGAAGTTATTGGCATGCTGCTCAGCCAGTAGCTCGGTCGGCGCCATCAACCCCACCTGTTTGCCGTGAGCGATAGCCCGCAGGGCGGCCAGAGCGGCAACCAGCGTTTTCCCCGAGCCGACATCGCCCTGAACCAGGCGCATCATCGGGATATCCTGCGCCAGGTCTTTTTCGATTTCAGCCACGACCCGCGCCTGTGCGGCGGTTGGCTTAAACGGCAGGGCGGCAAGCAGGCCGTTTTTCAGTTCGTCTTTCGCCGGGAGTGATTCTGCGTGATAGCGCTGGGCACCCGCGCGAAGCGCCAGCATGCTGAGGTTATGGGCCAGCAACTCTTCCATGATCAGGCGGCGCTGTGCCGGGTGTTGACCACTTTCTAGATCCGTCAGCTGTAACGACGGCGGGGGGCGGTGCAGCGTGCGTAACGCTTCCGGCAGGCTCATCAACCCTTGCGCCAGTTCCGGCGGCAGCAGTTCGGTAATGGCGCAGGTGTCGAGCAAATCCAGCGCCTGGTCGGTGAGCTTGCGCAGCGTGGCCTGACGAACGCCTTCGGTGGTCGGATAGACCGGCGTCAGCGTTTCCTGCAACTCTGGCTCGCTCAAATCGCCCTGCACGCGGTATTCCGGATGGATCATCTCCGCGCCGTATTTCCCGCGCTTGGCTTCCCCGTAGGCCAACACACGGCGGCCGGTGGCGAGACTGTTTTTCATCGCCGCGTTGAAGTTGAAAAAGCGCATGGTGAGGATGCCGGTGCCGTCGCTGATCTGGCAGGTCATCATTCGGCGACCGCCGAAGGTGATATTGCTGTTGAGGACTTCGCCTTCCACCGTGGCGTAGATGCCAGGCAGCAGGTCATTAATGGGGTAAAGCTGGGTGCGATCTTCGTAACGTAGCGGCAGGTGCAGAAGCAAGTCCTGCACGTTATGCAGGCCGATTTTCGCCAGTTTGCTGGTTTGCGCTGCGCCAACGCCCGTTAATGCACTGAGCGGGACGGCATCCAGCAGACGGCCTTTCATGGCTTACTTCGCCGCCTGCATGGTGGCCCACCAGGTTGCATCGGCCTCGATTTCACCACGGTCATTGACGTGCGGATAGGGTAGCTTTTTGCGTTTTGCGACGTGCGCCAGAACGGGATAACCGCCCTCGAACAGCAACCGCTGCTGCTCGTCATCCGCCAGCACGCTGTTTTCGCGCTGATACATACCGGCATTTTGCCGTTGTCGCTGGGCTTCGTAGAGGATAAGCGCCGAGGCCACGGAGACGTTCAACGACTGCACCATCCCGGTCATCGGGATGATGATGTCCTGGTCGGCGAGATCTAAGGCTTCCTGAGTAATGCCGGTTTTTTCCTGACCCATCAGAATGCAGGTCGGACGCGTGTAGTCGATTTCACGAAAATCGACAGCGTTATCAGAGAGATGAGTTGCAAGGATTTGCATGCCACGGCTTTTCAGCACGCTCACCGCATCGCCAATGGTTGGATGGGTTTTAACCTGCACCCAACTGTTACTGCCTGCAGCGGCAGAGGCCATGGTGCGCATGCGATTGCCCGGCCAGACGGCGTGGACTTCATGCACGCCAACGGCATCGGCCGTGCGGATAATCGCGGAGACATTATGAGGCTTATGAACCTGCTCCATGCAGACCGTCAGATCAGGCTGACGCCTGGCGAGCATCTCACATATACGCGCATAACGCTGTGTATTCATTGCACTAGTTTCGGTTACGGGTAACTTTAATCACATCCGGCATAACGCGAATTTTGCGCATAATGTTGGCCAGATGGACGCGATCGCGTGCCGTCAGACGAATGAAGGCGCTGTAGACGCGACCATCTTTCTCTTCCGTATTCAGGCTCTGAATATTGGATGAGGCGGTGTTGATCGCGGCGGTGAGATTCGCCAGCGCACCCTGATGGTTGAACATATCCACCTTAATTTCGGTGATAAATTCCTGTTCGGTCTCTTTATCCCACTCCACGGCCATGAATTTTTCCGGTTCTTTCTGGTAACCGCGAATATTTCGGCACGACTCGTGGTGGATAACCAGCCCTTTGCCCGGGCTGACGTGGGCGATGATCGGATCGCCTGGAATAGGACGACAGCACTTGGCGAAGGTGATCAGCACGCCATCGGCGCCTTTAATCGGCAGATGTCCGTGGCCGGTTGGCGTAGGCTGCAGCTGTGCCGCACCCGCTTCACCCTGCTGAAGATTTTTCGCGACCACCACGCTCATGGCGTTGCCCAGACCAATTTCGGCCAGCAGATCGTCGAGCGTCGGCAGCTTCATACGGACCAGTTCGCGATGAATATTTTCTTGCGGAATTTCTGCCAGCTTGCGGCTGCCGCCGAGCGCATGGTTCAGCAGGCGACGGCCAAGGCTGACGGAGTCATCACGTTTCAGGTTTTTCAGCAACTGACGAATTCTGGCGCGTGCTTTAGAGCTGACAACAAAGTTCAGCCACGCGGCGTTCGGACGAGCGCCCGGTGCGGTAATTATCTCCACCGTCTGCCCGCTGGTTAGCGGCTGCGACAGAGGATACGGCTGCCTGTCGACGCGTGCGCCCACGCAGGCATGACCGATATCGGTATGCACCGCATAGGCGAAATCGACCGGCGTAGCGCCAGCAGGCAGTTCGACAATGCGGCCTTCCGGGGTGAAAACATAAATCTCATCCGGGAAGAGATCAGATTTTACGCTCTCGATAAATTCAAACGAGCTACCGGCGCTCTGCTGTAGTTCCAGCAGGCTTTGCATCCAGCGCTGGGCACGGATTTGCGCGGTGGTACTGCTTTCGCCGTTCTCTTTGTACGCCCAGTGAGCGGCAACACCCATCTCTGCCATCATGTCCATGTCTTCGGTGCGGATCTGCACCTCAACCGGCACGCCGTGCGGGCCAATCATGGAAGTATGCAAGGACTGATATCCGTTCGCTTTCGGAATGGCGATATAGTCTTTCACCCGGCCCGGACGCGGTTTGTACAGGCTGTGCATCTGCCCCAGAACGCGATAGCAGGTGTCGAAATCATGCACGATCACGCGGAAGGCGTAGATATCCATGATCGAGTGAAAACGCTGCTCTTTGAGCACCATTTTGCAGTAGATGGAGTAAAGATGTTTTTCCCGGCCGCTGACGCGACATGGAATACCCGCTTCCTGTAAACGCCCATCGATTTCCGAAAGGATTTTTTGAATCATCTCTTTACGGTTACCGCGTGCCGCTTTAACCACTTCTTTAATGACGCGATAGCGGTTCGGGTACAGCGCTTCAAAGCCCAGCTCTTCAAGCTCGGTTTTGATGTGATGGATACCTAATCGGTGCGCCAGCGGGCTGTAGATTTCCAGCGTTTCGCGGGCGATGCGGCGACGTTTATCCGGACGAAGAGAGCCCAGAGTGCGCATGTTGTGAGTACGGTCGGCGAGTTTGATGAGTATGACGCGGATATCCTGCACCATCGCCATAATCATCTTGCGGAAGTTTTCGGCTTGCGCCTCTTTCTTATCGCGGAATTTGAGCTTATCAAGCTTCGACACCCCTTCTACCAGTTCGGCAACGCTTTTACCAAACAGCTGTTCCATATCCTGGTAGGTGGCGGGAGTATCTTCAATCACGTCATGCAGTAGCGCGGCCATCAGCGTTTCATAGTCGAGTTTCATCTCGGCCAGAATGCAGGCGACGGCTACCGGATGGGTGATATAGGGTTCACCGCTTGAACGTGTCTGTCCCTCGTGAGCATCACGTGCGACGAGATAGGCCTGCTGAAGACGCTTAATCTGGTCTTCTGGCAGGTAAGTTTGAATCAGCTGATTCAGGCTCTCAAACAGATACAAGGGCGACCCGCAGGGTTAATTAACGACGACCTTCAGCAATGGCGGTTACGGCCTGCAGTTCTGCGGCTTCCTGCTCTTGCTGCTCCTGGCGATCACGAACGTCGAGGATCTGGTTGTTGATCAGACCTTCTTCGATTTCGCGCAGCGCGATTACGGTAGTTTTGTCGTTCTCTTCCGGTACCAGCGGATCTTTACCGCCTGTCTGCATCTGACGAGCGCGACGCGCGGCGACCAGCACCAGGTCAAAACGGTTACCAATTTTTTCTACAGCGTCCTGAACAGTTACGCGTGCCATATTTCAAAGCTCCACAGATGACGAAATGACTGGGCATGATACTGAATGTGGGTTCAGTCTGCCAATAGTTTGCTGATTAAAGCGTCATGGCGCTGTTTTTGGCGGCTCATGCGCAGACGTTCAGCACGAATGATGGTTTTCAAGTCGCCCAAGGCGGTATCAAAATCATCGTTCACAATCAGGTAGTTATATTCGGCGTAGTGGCTCATTTCCGCCACGGCCTGCGCCATACGTTTGGCGATCACTTCTTCGCTATCCTGACCACGACCGCGCAGACGGCGATCGAGTTCGTCTTTCGACGGCGGCAGAATAAAGATACTGCGCGATTCCGGCATGGCTTTGCGGATTTGCTGCGCGCCCTGCCAGTCGATATCAAGGAACACATCGACGCCGGATTTCAGAACCTGCTCGATGGTTTCACGCGAAGTACCGTAATAGTTACCAAAAACTTCTGCGTGCTCAAGAAACGCATCTCTGCCAATCATCGCTTTGAATTCGGCGTGATCCACAAAGAAATAATGCTCACCGTGAACTTCACCCGGACGCGGCGCGCGCGTGGTGTGTGAAACAGAAACCTGGGTGTCGTATAACGGTTGGGTTTTCAGTAATGCCTGAATCAGGCTGGATTTACCCGCGCCACTAGGGGCAGAAACAATATAAAGCGTGCCTTGAGCCATGAGAGTCTTGTGTATGTTGAGTCGAAAGAAAGTCTACATACGAGCCTATTATACACGTCGCCGCTGCGTGACGTAGTCTTTGTCACACTTTTTGCGTGAGTTTCTTTACTTTTGCGCACTGCTTTCCTGATTTTTCTGCCTGTTGCAGCAACAACGCATGTTTCTCTGAATCCTCTGCGCAAACCCGTAAAGCCCGCCTCGCCAGCAGATTGTGGTCGCGTTACAACCAGCCGTACTTAGGCAGGAGAAGAGACATGACAGGGATAAGAGGAATAGTGATGGTGGTATTGGCGGCATTGGCGTGTTCCGCCCAGGCGGCTTGCCCCGACTGGTCTGCGGACAGGGCCACACAGGAGATTACCCGTCTGCAGCGGCAAATAGACGAGTGGAATGAAGCTTACTGGCTGTCGGGGATTAGTGAGGTGAGTGATGATGAATTCGATCAGCTCAGCGCCCAGTTAACACAGTGGCGTCGATGCTTTGATAAAGCAGTCGAAATCCCCGAAATACCTGCGCTGAAAGGCGCTCTCGCTCATCCTGTGGCGCACACCGGCGTGCGTAAGCTGAAAGACAACCAGGCTGTCGCCCTTTGGATGCACGATAAAACAGACTTATGGATCCAGCCCAAAGTTGACGGTGTGGCAATGACTCTCGTTTATCGTAGCGGCGAACTGGTGCAGGCGATCAGTCGGGGAGATGGCCTGGCCGGAGAGGACTGGACGGCGAAGGTGCTTCAAATTCCAGCGATCCCCAAAAAACTCCAGGGCAGGTTGGCCAACAGCGTGCTGCAGGGGGAGCTTTTTCTTCGACAAGCCGGACACATCCAACGGCAAAAGGGGGGGATAAACGCCCGTTCAAAAGTCGCGGGTGCCATGCTCCGTAAGACCGACTCTGGCCTGCTCTCTGACTTGGCCGTGTTTATCTGGGGCTGGCCGGATGGCCCTGAGGAGATGCTCCAGCGGCTGGCGTGCCTGCATGAGGCCGGTTTTGCTCTGGTGGCGGAATACTCTCTTCCCGTGAAGACCGTTTCAGAGGTGGCCGCCCAACGCCAGCGCTGGTTCTCTTCGCCGCTGCCTTTTGCCACCGACGGCGTTGTACTGCGTTCGGCAAAAGAGCCCGATGGGCGGCACTGGCAACCGGGAGAAGGCACCTGGGTGGCAGCCTGGAAATATCCGCCAGCAACACAAATCGCCGAGGTGAAAGCCATTGAGTTTGGTGTGGGGCGCACCGGTAAAGTGGCCGTGGTGGCTCGGCTTGAGCCCGTTATGCTGGATGATAAACAGGTTCGCCGGGTGAATATCGGGTCACTTCGGCGCTGGCAGGAGTGGGATATTGCCCTCGGCGATCGACTGAATATCAGCCTCGCCGGGCAAGGCATCCCGCGTATTGATAGCGTTGCCTGGCGCACCGTTCAGCGCATTAAGCCCACACCACCGGCTGGAAACGTTAATGAGCTGACCTGCTTTTGGTCCTCACCTGAGTGCCAGCCACAGTTTTTGGCGCGGCTGGTATGGGCGGCTCAACGGCTGCACATTGACGGTGTGGGCGAAGCGAGTTGGCTGGCACTGTCTCAGGCACATCATTTCGAACACCTGTTTTCATGGCTGGCGCTGGATGAAGCGCAACTGCGCCAAACGCCAGGCGTGTCGGCAGGTAAAGCGCGAATGCTCTGGCATCAATTTAATCTGGCGAAGCAGCAACCTTTTACTCATTGGCTGCTGGCGATGGGTATTCCACTCAATCAAAAAACGCTATTGAACCTGCGGGTGCAAGGCTGGGCGCAGCTTGTGGAGATACAAACAGAAGACTGGCAAAAACTGCCGATGATCGGAAAAACCAAAGCCAGCCAATTGAGGCGCTGGCTGGCGGATTCGCAGGTTAAGGCGTTGGCGCGGTGGCTTGCGGGTTATCACATTGAGGGTTTTTAAAGGGAGTTTTTCCCTACTTTGCGAAAACGTGTATTTTTCTCTGGCGAACCGAAGGTGTCACGCAGATCGTCATAATCGAAAATATGACGACCACCATCCATCACCGGGAATGATGTCTCT
The DNA here is from genome assembly GCF_043558715.1 of Scandinavium sp. M-37. NCBI lineage: Bacteria > Pseudomonadati > Pseudomonadota > Gammaproteobacteria > Enterobacterales > Enterobacteriaceae > Scandinavium > Scandinavium sp. M-37. The sequence goes on from NZ_JBIGIN010000006.1 coordinate 27,262, forward strand.
GGTTTATAACAGGCTTCAAGAGGGGATTCGCAGTGAGAGACTCCCGTAGAAATGCCCATCAAACTGAGCATCAATTCATAGTTATGCGCAGTGGAGTAGCGTTCTTCCACTGTACCAAGTCGACGCGGTTTGTTGGCAAGAGCTGACGGGCTGTACCAGATAAATTGGGGCACATCATAGGCTTCCTTACTCGGATTACGAGAACCGTGCATATAGTGTGATTCAAGACTTGGGTTTTTCTCTAAACCATGATCGGAGAAATAGAGCAGCGCCGAGGCACTGTTGTTAAGTCGTTTGACGACTTCCCCAATAACGTGGTCGGTATAACGAATAGCGTTATTATAACAATCTTCATATTTATCTTGGGTATGGAAATAGTCCGCAGAGGCTGGATAGCGAATACAGGCCATTTCATGGCTGCCATTGATATGCAAAACAATCAGTTTGCGGCCCGCAACCGTCAGGGCTTTATCCAGCGCAGGAAGAAGCTCTTCGTCATAGTTAGTGCTGATCCACTGTGCCTTTTGGCTCAGTGAAGCAATCGCTACCACATAATTATTACTTTTCCCGGAATTACCCTGGGCACTGATCCACTCGGTGTAAAAACCTGCTTCATTGGCAACGCGAAGAATATTATCGGCCAGTTCATTGGCAGTGAAATTGTCAGGATCTGCTTTGCTGAGGATCATCGGAACAGCCAACACCGTTGCCGATGCAGGCGCAATCGCGTGCTTGAAGACCAGCGCGTTATGACGAAAGGCGGACGCAACGGGGGTGGTATCCAGGCCGAAACCATAGAGCTGCATGTTACTGCGGCGGGCAGATTCACCCACGATAACAACATAGTTCTCGATGCCGGTATCACTTGCGGTTAATGCGGGATAGTGAAGATCGGCCTTATAAATTTGCTCGGCGAGTTTACTGTCACGCACCGCAATAATAAATTCCGACCCTACATAAAATGGGGTATTAGCCAAAACTCGAGAGCTTAACGGGTAATAAACTTCCAGATCTTTACGCTGCTTCAACCAGCATGCTGAGGTGTACCAGACAAAAAACACCACTAACAAGCTCATCCCCACGCGTTGAGTCGTGGTGGAGGTATTTTCAGCCAGATAACGAATGGCCAGCAGTGTCATGATGAAATAGAGCGCAATGATTGGTATGTAATAGGTAAAAAGCCCAGACATACTGGTCACTTCACTGAAGTGCGTGGTCAAAATACTCATAGCGAAAACGCTACTGAATTCGCTTTGGTATATGCGCCAGGTACAAAATGAAATCGCAAAATTGAAGGTTAAGGCGATGGTCAGCAGCAGAGAGAATAATTTCCCAACAAAGTAGCGGTAGACCGCAGCGGCTGACAGCAGCAAAAGTGCGTTACAAATCGCAATGCGGATCACGAACCTGAACGGCAGCGTGACGGCTGCAGGCCAGATCTGAATCAGCATGGAAAAAAGAAACGCCAGGATAAAATACTGGCTAAGATTCTTTTTAAGAATAGGTAGCGATGCACTAATAAACGACATAAGAGACTTAACGTAAATTGGACTTAAAAAATTGTCGCTATTGTATCCGCTTTTTCAAAATTTCGCTGTGCGGGATGTGTGTTTTTCACCGTAAATTAATCACCAGGCAGAGCATGTGCCCCATATTTTGGGTAAAAATTAATGTGAATTGTGCGTGTAATGAAAAACAGGCAGTCCAAGCTTAAGCCGCAGGGCTAACATGCGCATCGTAAAGCCAAAGAATAGCGTGGCGATCACTACCACGTCATGGCTACTGACGTAGTGCTGCAGGGCGATATACAGCACCGCTGAGGCAAACGAGACGCCGGCATACAGCTCTTTCTGAAATACCAGTGGAATGCGTTTACAGAACATATCGCGCAGCACGCCGCCAAAGACACCGGTGATGACCGCCGCGATGGTGGCAATAATGGGGCCTTCACCCATGTCGAGGGCAATTTGCGCCCCGATAATGGAAAATACCACCAGACCCAGGGCATCCAGCACCAGGAACAATTTGCGAAGATGTGGCATCACGGGTGCCACGATGGTGGTCAGCACCGCGGCAACCGCCACGATAACCACATATTCCGGGTGCTTCACCCAGCCCAGCGGATAGTGCCCGAGCAGAATATCGCGCACTGAACCGCCACCCAGCGCTGTCGCGGTGGCAATAATAATGACGCCAAAGGTATCCATCCGACGACGACCCGCCGCCAGCGCGCCTGTCATTGCTTCCGCAGTGATACCGATAAGATAGAGAATGTGTAGCAGCATGGTCGCCCCCGAACTGTGTCGAGGCAGATTAGCGATTTGTGCGCTGCATCACGATTGAGATTTTCTAAGGCAAATCAGAATGGATTAGTTTTTCTTATTCAATGTTGCTTATGCGTGAAGGGTTGGCGGAATGGGTGTTCAATTATGGATTAGAAAAAGTATGTCATATAAGTTGTGTGTAGCGTGGGATTTACGGTGACGAGCGTGGGGTGAGAAGAAGCCCGAAGAGCCGGGCTTCCAGGCGCTTATTCGATTGAATCTGAATATTGAGTGATTGTATGAATGTGTTGATCTTATTGTGTTTTTTATAATCTGTTTTTTCGTTAAGTACACCCTTAAGTACACAAGAAAAGAAAGTGTTCATTGCAGTTGGGGAAATCGGTTCAGTAAGATGAAGTAACAAGTGCGGATTGTTGGCATACTTTACATTTTGCAACTTTAAGAGAGGGCTCTGTAGGGCCTCCTCCTTGCCATTCTGTATGAAAATGTTGGAAAGAGCCTCTGACCTGCTCCCCGTTGATTAGTACACCCCGATGTTAGTAATGTCTTCATAAGCCACATGAGGACATCCCCATGAAGAAGCGTTTTTCCGACGAACAGATCATCAGTATTCTCCGCGAGGCCGAAGCCGGTGTATCCGCCCGTGAGCTCTGCCGCAAGCACGCCATTTCTGATGCCACGTTTTACACCTGGCGTAAGAAGTATGGCGGTATGGAGGTGCCCGAGGTTAAGCGCCTGAAGTCGCTTGAGGAAGAGAACGCCAGACTCAAGAAGCTGCTTGCCGAAGCCATGCTGGATAAGGAGGCGCTTCAGGTGGCTCTGGGGCGAAAGTACTGACGACAGACCAGAAGCGCGAAGCCGTTGAGTTTATGTGTGATGCGACCGGTCTGTCGCAACGTCGTGCCTGCGGGCTCACAGGCTTGTCCCTGTCGACCTGCCGCTATGAGGCTCAGCGTCCGGCGGCTGATGCCCATTTATCAGGGCGCATCACTGAGCTGGCACTGGAGCGCAGGCGTTTTGGCTACCGCCGCATCTGGCAGTTACTGCGCCGTGAAGGCCTTCATGTTAATCACAAGCGCGTATACCGCCTTTATCATCTGAGCGGGCTGGGCGTAAAACGCAGACGACGTCGTAAAGGGCTGGCAACAGAACGTCTGCCGCTGCTCCGCCCGGCGGCGCCCAACCTGACCTGGTCGATGGATTTTGTCATGGACGCACTGGCTACCGGTCGCAGGATCAAGTGCCTGACCTGTGTGGACGACTTCACGAAGGAGTGTCTGACAATTACCATCGCATTCGGGATTTCAGGCGTTCAGGTCACGCGTATTCTGGACAGCATTGCGCTGTTTCGAGGCTATCCGGCGACGATAAGAACTGACCAGGGGCCAGAGTTCACTTGCCGCGCACTGGATCAATGGGCCTTTGAGCATGGTGTTGAGTTGCGCTTAATCCAGCCGGGCAAGCCAACGCAGAACGGATTTATTGAGAGTTTTAACGGACACTTTCGCGATGAATGCCTGAATGAACACTGGTTCAGAGACATCAGTCATGCTAGGAAAATCATCAGTGAATGGCGGCAGGATTATAATGAGTGTCGCCCGCACTCCACGCTGAATTATCAGACGCCGTCTGAATTTGCGGCGGATTGGAGAAAGGTTAATTCTGATAGTGAAGGATCCGACATTACTAACTAAGCGTTGTATCTAATCCTGGGGGCAGGTCACGACGGCGAAGGATATCTGGATGTTTCCAGTTCCCTAATATCTGGCGTTCGAAGTACTCATGGGCCAGATCTGAAACCTTCAACGCATTTTTTTGCTCTTCAATCTTTTTGATAGCCTCGGCCTTACGTTCCTGCTTTTCTCCTGCAACGTCATAGCCTAAGGCAACACGCGCGGAAAGTTCTTTCGCCATTTCTCGCGCTTTAGCGAGTGAAAATTCAGAGTAGGTTCCAATAACCATTGCCCTCTGTTTCCCGACAAACCGATAGCGGAAACGCCAGAATGGGATAGCGTAGTTTTTAGGAAAGCATAGATACAAGCCATTGCCATCAGATCGACCATTAAATCGTTCCCCAGCCCTCACCCATGCTTTGATCTGAATGTCCGTTAGCTTTGCCATAATTCGTCCTCAATAAAGTTCTTACTGTGTACATAGATGTGCGTGTACATAACATGAGTATATACACAACTATGTACACGATAAACGTGCGCTGTATTGAGATCGCGTGAGATTCTATGGCATTAGAAAAGCCCGTTATTACACGGGCTTGTTGGTATGGTGGAGATGTTGTGAGACTTAAAAAGTTTGTCTAAAACTTTACTCTATGTTTTGAATCTGTTCGCGCATCTGCTCAATCAGCACTTTCAGCTCAATGGCAGAGTTGGTGACTTCGCTGTTGATGGATTTGGAACCCAGGGTGTTCGATTCGCGGTTGAATTCCTGCATCATAAAGTCGAGGCGACGGCCAACGGCTTCTTTCTTCTTCAGGATATTCCAGGTCTCTTTGACGTGGGCTTCCAGTCGGTCGAGTTCTTCAGCGACGTCGATACGCTGCGCCATCATCACCAGCTCCTGCTCAAGACGGTTGTTCTCAAGCTGGACCTGCGCTTCTTCAAGCTTGGCGACCAGACGCTCGCGTTGCCATTGCATTATTTCAGGCATATGGGCACGCACTTTGCTGACTTCTGCGCTAACACCGTCGAGACGCTGTTCGATCAGGGCTTTCAGCGCCTGGCCTTCGGTTTCACGGGCCACGATGAAATCATCCAAAGCGCCATCAAGGGCTGAAAGAATCTCCGCGGTGATGGCATCCAGGTCTTGCTCTTGTGCGGCCATTACACCCGGCCAGCGCAGGATATCGACCGGGTTAACCTCACCTTCGTCGCTCTGCATTTTGACCCAGTTGGCAGCGTTAACCAGCTGTTTAGCCAGCTTTTCGTTGAGAATAAGCTCACCTTGGGCGCTCGGATCCTGCTCAAAACGCAGCGTGCATTCGACTTTACCACGCGTCAGACGGGCACGAATACGCTCACGAACCACGGGCTCCAGGCTACGGAACTGCTCCGGCATGCGGAAATAAGTTTCGAGATAACGCTGGTTTACCGAGCGCAGTTCCCACGCGGCACTGCCCCATTCACCCTTGATTTCACGCCGGGCATAGGCGGTCATACTGCGGATCATAGACGTTCCTGTTTTGAAAGGAGTGATGGGGGGATTATAGCTAGCGGGGCTTTCTCATGATAGGAATATGCATCCTTAATCCGTATATACACGTCATCTTTCAGGCTGCTTCTTTGTTGGCTGCCTTCGCTCACCCCGGTCACTTACTGATGTAAGCTCCTGGGAGTTCACTCAGTTGCCGCCGCAATGCAACCTAAATGATTTTGTGTATAATGCGCGCCACACTCGTTTTAAGCCGGAGATATCATCATGCGTCCAGCAGGCCGTAGCGCTCATCAGGTGCGTCCCGTAACCCTGACCCGTAACTACACCAAACACGCTGAAGGCTCCGTGCTGGTCGAATTCGGTGATACGAAAGTGCTGTGCACTGCCTCTATTGACGAAGGCGTACCGCGCTTTCTGAAAGGCCAGGGCCAGGGCTGGATCACCGCCGAATACGGCATGCTGCCGCGTTCGACGCATACCCGTAATGCCCGTGAAGCGGCAAAAGGGAAGCAGGGTGGCCGTACTATGGAAATCCAGCGTCTGATCGCCCGTGCGCTACGCGCAGCGGTCGATCTGAAAACCCTGGGCGAGTTCACCATCACCCTGGACTGCGATGTAATTCAGGCCGATGGCGGCACGCGTACGGCTTCCATTACCGGTGCCTGCGTGGCGCTGGCAGATGCGCTGAATAAACTGGTGGCTGCCGGTAAGCTCAAAACCAACCCAATGAAAGGCATGGTTGCTGCGGTTTCCGTCGGCATCGTGGCGGGTGAAGCGCTGTGCGATCTCGAGTATGTAGAAGATTCCGCCGCAGAGACCGACATGAACGTGGTGATGACTGAAGACGGTCGCATCATCGAAGTTCAGGGCACGGCAGAAGGCGAGCCGTTCACCCATGAAGAATTGCTGACCCTGCTGGCGCTGGCCAGAGGGGGGATTGAATCCATTGTCGCGACGCAGAAAGCGGCACTGGAAAATTGATTTTAAGGGCGACGTTGTCGCCCTTTTTTTTGTCCGTAGAAAAGTAAGATGAGGAGCGAATCCATGAAACCGTATCAGCGCCATTTTATTGAATTTGCGCTTAACAAGCAGGTACTGAAGTTCGGCGAATTTACGCTGAAATCTGGGCGTAAGAGTCCGTATTTCTTTAATGCCGGGCTGTTTAATACCGGGCGCGATTTGGCACTGTTAGGCCGTTTCTACGCAGAAGCGTTGGTGGATTCCAGCATTGATTTCGATTTGCTGTTTGGCCCTGCGTACAAAGGTATTCCGATTGCGACCACCACCGCGGTGGCGTTAGCGGAACATCATGAGCGTGATGTGCCTTACTGCTTCAACCGTAAAGAAGCCAAAGATCACGGCGAAGGCGGAAGTCTGGTAGGAAGCCCGCTGGAAGGGCGCATTATGCTGGTCGATGACGTGATCACCGCCGGGACGGCGATTCGCGAATCGATGGAGATTATTCAGGCCAATGGTGCGACCCTGGCCGGGGTGTTGATCTCTCTGGACCGTCAGGAGCGAGGCCGCGGTGAGATTTCTGCTATTCAGGAAGTGGAGCGCGACTATGGCTGCCAGGTGATTTCGATCATTACCCTGAAAGACCTGATTGCTTATCTGGAAGAGAAGCCGGAGATGGCTGACCACCTGGCTGCGGTCCGAGCTTACCGCGAAGAGTTTGGCGTTTAAAAACGAAACCGGGCTTTACGCCCGGTTTTGTTACTGTAACTGCGCCGCAACCAGCGGCCAACGGGCATCAAAATCTTCCGTTGGGCAGTATTTGAATTCACTGCGTACAAAGCGAGACAGCATCCCTTCGCAAAACGCTAACAGCTGACCGGCGAGCAGCGTTTCATCCGTCGTATAGCCTTCACCTTCGCGCATTTTCTTTTCACGTAGCACCTGACGCAGCTGAGCTTCGATACGTTCAAACAACTGATTGATGCGGCTCTGCAGCCTGTCCTGCTCAAACATCAGCGCATGGCCGGTCAAAATGCGGGTCAGACCAGGGTTACGTTCCCCGAAGCCGAGGATCAACAGCACAATCAGGCGCAGACGAGCGCTGGTATCTTTCTCATCCTTTAAAATCAGATTGATACGCGTAATCAGACTGTCTTCGATAAACTCGATCAGGCTATCGAACATCCGGGTTTTGCTTGGAAAATGACGATACAACGCCGCTTCGGATACGCCGACCGATGCCGCCAGTTTTGCGGTGGTAATACGTTGGCTACCGTCACTGGATTCAAGCATAAGTGCCAGAGATTGAAGTATTTCTTCGCGACGATTCCGTTTCGCGGTTTGTTTTTCTGCCATGTTATTCAAATACCCCTGAAAATAAACACTCGTCTGGCGGGCATCCACACAGCGACCGCAAACGGTCGCTTGCGGTGATGTTATTGCATTATTTCGCTGTAGGATGCTGCTTCAGAACGGCTTATTTGCGTCCTGAATGACCGAAGCCGCCTTCGCCACGCTCGGTGGTGTCAAACTCTTCCACCAGGTTGAATTCTGCCTGAACGACAGGAACAAACACCATCTGGGCAATACGCTCGCCCGGCTCGATGGTAAAGCTTTGCTGACCACGGTTCCACACGGAAACCATCAGCTGGCCCTGGTAATCGGAGTCGATCAGGCCGACCAGGTTGCCGAGCACGACACCATGCTTATGACCGAGGCCTGAGCGTGGCAGAATAACCGCCGCCAGAGACGAATCGGCGATATGAATAGCCAGACCGGTTGGCAGCAGGGTGGTTGCGCCAGGAGCCAGTTCCACGGCGTCATCAAGACAGGCTCGCAGGTCAAGTCCGGCAGAGCCGGAGGTGGCGTAAGTTGGCAGCGGGAATTGCTCGCCAACGCGCGGGTCCAGAATCTTAACGTCGATTTTTTTCATCATAACGGGTAACGATCTCGTCCAGTAGTAATTGGCCCAGGAGTTCCTTTCGCGTAAGCGGTAAGACTTTATCTCCATCCTGCCAGAATAGGTGCAAGGCGTTGTTATCGCTGTTAAAACCCTGATTTTCCTGCGATACGTCGTTCGCACAGATCAGATCAAGGTTCTTGCGGGCGCGTTTTTGCTGCGCGTATTCTTCCACATTATTTGTTTCTGCGGCAAACCCTACGACGTAAGGACGAGAAGTTTTCAACGCGGCAACACCGGCAACGATATCCGGGTTTTTGACCATTTTTATCGTTAATTCATCACCTTGCTTTTTAATTTTCTCATCCGCAATCGCTGCTGCACGGTAATCCGCGACGGCGGCGCAGCCAATAAAAATGTGCTGACCCTGAGCATTGTCCTGAACCGCCGCTTCCATCTCAAGTGCGGTGGTGACATCGATACGCTGCACGAGCGGTGGCGTCGTCAGCGAAACAGGGCCGCTAACCAGGGTGACGTTCGCGCCACGATGTGCCGCTGCGGCGGCAATCGCAAATCCCATTTTACCGGAGCTGTGGTTTGTGATGTAGCGTACCGGGTCGAGAGGTTCTCGCGTCGGGCCTGCGGTAATCATGATATTGAGATGTTGCAGATCGTTGACAGGCGAAAAATGCGTTGCGGCCATGTCGACAATCACTAACGGGTCGAGCATACGGCCAGGGCCGACGTCGCCACACGCCTGGCTCCCGCTATCCGGGCCCCAAAGCAAAACGCCGCGTGATTCGAGCGTATTCAGATTTTGCTGGGTAGCCGCGGCCCGATACATCTGCTGGTTCATTGCCGGAACGACCGCCACCGGCGACGGTGTAGCCAGGCAAATGGTTGAGACCAGGTCGTTTGCCATGCCGGCGGCAACGCGGGCAATGAGATCGGCGGTGGCCGGCGCCAGGATAACTAAATCGGCCCATTTCCCGAGTTCGATATGACCCATCGCCGCTTCGGCAGCCGGGTCCAGCAGGCTATCGGAGACCGGATAACCGGAAACCGCTTGTAGGCTCAACGGTGTAATGAAGGCTTTTGCCGCTTCGGTCATGGCGACACGAACGTCGGCACCCCGTTCGCGCAAACGACGCACCAGTTCCGGCGTTTTATACGCAGCGATACCGCCGCTGACGCCGAGAACGATTTTTTTACCGGCCAGGCTCATCATGATTCTTTCCTGTGAAGGAGGTAGGAATCTGGCCATTTTATCACAATCCCGATGCTGTCGTGCTGCAAAGGAAAATCCACTTTGCGAGGCATTACGCAAGAGTGAAATTGCGTAGTCGTGTGGGGTGATGCAGGCGTGGCAAGATGGCGCTCGTCAAAAGGAGAGCGTTTATGGAAGACGTTGAGCTGATGTTGCCGCGCGAAAAAATGCAAATCAAAGGAATTGAAGCCCTGAGTGATGTGGAGCTGCTGGCCTTGTTTCTGCGAACCGGAACACAGCGCCGGGATGTGCTCTCGTTCGCCCGCTATCTGCTGGAACATTTTGGCTCACTGCACGGATTGTTGCTGGCTTCAGAGTCTGCGCTCATTAAGATGGACGGCATCGGTATTGCCAAGTATGCCCAACTGAAAGGGATTGCCGAACTGGCGCGACGCTTCTTTAACGTGCGTCTGATGCTGCTGGAAGACCCGCTCAGCAGCCCCGATATCACGCGAGAGTTCCTTCAAAGTCAGTTGGCAAATGAAGAGCGTGAGATCTTTATGGTTATCTTCCTCGACAACCAGAACCGGGTACTGAAGCATTGTCGGCTGTTTAGCGGCACCTTAAGCCACGTCGAAGTGCATCCTCGCGAGATTGTGCGTGAGGCGATTAAGGTCAACGCCGCCGCGCTGATCCTCGCACACAATCATCCTTCAGGCAGCGCCCAGCCGAGTAAAGCGGATAGAATCATTACCGAAAGAGTGATAAAGTGTTGCAACTTCATGGAGATAAGCGTCCTCGATCATTTCATTGTCGGTAAAGGTGAAATGGTTTCTTTTGCCGAACACGGTTGGATTTAGCGATCCATCGGGATCTTTGTCTGTTCGGGACTTGAGCACACCGCGGAGTCAGCGTATACTACGCCACCTTTGAGAATCTCGGGTTTGGCATTTGGGCCTGGCTATACGAGTTCACTTAGAACCGTCAGACCGGGCTGTAGCAGCCTGACGAGGCGCCAATACCCTATACGAAGCTCGAGCTAATTTGATTTTTGGAGAATAGACATGTCCCGAGTCTGCCAAGTAACTGGCAAGCGTCCGGTGACCGGTAACAACCGTTCCCACGCACTGAACGCGACTAAGCGCCGTTTCCTGCCGAACCTGCACTCTCACCGTTTCTGGGTTGAGAGCGAGAAGCGCTTTGTCACCCTGCGTGTATCTGCTAAAGGTATGCGTGTAATTGACAAGAAAGGCATCGATACAGTTCTGTCCGAACTGCGTGCCCGTGGCGAAAAGTACTAAGTACTAAGAGGAATTAAATCATGGCTAAAGGTATTCGTGAGAAAATCAAGCTGGTTTCTTCTGCTGGTACTGGTCACTTCTATACCACCACGAAGAACAAGCGTACTAAGCCGGAAAAACTGGAACTGAAAAAGTTCGATCCAGTTGTCCGTCAGCACGTGCTGTACAAAGAAGCTAAAATCAAATAATTTTAGTTTTCTTGAAGAAAAACCCCGCTTCGGCGGGGTTTTTTGTTTTCTGCTCGTCCCCATAATAGAAGCATCCTGCATTGTCTTTGGAGACGTCATGCCAGAATTACCTGAGGTCGAAACCAGCCGCCGCGGTATTGAACCGCATCTGGTCGGTCAGACTATCCTGCACGCGATTGTACGTAATAGCCGATTACGCTGGCCGGTTTCTGCCGAAATCCACAGCCTCAGCGATAAGCCAGTGCTCAGCGTTCAGCGCCGCGCCAAATATCTCCTGTTAGAACTGCCTGACGGCTGGATTATCGTGCATCTGGGCATGTCCGGGAGCCTGCGTATCCTGCCGGAAGAACGGCCCGCCGAGAAACACGATCACGTTGATTTGGTGATGAGCAACGGGAAGGTGCTGCGCTATACCGACCCGCGTCGATTTGGGGCCTGGCTGTGGACCAAAGAGCTTGAGGGCCACAGCGTGCTGGCGCATCTCGGGCCGGAGCCGCTCAGTGATGCGTTCAACGCTGAATACTTCCGCGAGAAGTGTGCGAAAAAGAAAACGCCGATCAAGCCGTGGCTGATGGATAACAAACTGGTAGTGGGTGTCGGGAATATCTATGCCAGTGAATCGTTGTTTGCGGCGGGTATCCATCCTGACAGGCTGGCGTCGTCGCTGTCTCAGGCAGAGTGTGAGCTGCTGGTGCGGGTGATTAAGGCGGTTTTGCTGCGCTCTATCGAACAGGGCGGAACGACGCTGAAGGATTTTCTGCAAAGCGACGGCAAGCCGGGCTATTTTGCTCAGGAATTGCAGGTCTATGGCCGGAAAGATGAGCCTTGTCGGGTCTGCGGTTCACCGATTATTGCCACCAAACATGCCCAGCGGGCGACCTTTTACTGCCGCCACTGTCAGAAGTGATTACTTAAGCTTGTCCATTAATGCCTGATGGACGGCCGGAGGCAGGAAGTGGGTGACGTCGCCGTCGTGGCGCGCCACTTCTTTCACCAGTGATGATGAAATAAACGACCACTCTTTCGATGGCATCAGAAATACGCTTTCCAGATCGGGCATCAAATGGCGGTTCATGTGCGCCAGCTGCATCTCATATTCAAAATCTGCCACTGCGCGTAAGCCGCGGATCAGAATATTGGCCTGCTGTGCGCGAGCGAAATTGGCCATCAGGTCACTAAAGCCCACCACTTCGACGTTAGGCAAATGCGATGTGGCCTGTTGTGCCAGCGCAACGCGTTCATCCAGATTAAACATCGGCTTCTTGCTCGGGCTGGCAGCAATCGCCAACAGCACGTTATCAAACATGCGACTGGCGCGTGTGACGATATCAATGTGCCCATTGGTTATCGGGTCAAAGGTGCCTGGATAGATGGCTTTTGTGCTCATGACTTACGCCTTGTTGCTAAAGCCGCGGTTCAGCGCCCACAGCTCGGTGTACTTGTTAAACGTATACTGCGCGTTCACAACGGCCAGCAGCCAGCCCTGTGCGCCATCGAGAAAGCCTGCGCGGAGCACCAGCGTTTTGATGAATGCGCCTAACGTATGGCTGAACACGCCGGTCAGAGACGTTTTCTTACCGTGTTGATGGCGTTCCTGTGCCCAAGCCGTGGCGTACGCCAGCTGCTTACGCTGGAAGTCGGCGAAATCACGGCAGGTCAGATGCTTCAGATCGCCTTTCAGCTCAATCACCCGGGCATCACGACAGTCGAGAGATTCATGTACCCGATTGTCGTTGTACTGCCACCGGCTGCGCTCATAAAGACGTAACACGCGGTCCGGATACCAGCCGCTGTGGCGCATAAAACGCCCCAGGAAATAGTTCCGACGGGCGATGCTATAGACCGCGCCCGGTTGAGGGGCTGACAGCACGTCCCGCAGGGATTGCTCGAGTTCAGGGGTGACGCGTTCGTCGGTATCGATCATTAACACGTAATCGCCGCTCGCGAGGGCTTGTGCGCGCTGGCGCTGAATGCCATAACCTTGCCAGTCGGTATTCACGTGGACCTTTACGCCGAAGCTTTGAGCCAGTCCAACGGTGTTATCGTCGCTGCCGGAGTCCAGCAGCACAATTTCATCGGCCCACTGCACCGACGCCAGACATTCTGGCAGCACATCCGCGGCGTTTTTGGCAATCATCACCACCGACAGGCGTGGGGGCATTAGTGACTCCGCTGAGGCAAATAGGGTTGCAGTAACTGTAGCAGACGGGCGAGTGCGCCCTGGTTTTGATGCAGCACCTCGACGGCGTGACGGCCGTACCACAGGCGGTAATCTTCGTCCGTGAGCAGCGTAGAGACTTCTTTCACCAGCGTGTCGGTATCGGTGACGGTGATCAGACCGTCATCCTGCTGCAGCTTGGCGCAGATGTCTTTGAAGTTGAAAGTGTGAGGGCCCATCAACACGGGAATCGCGTGTGCGGCGGGCTCCAGCGGGTTGTGACCCCCGCGCTCGACGAGGCTACCGCCAACGAAGGCGAGGTCAGCAATTCCGTATAGCAGCATCAGCTCGCCCATGGTGTCGCCGATGACCACTTGGGTTGCCGTGGTCGGGATTTCACCGGTGCTGCGCAGAGTGAACGTCATCCCCTCTTTCTGCACCAGTTCGCGTGCATCAGCAAAACGTTCAGGATGGCGCGGCACCAGGATCAGCAGCAGGTTAGGGAACGCCTCAAGCAGCTTTTTATGCGCCTCAAGAATAATTTTCTCTTCGCCGTCGTGGGTACTGGTGGCTATCCACACCTGACGATGTGGGGCCCACTGGCGACGCAGGGTGATGGCACGTGCCGCCAGTTCTGGCGTCACGGAGATATCGAATTTCAGGCTGCCGGTAATTGCGAGCTGGTTGCGTTTCAGGCCCAGAGAAAGGAAACGGTTCCCGTCTTCCTCATTCTGCGCGGCAATCAGCGTAATGCGACTCAACAGGCGGCGCATAAACTTGCCGAGCTTACCGTAGCCTTTCGCCGATCGCTCGGACAGGCGGGCGTTGGCAATCACCAGCGGGATTTTGCGTTTATGCAGGGCGGCGACCATATTCGGCCACAGCTCGGTTTCCATCACGATAACCAGCTTTGGTCGCGTGGTGTTGAAGAAGCGGTTCATCGCCCCGGGCAAATCGTACGGAAGATAGACGTGTTGGACGTCTTTCCCGAAGGCGGATAAGGCACGCTCTGAGCCGGTTGGCGTCATGGTGGTGACGGTTATCGGCAATGATGGATAACGGTGGCGCAGCGCACGCACCAGAGGAATAGCGGCCAGCGTTTCGCCCACAGAGACGGAATGCAGCAGTATGCCATCAGGCACTACCTTGTTTTTGCAGAAGCCATAGCGTTCAGCCCAGCGTTTACGGTACGCGGGCGCCTTGCGGCTGCGCAACAGTAATCGTAGCCAGACCAGCGGCTGAATGAGGTAGAGCAAGGTGGTATACAGAAATTCCAAGCGATTTATCCGTTTTTGTATTTCGGCGGGCAAATTCTAAGCATTTAGGCCGTCTAAAGCTATCTCTTTGGCGCTTTTGCTCGTTCATTTGACTGCGATACGTTCATTCGAAAATGAAAAAACGGGCAATCGCTTGCCCGTTTGTCGTGTTCTGGATTAACGCTCTGCTTCGGGGAGCGCGTTCAGATGGTAGGTCACGCGTTCCGACAGGCCACGAATGTCACCACCGGTAATGAAGTAGCTGTCATCTTTCTGGTTCGGGTTGCTCACCGAGTAGCCCAGCATTTTGTTTATCAGCGTAGCGACCTGGTAGTGGTTCAACGGCATCGGTGAGTCGATGGCGCTCATTGAATAAGCCGGGTCGTTACTGAAGTAGATAAACGGCACTTGGGCAATCGGCATTTCGACAATGGAGTGACCGAACAGACCCCCGTCGCCCACGCGTTCACCGTGATCGGAGGTGATAAACACCAGCACCGGCAGCTTTGACTTGGCCATAGCGGTGCGAATTGCCGATGCCAACTCTCGGTCATACAGGCGAACCGCATCATCGTACTCATTTTTCTTTTGCGCCACGTCATCGCTCAGACGCGGCGTTGAGAATTTCGCGAATCCCTGCGGAATATTACGTTCGTACGGAATGTGCGGCGCGCGACTGTTCAGCACCATCAGGAACGGTTTGTTCCAGTCGAGCGTAGCTTTATCAACGGACGGTGTCAGGACTACGTCCGCACCGACTTCTGGGGCCGGGCGGATTTGCGTATCTTCCCACAGATCTATGTCGTGGATACCAATCCAGTTACTCAGTCCTTCCAACCCTTGCGCAGAGATGAATGCGGTCTGATAGCCTTGTTTTTTGGCGTTAGCGAAGATGTTCGTCGCTTTCGACTTATACGCCCCATAGTTGTCAGGTTCGCGCAAATTGTTCACCAGCATCGGAATTGCCACGCGCGTTGATACAGCGTTAGACACAATCAAGCGGCCCGTTCCGTGATACTGCTGCATTAGCGCTTTAAGTTCAGGCGTTGTGTCGCGTTCGTAACCCAGGGCGCTAACGTGATGCGGGTTCAGACTCTCACCAATCGCCAGAATGATCGAGTATTTCCCTGCATGTGTGCCTTCAACCGGTGTGACCTGGTAAGGCTCGTAATGGGTCAGGTTTTGGTTTTCACCGGACATCGCTTCCGGAATGAGGCGTATGGCGCTAAAACTCATTGCCGACAAGCCGTTACGCAGCAGCGAGTGGCGCAGGTCAGGGTTAAACTTATACATCTGACCATCGACGGCTTTATAGAACTGACCGACGAACATTACGACGATCGCCAGCAGGCACGGGATTGCGAGCCATTTATTCCATTGCGGTGCCAGGCGACGGGTAAATACCAGCGCAAATACCACGGCCACAACCATAATGGCAAAATAGACACCCAGAGAGCCCAGACTGTCGGTGATACCGCTGGCAATATCTTTGGTTTCGACAAACGCCAGCCATACTTCGCTCGGGCCGTAGAATTGGCCGTAGAACTGGTAATAGATGGCTTCGGATATCTGCACGATGAACGTGATGGCCAATAGACAGCGTGTCAGGAAAAAGCGCGCACTGACTGCTGCCAGCAGTGAAATAATGAGATACAACGATATGTCGCCAGCTTTAGGCTGATAAACGTGGTCCTTCAGTAAAATAATCGCTTCGGACAGCGAGAAGAGCACCAGAAAGGCCAGCGTTAACCCCACCGTGCGCATGATATTGCCACGGGAGGTGAGTGATGATTGTGCAGATGTTTTAAACATGAATGGACTCAATCTTACTCAGAACTTTTTAGTCAGCGGACGAATCGCTTTACCAAAACCAAAGCGTAATGCGCGAACCAGTGTAGGGCGATTATGCAGTCCGTTACGCCAGATATCCTCAAACAGGCTTAACCACCGCGCCGCAACGGCTTCACGGGAATAGACCAGCAAACGTTTGTCGCCCTGTTCTCGCATTTGGCGGTACAGCTCAGGGGAGTTTTTCAGTTTCATGATCGCGTCAAACGCTTCATCCGGGTTTTTCGCAATCAGATAGTCCAGTTCGCTTTCGCGAATAGCGCGGTACGACGGCTCATCATCACAAACCATCACCGTTTTTCCCAGCCAGTTGTTGATAAGTTTGCTGGCAGGCTTGCGAGCCAGTTTATGGTCGTGGGATTTGCGAAAACTGATGCAGACATCTACGTCCTGGTAATCAGTCCAGTTATCAAACGAGATACGCAGTTCGATGCCTTGCTCGGCGAGGCGCTGCTTAAAAGTGCCTTCACGATACGCTTCCGGGAAGCTATCAACACGGCCGAAGAAGGCCACCGTTTTAATGGTTTCATCGGTACGCTGGCGAGGTTTTACGCCCGGCTGCGGCCAGTAAGGAACGAAAATACGATTGCTGTGGCCATCGACTTCCGGATTTTGATCAACCACAACATCTGCCCCGATAACCGGTGGGCGATCGGCTCGTGCGACGACGGTAACGCCGCGCCAGGGTTTTACGCGCGATCCGAAGTCGTCGTTGTGCATCAGATTAATGGCGTCAGAACGGCACTCTGAACCGAACGAACATTCGATCTCATCACCATAGTAGTGTTTCAATGCCAGCGTCGTCTGGAATGTCCATCCGCCGCGTCCGCCGCAATAAAAGCGTTCCGGGATAGCGTCCGGGTTTACACGGTTATCGAGCAGGGTCTGAAAATCTGCATAGTTTTTAGCGATAAAATCAGCGCGGGAGACCGCGTGGAGTTTAAGTTTGCTCATAATGTCCGTTAGCCGAGAATTTTTTTAAGTCGGAAGTAGCGACGTCCCAAACGCCACCGCTGGCGAAAACCACGAGCATTCTGCCAGATCATTGACCAGATGCCTCTGTCGAAAAGCTCGCGCGTTATCTCGCGCTTTTTCGCCATGTCTTCAATGTTGTTAATGCTGTGCAGGATCCCAAGGCCTTCTTTCGCAATCTGCCACTGGCAAGCCGGTACGCGTTTGACCTGTTCCGGATGGCGCTTGTTGATGGCATCCAGCATCTCAAGAATCTTCATGTAATGGCGAGATGAGCGCATCCGCGTATCGTCTGTGCCTGGAGTATGGGACACCGAGGCGGAGTGAATCAGATAATCGTAAAATACCTCATCCACATATTGTACGCGTTTCGCGGTCAGGAGCACTTCTGTTGTCCAGGGAA
Organism: Scandinavium sp. M-37; assembly: GCF_043558715.1. Taxonomy (NCBI): domain Bacteria; kingdom Pseudomonadati; phylum Pseudomonadota; class Gammaproteobacteria; order Enterobacterales; family Enterobacteriaceae; genus Scandinavium; species Scandinavium sp. M-37. Next base: position 44,905 of record NZ_JBIGIN010000006.1, read on the forward strand.
TATCCTGATGGCGCAGGCCGTGCTCGAAGGTAAATCCCTGCTCTTTGATAAAGGCATGACGATAGATATTCAGCCAGGTGACATGCAGGAATTTGCGCGACTCCAGCGCCTTTTGCAGCCAGGTCGGGCCATCCAGCACATCAGTTGAAGAGAGCTTATCGGATGGGAAGATCTTTTTCGATGGACGGCCATCGTCGTAAATGTAGGTCCCGTTACAGGTCGCGACATCCAACTGACCGGCAAAGGCAATTTCCAGCAGGCGTGGGTACATTCCGGGATAGATAACATCATCGATATCCGGAAAGGCAACATATTCCCCTTTCGCCACGGCAAGCCCGGTGTTGCGTGCCGCCGAGACACCACCGTTAGCCTGATCAATCACCTTAAAATCGCTAAACTCGACAGCATAGCGGCTGATGATTTCTGCCGAACCATCGCTGGAACCATCATTAACGATAATGAGTTCCAGATTGTCGAGATTCTGTTTTTTGATGCTGTCAAAGAAAGCACTCAGAAATTTCTCGCCATTGTAAACGGCGACAATGAGGCTTAATTGCGGCGTACCAGACATGCTTTCTCCGTTGTATAACGCGGTGACGTGGTTATCAAAGTCTAACTGTATCGTGCGATGGCAATTCGACAGCCGTCAGGCTAAAGAGTTCTGCAGGATTCGACCGCGCCATGCTTATCGCGACTGGACGCGGTCAATACGCATTCAGGCAGGTTTATCTGTGGCTTGCGGCGTTCGGAGGGCACACATGCCGATCAGCAATCCGGTCAGGAACATGTACTGCTCCAGATAGTGATCTTTCAGATTATGGTCGACCATAGTTCGGGAGAAGAAGCCAATGGTGAACAATAACAGGAACATCCCAACCATGGTGTTGCCGTGACGGAACTCTTTCCAGCCAATATACCAGCATCCCGCCAATAGAATCAGCCATCCGGCGATCCCGGCAATGCCATTCTGAATACCAAATTCAATCAGACCATAATGGCTGTGCGGGATATTAATGCGTTTATCCTGGGTATCCTGGCGCAGTATGTAGCGGAATGCCTCTTTGCGCGGCCCCATCCCGGCAGGATGTTCACCCACCAGTTTCCAGCCCTGGTGGAAGAAGCTGGCGCGACAACCGTTGGAATGGTTCATTGGCACACCGAGATCGTTTAATGGCCTGGTTCCATTTGTTCTGTTGTAGCAGAAGCTGGAAAAGGGTGCATTCCATCCCGCCACCGCATCACTTTCAAGATTTTGCCAGCGCGGGTCCGTTTTCCAGGATGCATAGCCCAGCGCCACAGAGGCGATAACAATCGCCAGCAGAATACCGCCCGTCAGGAGAACCCGACTACGGCGCATGCTATGCATGCTTAAAAGGATAAAAGTCGAGAACAGGCTGCCTACCAGGCCGATGGTGCCCCAGCGGGTATCCACCAGGCCGGTGCACACCAAATTACAGAGCAGCATGAACGACAGGACCGGTGTGCTAAGGCGCAGGAAGCGCTGACGCAGCAGTCCGCGTGAGAGCAGCTCTGCAAGGATAAAGCCGGTTATCATGTTCACCTGGAAGCTCATCCGCGTGCGGTTGTAAACAATACGCGTCTCGCCCCAATGGATGATGCCATCACGCCAGTAGAGATAAGCGGTATCCAGCAGGTGTATTAGTACGACTCCCCAGAAGAAGAGGATAACGAGCGTAAACAGGCGAGCTGCTGTCAGCGAGGAGAAATGGGTCTGGATTACCGGTAATAACACCAATCCGGCGCAGAAGAGCAATACCGGACGCAGCCATTGCCCATCCCAGGTTGACACCATCTCTTTGATATCGGGGGCGACAAAAAAGCCGTTAATCAGAATGAAAAAGGTCAATATCCACAGTGCGATGAGCACGAATTTAACTTTGCTTAAATTCAGACTTTGCTTTGCGGTTATGGAGCTGAAAAACAGGCCAAAAGAAACGACAATAATGGGGTAAATCAATCCATTACGATGAAATGGCAGCTGATCATTTGGGATCGGCCAGATAAAACATAAAGCCAATACGGACAGGATGATCGCCCCTGTCAGGATATTTCGAGTATTTGTCATAGTTTTTTGGCTGGTTACGGACTTCGGCATCTTTACCGGCAAGATTTGGACGCTGTGTGGTTTCCACTGGGTTTACGCAGTGCCATTTAAAAAACCGGAGAAAATTACCACAGATACCCCTGCTACAGAAGGGCAATGTTTGTAAGCAGGAATAATCTCTCTCATTTGTAACTGCGGGGTCTTTTATGTATTACATCAGAGCAACGTATATACTACGCCGATGAGTTTGATATGTAGGTTATGAACAGGAAAAGTATGCACATTGTCCACACCGAAGCCGATGGCGGAAAAGGCGGTCAGCCGCTGCGTATCATCAATGAATCTCTGGGCATGATACAACGCGGGCATCAGGTGACCATCCTCTGCCCTGAAACTGCGCCGCTGCATCAGCTGGCGCAATCGGCAGGGCTCAATGTGGTAACCATGCCGCTGCGCCGGAAGAATGTCGGCAATTTGCTGCAACTGCGCCGCTGGTTGCGTGACAACCGCGACAGCATCGACGTCATTAACAGCCATAACTCCGCCGATACCTGGCTGGTGGCGCTGGCGAATCTGTTTTTATCCCGTCCGGTTCCGCTGGTGCGCACGCGCCACGCCTCGGGGGTGCCACGTAACAACTGGACTACACGTTGGCTGTTTCGCAAGGCCTGCAAACATATTGTCTCCACCGGAGAAGCGCTGCGTTTGCAGATGGTTGCATTAGGCGTTCCGCTGGAAAACACTACTTCAGTTCCCAGTGGCGTGGACACATCGCGTTTTCATCCGGGGGATAAAGAAGCCGCGCGCAATCACTGCGATCTGCGTCAGGGCGATTTCTGGCTCGGCGTGGTGTCACATTTACGGCCGAATAAAGGCCACAGCGTATTGATCAACGCGTTGGCACAAATCGATATTCCGCAAATCAAGCTCGCTATTGTCGGCGATGGGCCGCACCGTGAAGCGCTGGAAAGTGAAGTTATCCAGCAAAATCTGTTAACGCGCGTGGTGTTTGCGGGTCATCGGGCCGACCCTGAACGCTGGTTCCCGGCGTTCGATGTGGCGATTAGCCCATCACACGATATGGAAGGTGTGCCGCAGGGCGTACTGCAATCACTGGCGTCCGCCGTAGCGACCATCGCCACTGATGCGGGTGGCACGGCGGATGCGATAATCGACCGGCAAACGGGGTTATTAATTGGCCAGCGGGATGTTGATGCTTTGCGTGAGGCGATCCTCACGCTGTATCACGACGAAGCGTTGCGCCGCCAACTCGCCAGCCAGGGCAATGAATATCTGAATTCGCATTTCACCCGGGAGTGTATGTTGACGGCGATGGAGAAAGTCTTCAGCGACGCCGCTCAGCTCAGCAACTCACGATAAAGGGTCTGAAGCTGGCGGGCCATGTTATCGAGGGTATAGGGTTCTGCGGTGGCGCGTGCCGCTGCCGCATAATCAACCCCACGATGCCGCCCTTCAAGCCACGCGCCGATCACCTGCTGGTAACCTGCCACATCCAGCGCATCGCGAACCCAACCATTTTTCCCTTCGGTTAACCACTCTGCGGCTCCGCAACCGTGACTGGTCAGCAGCGGTAAACCGCAGGCCAGCGCTTCCACACACACATTGGGGAACGGATCATAGAGCGTGGGCAGAATCAGGGCATCCGCACTGCCATAAACTTCACGTACATCAGCCACCGGGCCGAGAAATTTGACCCGAGCCGCGACGCCCAACTTATGGGCCAGTTTCGCAAATTTTGCCGCATGTTTATCGCGCCCGGCGACCAACAGCCAGACATCCTGATGAGGCTGAATGGCCTTGAGCGCGGTGGCAACGCCTTTACGCGCAAATCCGGAACCGACGTAGGCCAGCACCGATGCCGTTTCAGGAACCCCAAGCTGCGCGCGAAGCGATAACTGACGCACGTTGGGATGAAAATGTTGCGTATCGACCCCGTTATAAATCACGGTCAGCTTGTCGGCGCTGAGCCCGAAGCGACGGACGATATCGTCCCGCACCATCCGCGAATTGCAAATAACATTGCGCAGATTAGGATGCGTAAACATCTGCTGCTCCGCGTTCAGAATGTAGCGGTGGTAACGGCTAAACGACTGTGCCCAGCGCGATAACGGCGACTGAATGCGGTTGTATTGCTCAAGCCATGCGGCGTGAACGCCGTCGCCCGCGCGGAAAATTGAGGCTCCGGGGATACGTTCATGACTCTGGACGAGATCAAAATCGTTGAAGTGTGCCGCGGCGGCGGCGGCAAAACCCTCTTCCCGCGCCTGGCGATTGCGAAACGGTGGATCGAGGGTCAACGTATTCCAGCCCGCCGCATTTTCCCATTTGCGCGCAATCAGCGTGACATCAATCTCGGTATCGCGGGCCAGTACATTCAGGGCGCGGGAGACAAATCGCTCGGCCCCGCCGTTGGGATTGTAGGTTTGTCTGACGATAGCGAGCTTCATGCCGGGTTTTCCAAAAGCAGCGTATCGATAGCGCTCAACACCTGCTGAGGCGTGATGGCGGTAATGCAGTCGGAAACATGGCTATCACCACAGCCTGCCTTCCCGCAGGGCTGACAGGTAAATCCGGCGGTGATCACCCGATACTGCACGCCCCACGGTGCCCATTTAATCGCCCCGGTTGGGCCAAAAATAGCGACCGTTGGGGTGCCGACGGCGCTCGACAGATGCATCGGCATGGAATCCACGCCAAAATAGAGCCGGGCGTGCTTCATCAATGCGCCTAACTCTTTCAGGTTCAGTTTGCCGCTTAAATCGTGATATGGCTGGGTGAGCAGTGCCCGCAGGCCATCCATGTACTCACTTTCTTCTTTGGACGGAGCCGCAGAGAGAATAATCGGCAGGCCGCGTGCGGAAAGGGTATCGATGGTGGCGGCGAGTTTATCCAACGTCCAGGCTTTGAACATCCAGCGGGACGTCGGGTGCACCAGCACGTACGAGTTGGCGGCCACGCCAAAATCTGCCAGTTTCTGCGCAATCGAGGCTTCCGCCTCTTCACCGGGCACAAACAGCGTGTGCTTATCTTCGGCGGTCTGCGGATGAATCCCGATATGACGCAGCGCATCCAGATTCACCTCCACCATATGGCGAGAGTTATCCTGAATCGCAGGGTAAAGGGTGGTAAAGGATTTCACCCAACGACGGCGTGCCAGGCCGCTGCGTTTATCCGGTTTGAAGCCGACGGATACCCGAGGCTTCAGGCGACGGGCCAGGCGCGCGCCGTGCCAGTGCTCAGTCAGATTGATTAACACATCGTAATCGCGGGCTTTCAGCGTGTTGAGCAAGGCCCGGTACAGCGTCAGTTGTTTGATGAAACCCTGCTTGCGCCAGTTGCGGCCAATGGTATGTACCTGATTAATAGACGGATGGCTGGTCAGCATCGCCTGCGTATCATCATAAACGAGGGCATCAACCTCAACGTCTGGCCAGTTTTTCTTCAATACGGTAAAGACCGGGGACGTCAGGAGTACATCGCCGTGATGGCGAAGCTTAATGACCAGAACCCGCTTTGGCGGACGATTCGGTGAGAAAAAATCAGGCATGATGACTCTCTGCATCCAGGATGGGCATTAATTGCTCAAAAACGGTGGACGCGCTGAGCTGGCTCAATTGGTTTGAACCCTCAGGGCGGCAAATGGTTTGGTTTTTTCCGTAGCCACCGATAAGACCGGGATCGGTAGGGCCGTAAAGGGTGATATTCGGGCGATCTAACGCGGCCGTTAAGTGGCTTAGCCCTGTGTCGACGGAGACCACTGCCCGAGCACCCGCCAGCACATGCGCGACCTTTTCAAGGCTCATGCGAGGCAGAACCTCTACGTTAACATTCCCTTGTGCCAGACGTTTTGCGCGCGCTTCTTCATGCGGGGCGCCCCACAGCAATTTTATCTGCAGACCGCCAGGCGCCAGGCGGGCAATCAGTTCGCGCCAGTGCGACTCTGGCCAGTGTTTTTCATCACGCGTCGTGGCGTGCAAGAAGACCAGATAAGGCGCAGCGGCCGTGTCGCGGGTGGTCAGAAAATGTTGTGCAATCGCGTAATCGCCCTGGGTCTGCGGTTTTGGGTAACCGAGGCTTTTGGCAAACAGTTCCCGGGTGCGTTCGACGGCATGCTGCTGCTTTTCGATGTGATGGCGACGCGTGTAGAACAGGCTGGCCAGCGGTTCGCGGGCGCTTTGCCAATCCATGCCGTGCTTTGTGCCGTGCGCCAGGCGCGTCACCAGTGCCGCACTTTTCACCAGCCCTTGGGCATCAATGATGGCGTCATATTGTTCCGCCTGCACGAGTTGCCGAAACGCGCGGCGTTCGGCTTTTACCGGGGCAGAGAACCAGGCTTTGCGCCAGCGGCGAATCGCCACCGGAATGACGCTATCCACCGCCGCATGCCAGCCGGGAATTTGTGCGAAGCCTTCTTCCACCACCCAGTCAAAGCGGATCCCAGGGATCGCTTGTGTGGCATCGGTCAGGGCGGGCAAGGTGTGGAGCACATCGCCCATTGAGGAGGTTTTAACGATCAGCACGCGCATTCGTTACACGTCCTCGGCCAGCAACAGCGGGTTTAGCTCTTCCAGCACGCGCGCTGGCGTAATATCGATCAGGCTCTGGTGATAACCGGCGTCGCCATCGCCTTTGCGGACTTTGTGGTAGCCGGTAATCAGCCGGATCACCTTAGCTTTGTTCGACAGCGGTGGAGTGAAGTCCGGGCTGCTTGGGCCGTAAAGCGCAACCAGCGGGCGGTTCAGCGCCGCCGCAACGTGCATCAGCCCCGAGTCGTTGGTGACGACGGCTTTACAGCTCGCGAGCAGAACGACCGCTTGTTCAAGCTGGGTTTCACCCGCCAGATTACGGCACCAGGCCAGCTGTTCCTGACTGAGTGCGGCGAGGATCTCATTCCCGGCATCGTGGTCTTTGGCGGAGCCGAACAGCACCACCTGATACCCTTCGTCGATCAGCTGTTTAGCCAGTTCGGCGTAATGGTAATGTGGCCAGCGTTTTGCAGGGCCAAACTCGGCCCCGGGGCAAAAACCGATTATCTGGCGTTCCGTCGAGAGGTTGAATGCGGTACAGGTCTGCGATTTTTCGCCTTCGTTCACCTGAAGCTGCGGCCACAGCAACGGTTGCGGTAAATCTTTCGCCGAGCGCATCACGCCTTTGTCATAGGCCAGCGCCACATAGCGTTCGACCATCAGCGGCCACGCAGCTTTATCCAGCACGCGAGCGTCATTCAGTAAACCGTAGCGCATTTCACCGCGCCAGCCGGTACGCTGCGAAATACCCGCAAAGAACGGTACCAGGGCAGATTTGAACGAGTTTGGCAGGACATACGCGCGGTCGTAGCGTTTTTCACGCAGGCTTTTTCCAAGCCGACGACGCTCGCCAATTTCCAGCGCGCCGTGCCCCAGCGGCATGGGGATCGCTTCATTCACTTCCGGCATACGCGATAAAAGCGGACGGCACCACGCGGGTGCCATCACATCAATGATCGCCTGGGGATAGCGCGCCTTGAGCGTGCGATAGAGACTTTGCGACATCATCATGTCGCCCACCCATGACGGGCCAACCACCAATATCTTCATTCACTTCATCCTTCAAGCTGTCTCTGCGTTGGCTGCCTTCATTCACCCCAGTCACATAGTTATCCTATGCTCCTGGGGGTTCACTCAGTTGCCGCCTTGATACTGCTTCAATGATTTTGTGAATTTGTATCGTTGTCGCGGTTCAGCCAGTGCATATATTCCGTTACGCCTTCGGCCACGGTTTTAAATGGCTTATCGTAGCCAGCCGCACGCAGGTTGGTCAGGTCAGCCTGAGTGAATGCCTGGTAGCGGCCTTTCAGTTTTTCCGGGAACGGAATGTATTCGATACTGCCTTTTTTGTGGTACGCCAGCGTGGCATCGGCTACGGCCTGGAAGGATTCCGCCCGACCCGTACCGAGGTTGAAGATACCGGAAACGCCATTTTCCCAGAACCACAGATTTACGGCGGCCACATCGCCTACGTACACGAAGTCACGCTTAAAGCTGTCACTGCCTTCAAACAGTTTCGGACTTTCGCCATTATTGAGCTGGGTGTTGAGGTGGAAGGCCACGCTCGCCATGCTGCGTTTATGGCCTTCGCGCGGGCCGTAGACGTTGAAGTAACGGAAGCCCACCACCGGAGAATCGGCTTCCGGCAGGATCTGACGCACGTATTCATCGAACAGGAACTTGGAGTAGCCGTACACGTTTAGCGGCTTTTCGTACTCGCGGGATTCGATAAAGTCGGAGGTACGGCCGCCGTAGGTGGCTGCAGACGAGGCGTACAGGAACGGAATTTCACGCTCCAGGCAGTAGTGCAGCAACTCTTTGGAGTACTGATAGTTGTTATCCATCATGTACTTGCCGTCCCACTCGGTGGTAGAAGAGCATGCGCCTTCATGGAACACTGCTTCGATCTCGCCCATCTCTTCGCCAGCCATAATCTGGATCAGGAAATCTTCTTTATCCATATAGTCGGCGATGTTGAGGTCCACCAGGTTGACGAATTTGGTGCCATCTTTCAGGTTGTCCACCACCAGAATGTCAGTGATGCCTTTATCATTCAGGGCTTTAACAATGTTGCTGCCGATGAAGCCTGCGCCGCCGGTAACGATGATCATAACGATAACCTTTGAAATGTGGGTGACCGGGACTATCCCGGACGCTAATGGTTCTTATCATACCACCACTGTGCGGAGTCTTCACATTCACCGACAACCCGCAGGGGTACACGTGATTTATGCTGCAAAAACGGGTAACGGGTGCTGTGTCATCTCGTATCAGCGTAGAGCTTTGGGTAATATGTGCCAAATTTTGCCGAATCTGGAGAGTTGCAATGCGTGGTGATTTTTACAAACAGTTAACCAGCGACCTGGAAACCGCTCGCGCGGAAGGGTTGTTTAAAGAAGAACGCATCATTACCTCTGCCCAGCAGGCGGATATTACCGTCGGTGATGGCAGCCATGTCATCAACTTCTGCGCCAATAACTATCTGGGGCTGGCGAACCACCCTGAACTGATCGCGGCGGCGAAAGCAGGCATGGACAGCCACGGATTCGGCATGGCCTCCGTCCGTTTTATCTGCGGAACCCAGGACAGCCACAAAGTGCTGGAAAAGAAACTGGCCGATTTCCTCGGTATGGAAGATGCCATCCTGTACTCCTCCTGTTTTGACGCCAACGGTGGCCTGTTCGAGACCCTGCTCGGCGCGGAAGATGCAATTATTTCCGATGCCCTGAACCACGCTTCGATCATCGACGGGGTGCGTCTGTGCAAGGCCAAGCGTTTCCGCTATGCCAATAACGATATGCAGGAACTGGAAGCACGTTTGAAAGAAGCCCGCGAAGCCGGGGCGCGCCACGTGCTGATCGCCACCGACGGCGTATTCTCGATGGACGGCGTGATTGCCAACCTGAAAGGCGTGTGTGATCTGGCCGACAAGTACGATGCGCTGGTGATGGTGGATGACTCCCATGCGGTCGGTTTTGTGGGTGAACATGGTCGTGGCTCCCACGAATACTGCGAGGTAATGGGTCGCGTAGACATCATCACCGGCACACTGGGTAAAGCGCTCGGCGGCGCATCTGGCGGTTACACCGCGGCGCGTAAAGAAGTCGTTGAATGGCTGCGTCAGCGCTCCCGTCCGTACCTGTTCTCCAACTCTCTGGCCCCGGCTATCGTTTCTGCCTCAATCAAAGTGCTGGAAATGGTGGAGTCCGGCGCTGAACTGCGTGACCGTCTGTGGGCCAACGCCCGCCTGTTCCGCGAGAAAATGTCTGCCGCAGGCTTTACCCTGGCCGGGGCCGATCATGCCATCATTCCGGTGATGTTAGGTGAAGCGTCCGTTGCGCAGGATTTTGCCCGCGAGCTGCAAAAAGAAGGGATTTACGTCACCGGTTTCTTCTACCCGGTGGTGCCAAAAGGTCAGGCGCGTATCCGCACCCAGATGTCTGCGGCGCATACCCCTGAGCAAATTGAACGTGCGGTGGACGCGTTTACCCGCATCGGTAAGCAACTGGGCGTGATTGCCTGAGGATGTGAGATGAAAGCATTATCGAAACTGAAGGCTGAAGAAGGCATCTGGATGAACGACGTTCCGGCACCGGAAGTCGGTCATAACGATCTGCTGATTAAAATTCGCAAAACCGCTATCTGTGGTACCGATGTACACATCTATAACTGGGACGAATGGTCACAAAAAACCATTCCGGTGCCGATGGTCGTCGGCCATGAATATGTTGGCGAAGTGGTTGGCATCGGTCAGGAAGTGAAGGGCTTTAAAATCGGCGACCGCGTTTCCGGTGAAGGCCACATCACCTGTGGGCATTGCCGTAACTGTCGTGCTGGCCGCACCCATCTGTGCCGCAACACCACCGGAGTGGGCGTCAACCGCCCCGGCTGTTTCGCCGAGTATCTGGTTCTTCCGGCGTTTAACGCGTTCAAAATCCCGGACAACATCTCTGACGAGCTGGCCTCCATCTTCGACCCGTTCGGCAACGCGGTTCATACGGCGCTCTCTTTTGATTTGGTCGGTGAAGATGTGCTGGTGTCCGGCGCAGGCCCAATCGGCATCATGGCGGCGGCGGTGGCGAAACATGTCGGCGCCCGCAATGTAGTCATCACCGACGTGAATGAATACCGTCTGGATCTGGCGCGTAAAATGGGTGTCACCCGTGCGGTGAACGTGTCCAAAGAAAGCCTGACCGACGTGATGGCCGAACTGGGCATGACCGAAGGGTTTGACGTGGGCCTGGAAATGTCCGGCGCACCACCGGCGTTCCGCACTATGCTCGACACCATGAATCACGGGGGTCGTATCGCGATGCTGGGTATTCCGCCATCAGATATGTCTATCGACTGGACCAAAGTCATCTTTAAAGGGCTGTTCATCAAAGGCATTTATGGCCGTGAGATGTTCGAAACCTGGTACAAGATGGCGGCGCTTATCCAGTCAGGCCTGGATCTCTCCCCGATTATCACCCACCGTTTCGGCATCGACGACTTCCAGAAGGGCTTTGACGCCATGCGTTCAGGTCAATCCGGAAAAGTTATCCTGAGCTGGGATTAATCAGACAAAGCGCCTTCGGGCGCTTTTTTTTCGTGCCAGTTTCACGTTATTTAGTTCAAATTCGGATTTCCGCCAGGAATTCTTCGCTTTTTTGCCCATACGTTTATAAAGTTTGTTGAGGTTCCATTTAACTTTGTAGCGCCTATGTTCAAACTCACTGTTTGCTTATTGACCTTTAACTCTGCACGTCTGTTGCGTGAAGTTCTGCCTCCGCTGGTGGCAGTGGCGGATGAGTTTATTGTGGTGGATTCCGGCAGTACGGATGCGACGTCATGTATTTGCCAGGAGTATGGTATTACGCCCCGTCATCATCCCTACGCTATGCACGGCGCGCAAATGCAGCACGCTACGCAATTAGCTACCCATGACTGGGTGCTCTGCATGGACAGTGACGAAATTCTGGATGCTGAAACCGTAGAGTTTATTCTGGCGCTTAAAGCGGGAGAAGAACCCGATGCACACTACGCCTGGCGCATTGCGCGTCACTGGCATGTATTGGGCGAAGAAGTCCGCACAATTTACCCCGTGTCCTCTCCCGATTTCCCGGTACGGCTATTTAATCGCACACAGGCACAATTCAATAATCGGCCAGTCGACGACAAGGTTGAGGGCAATGTGATGACTGCTGTCATGCCCGGCCGTGTGCGCCACGATACGTTTTACTCGCTCCATGAAGTCTTCAATAAGCTCAATAGCTACACCACTCGACTGGTTAAGTATCAGAAGATTCGACCGTCGATTGCCCGCGGGGTGATTAGCGCGATCGGTGCATTTTTCAAATGGTATCTTTTCAGTGGGGCGTGGCGATACGGAAAAGTGGGCATCGTGACGGGGTTATACGCCACCTCATACAGCTTTCTGAAATACTTCAAAGCCTGGTATCAGCACCAGGAGAAAAAAGAGCCCGTTGCTAAAGAACATTCGGACTCTCAAGCCATTGAGTGATCGTTTTCGCCTGATGGCCGGAATTAAGGCTTATCCCAACCCTGCCATTGCAGCTGCATATACTGCACCAGCGTGCTGTGCGTAATGCTGTCACTCAACACGTTAAAGAAGCGGCTGGCGTAAACCGGCTGCTGTGGCTGCTTAGGTTTACACAGCTTCACGCCATGGAACGGGTTACGCGGGGCGGTTGTTTGAACCGGCGTGGCGTTATTTGGCGTTGAGTTATCCACCTGCGGTTCGTTCAGTAGGCTGCTCGGGCGCACCAGGGTGATATCCGGCGGCAGGTTGTAGACCATTTGTTGTAGCACGCGAACCGTTGAGGGATGCGGGTGGCCGATGGCAATCGCTGAGCCGTTACGTCTCGCCAGCTGGACAGCACGATTAAACTGCACCCGGATATCCGCTTCGTTCTGCGTATCATCGAGGAACACCCGGCGCTTAATCACCTTCACGTTCGTGCCCGCCGCAGCCCGCATTGACTGGCTATTGCCAATCGTCATGCTGTCGAGGAAATAGAAGTTGTAGTGGCTGAGCGTCTGCATCACCTTCTGCATCCCAAACAGGCTCGAGGTCATGGCGCTGCCCATGTGGTTGTTCAGACCCACGGCATACGGCACCTTGTTGACCGCATCACGAATAATGCGGTCAATCTCATCGCTGCTCATTTCCGGGCGAAGGGTGTCTTTTTCCAGCGGCTGTTTACTCAGCGGCGCCATCGGCAGATGGATAAGCACTTCATGGCCGCTGTTATGGGCTTTGGTCGCCATTTCACGGGCGTGTGGCGCGTTCGGCAGCACGGCAACGGAGATGGTGTTGGGCAGAGCCAGGACCTGGTTTTCTTGATGCGGACGGTAGCCAAAATCATCAATGACTATCGAGAGTTTTCCGGCGTGGGCCGGGGAAATCATCGCCAGTGCGGCGGTGACGGACAACGCTAGCGAGCGAAATTGAAGCAAAACTTATCTTCCCAACCACGGCTGTGGATTGACCGCCTGACCCTGGCGGCGAATTTCGAAGTAGAGTGACGGTCGACCCTGACCGCCACTGCTGCCCACAAGGGCAATCGGCTGACCGGCGCGAACCTGGGTCCCGACGCTGACCAGCGCGCTTTGGTTATAGCCATACAGACTCATGTCGCCTTTACCGTGCTCAACCACCACCACCAGGCCGTAACCTTGCAGCCAGTCGGCGAGGATAACCCGGCCATCGGCGATGGCTTTCACCTCGGTGCCTTCAGAGGCACCGATAACCATCCCTTTCCAACGTAGTTCACCCTGCAGCTGTTCGCCATAGCGATGCAACGTTGGGCCGCGAACCGGCCAGTAGGCCTGACCACGCGGTGAACCGAGGCCGCCGGTTCGGGACATCAGCGAGCGTTCGCTCTCGGACGGTTTGTAGGTGGTGCCTTTGCGCGAGGCGTCCTGTTGACGATTGCGAACGGCCTGCGCTTCCCGGGCCTCACGTTCGGCGCGTGCGCGTGCCGCGGCTTCGGCCTGGGCAATACGGGAGCGCATGCGGGATTCGTTGGCCCGCAGTTCGGAAAGCTGCTGCTGACCGGCCTGAATCGAGGACTCCAGCCCGGCGAGTGTTTTCTTACGTTCGTTGCGCGCCTGCTCAAGCTTAGCCTGCTGCGCTTTCTGTTCGTACAGCAGCGTTTGCTGCTGACTCTGTTTCTCTTCCAGCTCGGCTTTTTGCGTCGCCACTTCGGCGCTGGTCTGTTTCAGATCGGCGATGGTTTCCTGGCGGGCCTGGTTGAGATAGCCGAAATAGGCCTGCAGACGCTGGCCACGCTGGCTCTCTTCCCCGCTGAGGATCAGCTGAATTCCGGTGTGCTCGCCCTGACGAAACGCGGCATCAAGCTGGGCCGCGAGTGAACGCTCCTGAGCGGCTTTTTGCTTCTCGAGTTTGGCAATTGACGCGTTCATCGCATCAACCTGCTTATTGAGGTCAGCCAGCGTATTTTGGGTTTCGCGAAGTTTGCGGGCGGCGGCGGAAATCGCTTCTTCCTGCTTTTTGAGTTGGGCGAGCAGGGCAGAGCGCTGCTGTTGTTGCTGGCGTACCGCCTTTTCTTTGCTGGCGATATTGGCCTGAATCGATTTCAGCTGGTCACGATCGTCCGCATGGGCGGATGCCGCGCACAGCAATACGCCAGCGCTGAGTGCGCTGGCGTAGCAAACGGATCGGACAGCCGTCGCGATCCATGTATTTGAAAAAATCGCCTTTCCCCTCATGGGGAGGGATTATTCCACGATGAACAGCGGCTTGCCAGTCATCTCTTGCGGGATTTCCATGCCCATCAGCGTCAGCATGGTTGGGGCGATATCGGAAAGCTTACCGCCATCAACCGCTTTAACCGCTTTGTCGCCGACGTAAATCAGCGGCACTGGCAGGTTGGTGTGCGCGGTGTGCGCCTGGCCGGTAGACGGATCGCGCATCTGCTCGGCGTTGCCGTGGTCAGCGGTAATCAGCATCTGGCCACCAACGGACTCTACTGCGGCAGTGACTTCCGCAATGCAGTTGTCCAGCGCTTCAATCGCTTTCACTGCCGCTTCCATCACGCCGGTGTGGCCAACCATGTCGCCATTCGGGTAGTTACAGATGATGGTGTCGTACTGACCGCCTTTGATTGCGTCGACCAATTTTTCAGTCAATTCTGCAGAACTCATTTCTGGCTGCAGATCGTAGGTCGCCACTTTCGGGGAGTTGATCAGGATGCGTTCTTCACCGGCAAACGGCTCTTCAACGCCGCCGTTGAAGAAGAAGGTCACGTGCGCATATTTCTCAGTTTCGGAGATACGCAGCTGGGTTTTGTCCTTCTTCGCCATCCACTCGCCGAAGGTATTCGCGAGGGACGCAGGTGGGTAGGCGCAAGGGGCTTTAATGTCTGCGGCGTATTCGGTCAGCATGATGTAGTCGAGATTAACCACTTTCTTACGCGCGAAGCCGTCAAAGTCTTTATTCACGAATGCACGGGTGATTTCACGCGCACGGTCAGCACGGAAGTTCATGAAAATCAGCGCATCGCCATCTTCCATCGCGGCATCGGCCTGGCCTTCAGCGCGGATAACGGTCGCTTTCACGAATTCGTCGTTTTCTTCACGGGCGTAAGCCGCTTCCAGACCTGCAACAGCGGTATCAAACTGGAACTCGCCTTTCGCCAGGGTCATCAGGTCGTACGCTTGTTCCACGCGATCCCAACGGTTGTCGCGGTCCATTGCGAAGTAACGGCCAATAATGGACGCTACGCGGCCTTTACCCAGCGCAGCAAATTTCTCCTCGAACTGCTGAAGAGAGGATTTAGCGCTGCGCGGCGGGGTATCGCGGCCATCAAGGAAGGCGTGCAGGTAGATTTTTTCTGCGCCACGTTCCGCGGCCAGCTCAACCATCGCCATGATGTGATCTTCGTGGCTGTGAACGCCACCGGCAGACAGCAGACCCATGATGTGAACCGCTTTGCCTGCGGCAACGGCTTTATCTACCGCACCGGTCAGCACGCTGTTCTCAAAGAAAGTACGTTCTTTAATTTCAACATCCAGACGGGTCAGGTCCTGATACACGATCCGGCCCGCGCCCAGGTTGACGTGACCGACTTCGGAGTTACCCATTTGACGGTCTGGCAGACCCACTTCCAGGCCGGAAGCGTCAATCAGCGTATGCGGACGTTTGGCCCACAGGGCATCCATAACGGGCGTTTTCGCGTTGAAAATCGCGTTATCCTGCTGGTCTTCGCGATAGCCATAGCCATCCAGAATCACCAGCACCATTGGTTTTTTAGTAACAGACATTGCGACAACCTCATGCTCACGAGATGAAAAATTTGCGTAATTTTACTACAGCTGAATCGATAAATCTGCCCTGGAAGATCAAAGAACAGGCGAGCCAGAGGATGTGTTTCATCAATTTTGGGCATAATTTCTCGAAACAGCCCGCAGAAATTAGATTAGCTTGAGTCCGGCTTGCTGTATTTGCCACCTTGCACAGGTATACTCCTTTCCTGTTTTTTTAATCACTGAGTCGGGAGTTATCACCCCCCATGCAAGAAATTATGCAATTTGTTAGCCGTCATCCCATACTGAGTATCGCCTGGGTTGGCTTACTGGCTGCCGTACTGTTCACGACGTTTAAAGGCCTGACCTCTAAAATCAAAGTGATCACTCGCGGTGAAGCGACGCGTCTTATCAACAAAGAAGATGCAGTGGTGGTCGATCTGCGTCAGCGTGATGATTTCCGTAAAGGTCACATTGCCGGTTCTATCAACCTGCTGCCGACTGAAATCAAAGCCAACAACCTTGGCGAGCTTGAAAAACACAAAGATAAACCCATCATCGTAGTAGATGGTTCCGGTATGCAGGCACAAGATCCGGCCACCGCGCTGAACAAAGCGGGCTTTGAGCGCGTATTCGTTCTGAAAGAAGGCGTTGCTGGCTGGAGCGGTGAGAACCTGCCGCTGGTTCGTGGAAAGTAATAGTCTGAGGTAACGTCATGGCCAATATTGAGATCTATACCAAAGCAACCTGTCCGTTCTGCCATCGCGCGAAAGCGCTGCTGAACAGCAAAGGCGTCACCTTTCACGAGCTGCCAATCGATGGCGACGCGATGAAGCGTGAAGAGATGATTGAACGTAGTGGCCGCACCACGGTGCCGCAGATTTTTATTGATGCACAGCACATTGGCGGCTGTGACGACTTGTATGCACTTGATGAGCGTGGTGGACTTGATCCCCTGCTGAAATAATCCCTTTTAAGGACAAAAAAAGATGTCAGAACAAAACAACCCAGAAATGACTTTCCAGATTCAGCGCATTTACACCAAGGACGTTTCATTTGAAGCGCCAAATGCGCCGCATGTTTTCCAGAAAGACTGGCAGCCAGAGGTTAAACTTGATCTGGATACGGCTTCATCCCAACTGGCTGAAGGCGTATACGAAGTCGTACTGCGTGTAACCGTTACTGCATCTCTGGGCGAAGAAACCGCGTTCCTGTGCGAAGTTCAGCAGGGCGGCATTTTCTCCATCGAAGGTATCGACGGCAACCAGATGGCGCATTGCCTGGGCGCATACTGCCCGAACATTCTGTTCCCGTATGCGCGCGAATGCATCACCAGCCTGGTCTCCCGCGGCACGTTCCCGCAACTGAACCTTGCGCCAGTCAACTTTGATGCGCTGTTCATGAACTATCTGCAACAGCAGGCTGGCGAAGGTGCCGAACAACATCAGGATGCCTGATGAACGCACTTAATGCTGCAATGACTGTGATCGGTGCCGGCTCTTACGGCACCGCTCTTGCCATCACCCTGGCAAGAAATGGCCACGATGTGGTGCTTTGGGGACACGACCCGAAACACCTCGCGGTCCTGCAACAAGACCGCTGCAACGCGGCCTTCCTTCCCGATGTGCCTTTCCCCGACACGCTGCACCTTGAAGCGGACCTCGCCACGGCGCTGGCCGCCAGCCGCGATATTCTGGTGGTTGTGCCAAGCCATGTGTTTGGTGACGTACTGCGCCAGTTAAAACCGCTGCTGCATCAGGACGCGCGTCTGGTCTGGGCGACCAAAGGTCTGGAAGCTGAAACCGGGCGTCTGTTACAGGATGTCGCACGCGAAGCCTTGGGCGACGATATCCCGCTGGCGGTGATTTCCGGCCCGACCTTTGCCAAAGAGTTGGCGGCAGGCCTGCCGACCGCAATTTCACTGGCGTCAACCGATGCGAAGTTTGCTGACGATTTGCAAAAGCTGCTGCACTGCGGCAAGAGCTTCCGCGTCTATAGCAACCCGGATTTCATCGGCGTCCAGCTGGGTGGCGCGGTGAAAAACGTGATTGCGATTGGTGCAGGCATGTCCGACGGCATGGGCTTCGGGGCGAACGCGCGCACGGCGCTGATCACCCGTGGGCTGGCTGAGATGTCGCGTCTGGGCGCTGCGCTCGGCGCCGAACCGTCCACCTTTATGGGGATGGCGGGATTGGGCGACCTGGTGCTGACCTGTACCGACAATCAGTCGCGCAACCGTCGCTTTGGCATGATGCTCGGCGAAGGCAAAGATGTGCAAACCGCGCAGGACGTGATTGGTCAGGTGGTTGAAGGCTACCGCAATACCAAAGAGGTCAGGGCACTCGCTCACCGATTTGGTGTCGAAATGCCAATAACCGAGGAAATTTATCAGGTATTGTATTGCGGAAAGAATGCTCGCGAGGCAGCATTGACCCTATTAGGTCGTGCCAGCAAGGAAGAGCGCAGCCACAACTAGTCACCTCAATGACCCGGTCAGCGCAGAACTGACCGGTCATTCGCTATCTGCTGGAGTTCGCAATGCCGTGTGAAGAACTGGATATCGTCTGGAACAATATTAAAGCCGAAGCCCGCGCGCTGGCTGACTGTGAGCCGATGCTCGCCAGTTTTTACCACGCAACGCTCCTCAAGCACGAAAACCTCGGCAGCGCGCTGAGCTACATGCTCGCCAACAAGCTCGCCTCCTCGATCATGCCTGCTATCGCCATTCGTGAAGTGGTGGAAGAGGCCTACGCCGCCGACCCGGAAATGATTGCCGCTGCCGCCTGTGATATCCAGGCCGTGCGCACCCGTGACCCGGCGGTGGATAAATACTCCACGCCATTGCTGTACCTGAAAGGTTTCCACGCGCTACAGGCCTATCGTATCGGCCACTGGCTGTGGCATCAGGGGCGTCGGGCGCTGGCGATTTTCCTGCAAAATCAGGTATCGGTGACCTTCCAGGTGGATATCCATCCGGCGGCAACCATTGGCCGTGGGATCATGCTCGATCACGCCACCGGGATTGTGGTGGGTGAAACGGCGGTTATCGAAAACGATGTTTCTATTCTGCAATCCGTCACCCTCGGCGGGACCGGTAAAACCAGCGGCGATCGCCACCCGAAAATTCGTGAAGGGGTGATGATTGGTGCCGGAGCGAAAATTCTGGGTAATATCGAAGTGGGACGCGGGGCGAAGATTGGTGCGGGTTCCGTGGTGTTACAGCCCGTTCCGCCGCATACCACCGCCGCTGGCGTACCGGCGCGAATCGTCGGCAAGCCTGACAGCGATAAGCCGTCGATGGATATGGATCAACATTTCAATGGTATTCACCATACCTTCGAGTATGGCG
Organism: Scandinavium sp. M-37; assembly: GCF_043558715.1. Lineage (NCBI taxonomy): Bacteria > Pseudomonadati > Pseudomonadota > Gammaproteobacteria > Enterobacterales > Enterobacteriaceae > Scandinavium > Scandinavium sp. M-37. Next base: position 64,136 of record NZ_JBIGIN010000006.1, read on the forward strand.
ACGGTATCTGACCCGTAGGCCCGGTAAGCGCAGCGCCCCCGGGCGATTTTGGAATAATTAGCTACGTAGTACCGCGCCAGCGTATCCCAGCTGGCGCCAGGCTTCATACACCACTACCGACACCGCATTCGACAGGTTCATGCTGCGGCTGTCCGGCATCATCGGAATACGAATTTTTTGCTCTGGCGGTAACGCATCCAGAATGCTGGCGGGTAGGCCACGCGTTTCCGGACCAAACATCAGATAGTCACCGGCTTGATAACTCACCGCGCTGTGCGCAGGCGTGCCTTTGGTCGTGAGCGCAAACAGACGCTTCGGTTGTTCCGCCGCGAAAAACGCCGCGTAATCGGCATGACGCTGCACGGCGGTGAATTCGTGGTAATCCAGCCCGGCACGACGCAGACGTTTATCGTCCCAGGTAAAACCCATCGGTTCGATGATATGCAGACGAAAACCGGTATTGGCGCACAGGCGAATAATGTTGCCGGTATTGGGTGGGATTTCTGGTTCGAATAAAACGATGTTAAGCATAGTGCCCCCTTAATTGCGGGGGCAGCATAGCAGAATTTTTTCGTTCCCTCGCCCCTTTGGGGAGAGGGCGCTTTAGGCCGCGTCTCCGCGCGTGACCGGTGCCAGCGCGGCCGCCAGATGCTTCGCTTCCTGCACCAGCGAATCGCGGGAAATTTCGCCGATGGATTTCGCTCCGGTCAGGGTCATCGCGACCTTCATCTCTTTCTCAATCAAATTCAGCAGGTTGGTCACGCCCGCCCCGCCGTGGGTGGCCAGCGCATACAAATAGGCCCGCCCTAACAGCACGCTGTCGGCACCCAGCGCAATCATGCGTACCACGTCCAGGCCGTTGCGAATGCCGCTGTCGGCGAGAATTGCGATATCCCCTTTCACCGCGTCGGCGATAGCCGGTAACGCGCGAGCGGACGAGAGTACGCCGTCGAGCTGGCGGCCGCCATGGTTGGACACCACAATGCCATCGGCACCAAAGCGCACCGCATCACGGGCATCTTCCGGGTCGAGGATCCCTTTGATCACCATCGGGCCATCCCAGAATTCACGGATCCACTCCAGGTCTTTCCACGAAATGGACGGATCGAAGTTATTCGCCAGCCAGCCGATGTAATCTTCCAGCCCGGTTGGTTTGCCGAGATAGGTGGAGATATTGCCCAAATCATGCGGACGACCGTTCAGGCCCACGTCCCATGCCCACTGCGGATGAGTCATCGCCTGCCAGTAGCGGCGCAGGGCCGCGTTCGGGCCGCTCATCCCGGAATGGGCATCGCGATAGCGCGCGCCCGGCGTAGGCATATCCACGGTAAATACCAGGGTTGAACATCCCGCCGCTTTGGCGCGCTCCAGCGCATTACGCATAAAGCCTCTGTCGCGCAGGACGTACAGCTGGAACCACATCGGGCGCTTGATAGTCGGGGCCACTTCTTCAATCGGGCACACCGACACGGTCGACAGGGTAAAAGGAATGCCTTTGGCATCTGCCGCGCCTGCGGCCTGCACTTCACCGCGTCGGGCATACATCCCGCACAGCCCCACCGGGGCTAGCGCGACGGGCATCGACAGCGTTTCATTGAACAGCCTGGTTTCCAGACTCAAATCGGACATGTTCTTTAGCACGCGCTGGCGGAGCGCCACTTCCGAAAGGTCCGCCACGTTGCGCCGCAGGGTGTGCTCGCTGTATGCCCCGCCGTCGATGTAGTGGAACAAAAACGGCGGCAGGATGCGCTGGGCCGCGGCCCGATAATCACTGGCGGCTGAAATAATCATCAATGGTTCTCCCTGGAATGCTCGTTATGGTCGCCGGGCAGGCGAGTGATCCGCGCCTGGCGGGCCCTGTCTTCATCAAACTGTTTAATGGTGGTGTGGACGAATCCGAGGTGCGACATCATCGCCTGGCGCGCGCCCTCCGCATCGCCCGCGAGGATAGCGTCCAGCACCGCCTGATGCTGTTCGGTCAGTCTGGCGAACACCGGCGGGACGAGGTACATCCGCTGGCGGCTCTGTTTGACCGACGACTGCAGCAGGTCGAAAAAACCACGCATGGTCTGTAGCAGCACCACGTTGTGCGACGCTTCGGCGATGGCGAGATGGAAGCGCACATCGGCCTGTGAGGCCAAATCCGGGTCGTCACTTTGCGTTGCTTCAAAGCACAGGCGAATTTTCTCTTTATCGGCCTCGGTGGCGCGCAGGGCCGCATGCCAGGCGGTGCTGGCCTCAATGGCGTGGCGGGCTTCGAGGATGTCGAAGCTGTAATCCGGGTCGTCGGCGAGCAGGCTTTTCAGCGGCTGAACGATATTTTGCTCAGACCACGGTTCATGCTGCCAGCGCACAAAGGTGCCGCCGCCACGACGGCTGACCAGCAGCCCTTCGCTCACCAGTTTCGCCAGCGCTTCCCGCAGTGAATTGCGCGATACGCCGAGCTGTATGGCCAGCTGGCGTTCGGCGGGTAATCGCATTCCCGCCTCCAGCTGTTGTTCTTCAATCAGCGTCCGCACACGGGTTGCGACCTCGTCTGCCAGACGCCGGGGCATCACAATCATGGGATCATCCAGGTTAAGACGTAAGCTTGTAGGGTGGTAATAATCCCCACCATGCAGGTGAAAATCAGGCTGTGTTTAACCGTAAAGCGGAACAGGTCCGACTCTTTGCCGACCAGCCCCACCGCCGCGCAGGCGATAGCGATAGACTGCGGCGAAATCATCTTGCCGGTCACGCCCCCGGTGGTATTCGCCGCGACCAGCAGCACGTCAGACACGCCAATCTGCTGGGCGGCCGTGGCTTGCAGGGCGGCAAACAGCGCGTTCGAGGAGGTATCCGACCCGGTGAGGAATACGCCCAGCCAGCCGAGGAACGGCGAGAAGAACGGGAACGCGCTGCCGGTATGTGACAGCGCCAGTGCCAGGGTAGACGACAGGCCGGAGTAGTTAGAGATAAACGCGAACGCCAGCACCATACCGATGGAGTAAATCGGCAGCGCCAAATCTTTCAGCGTATGCCCAAAGGTAGCGACGGCGTCTTTCGGCTTCATCCGCAGCCAGACAATCGACAGCAGGGCAGCAAACAGGATCGCGGTCCCGGTGGCCGAGAACCAGTCAAATTTATACACCGCTGCGTACGGGGTGGCGTCATGAACCACCGGCGGCATGCGTGCGACCAGTTTGTCGAGGTAGGGCACGGAGATGTTGATCACCCAGTCATACAGCGCGCCGCCAGGGGCAAACAGCGCTTTAAACGGCGGAACGCTCCACAGCGTGACGGTGGCGGTGAGGAACAGGAACGGCGACCAGGCGCGAATCACCTGCCCAGGGGTGTATTTGGTGCGAGCGAGAGTCATATCCACCTGCGACGCCCCCACATCGCCAAAGCGGAAAATACGCACCGGCTGCCAGCGCTTCAGGAACAGCGTCAAGCACACCAATGACACCAGCGACGAGATAATGTCCGGCAGTTCCGGGCCGATAAAGTTTGAGCTCAGATATTGGGCGATAGCGAATGAACCGCCCGCCACCATCACCGCAGGCCAGGTCTCTTTCACCCCGCGCCAGCCATCCATAATCGCCATGATCCAGAACAGTACGATAATGGTCAGGAACGGTAGCTGCCGGCCCACCATCTGGCCGATTTCAAAGCTGTCGAGACCGGTGACCTGTCCGGCAACCAGAATCGGAATGCCCATCGCGCCAAATGCCACCGGCGCGGTGTTGACGATCAGGCACAGGCCCGCGGCATACAGTGGATTAAAGCCGAGCCCAACCAGCAGGGCGGCAGTAATCGCCACTGGCGCGCCGAAGCCTGCGGCCCCTTCCAGGAACGCGCCAAACGAAAAGCCGACAATCAGCATTTGCAGGCGCTGGTCCGGGGTTATCGATAATATCGATGATCGGATGATGTCGAACTGCCCGGTTTTCACCGAAATTTTGTAGACAAAGACCGCGGCAATAATAATCCAGGCAATCGGCCACAGACCGTAGAAGAAGCCGTAAACCACGGACGCCAGCGCGCGGTCGACCGGCATTTTGTAGAACAGCAATGCGACAACCAGCGCAATAGCAACGGTATAGCTCGCGGCGACATAGCCCTTCAGTTTGAGCTTAATCAGCGCGAAGAAGAAAAAGATGATCGGTAGGGCGGCAATCAGGCTTGAGAGCCAGATGTTTCCCGCAGGGTCGTAGTTTTGTTGCCAGAGGTTCATGCAGGTCTCCTGAGAACCACTCCACGGCGACGCGGGCGAGTCTGCGCTCAGCTCGGCGTCACACGCTTTGTAAAAGTGGTCCTGCCAATAGGGTGATGTGAGGGTAATGCCAAATAATAGTTAATCATATGTTGCCGTCAGGCAATTCATATGTTGCATGAGATGTGGGTTCTGTGAAGCGATGGGCACAACGAATGGGAATTGGTAGGGCCAATCTAAACAGAGTGGTTATGAAGGGATTGCAGGGAGACCTCTCCCGGGCGGGAGAGGAGGTAACAGACCGGGGAGATTAAAACTCAGTCTTCGCGAAACCGGTCATCTCTTTCAGATCCATCTCGCGGCCGAGAGCGGTCATCGGGTGGACAACCACCAGGCCGCGCGCGCTTTTCTTCAGCTTGCCCATGTCGGCCTGCTCTTTCTTGGTGATCGCGCGACGGAACGGCATATCCATCAGCTTCTGCGCTTCTTTGCTCAGCTTCTCAGTATGCACTTCACGCAGGCGCGCGATTTCGGTTTCCAGCGTCGCTTTCTCTTTTTCAAGTTCAGCGTATTTCTCAGCGTCATCGACCAGAGACAGGGTCGGCTGCTGGTGGCGGATAGCGTCCAGGCGGTCGCTCAGGCGTTTGATTTCGTTCTTAACAACTTCTTTCATGGTCTGTGGCTTTTGCTAGTAAAAAAATATCGATGCTTAATAGTATGCGCTGAGCGCTTTTCCCGATAGTTAATTATCGTAATTTGGCGGTCGATCAACCGGCATGCAGTCAGGAAAGTGAGCGTCAGAGCTCGCTGAGCGGATTATTTCTGGAAGGCTTTTTTCAAGCTGATCCGTGAAATCAGCTCGGTGAGAGACAGGACCATCGTTGAGCGGACGACCTGTTGGTAACGCTGTTTCTGCATGGCAAACAGCTCTGCATCGCTGGTATCGAATGCAGGCTGCGGCGGTAGCGCGACAACACAATGCAGCTCGCCGAACGGGCCGAGGATTTCATCGTCGGTGAACGCGTACTCATTGCCGTCGTGATTCAGCTCTTCGCGCAGCGCCATGAGAAGCTCGGCGTCTTCGTATTCCGCACGGCTTATCACCCCAAGCCCGTAAATGAGCTTCAGGCGTACCGACAGATCGCCCAGCGGGCCTTCGCCGTCCAGCAACGGCTCCACTGCGTATTTGACCGCGTAATCGTCTTTGCGGAACACCTGAAGCACCAGCATGTTTACCGCCTCGGTCAGCAGATCGACGGCGGCAATCAGAAAGCTTCGTACGGTTTTGCCAGCATTCAGACGCTCAAGCACACGGTTTTCAAAGGCTTGCGTTTGTTCCATTATGGCCTGCATATCTGACAATCTTGTGTTGAGGTGCTGCTGCAAGAGCAGCACCGGGTCCTGCATCATGCGGTCGTGTTATAGGCCGCAACGGCCTGGGCGACCACCTCGCTGTTGGCATCCAGACCGGAGATCTCGGCCAGGGCTGACTGCGGGCCTTTCAACTCGATAAGCTGCGCCAGTTCCTGCGCCTGCGGGTCCTGCTCGCTGCGATAGTGCATCGCCGCGGCAATGCCTTTCACCAGACTGGCGTGCGGCAGATCGTACTCCAGAGTGCCGAGCAGCGGTTTAATCAGGCGATCGCCCGCGCTCAGTTTACGCAGCGGCTGACGGCCTACGCGTTCCACGTCATCTTTCAGATACGGGTTCTCGAAGCGACCAAGGATTTTCTGGATATAGGCAGCGTGTTTATCGGCATCAAACCCGTAACGCTTAATCAGCACCGCACCGCTCTCTTCCATTGCGCCTTTCACCACCGCACGGATCTTCTCATCAAGGATCGCATCACGAATGGTCTGATGACCTGCCAGCTTACCGAGGTACGCGGTTATAGCATGCCCGGTGTTCAGGGTGAAGAGCTTGCGTTCCACAAATGCCATCAGGTTATCAGTTAATTCCATTCCTGGAATAGTCGGCAGCGTGCCTTTGAACTGGGTCTTATCGACGATCCACTCGCTGAAGGTTTCAACGGTCACTTCCAGCGGGTCGTTGGTGGCGGATTCAGACGGCGGGACGATACGGTCCACGGCGGAATCGACGAAGCCCACGTGCTCGGCAACCCAGGCCTTATCGTCGTCAGCCAGCGCGGCGTCAACGTGGCCTTTCAGCTGCGTAGTGCCACGCACCATGTTTTCACAGGCGATAATGTTCAGCGGGGTGGTGTTGCCCGCCGCTTTACGTTTTGCCAGGCCTTTAGCAATTGCCGGGGCGATTCTCTCCAGCACGACCGGGCCAACGGCGGTGGTCACCAGATCAACCTCGGCAATCAATTCCACCACGTCATCGCCGATGCTGCTAACCGCGTTCACGCCGGAGACGGTTTCTACCTGCTCGTTCTCGCCAACCACATGCACCTGATAGCTATGACGGGCATTCAGGGCATCCAGAACCACCTGATTCACATCGGCAAACGTTAAGGTGATACCCGCGTCAGCCAACAGTTTGCCGATAAAGCCACGTCCGATATTACCTGCGCCAAAATGTAATGCTTTCATAGTCTCAACCTTCATCAATGTTTTTACCCGAGAGGGCTCGGGTGAGGGACGGCGAATTTCCCCTCACCGGAACCCTCTCCCTGTTACAGGAGAGGGGCGTTGCCGTTAGGCGACTTTGTTACCCGAAATCAGTGCCAGAACTTCGCCCACGCTGTTGGTGGTCGCCAGGCGCTCGATGACAGACTCATCGTCCAGCGCGTTGGTCAGGCTCGTGATAACGTGGATGTGTTCGTTATTGCGCGCTGCGATACCAATCACCAGACGGGCAATGTCGTCCGGTTCTTCGCCGAAGCGCACGCCGTCAGGGTACTGACAGAATACCACGCCGGTTTTCAGCACACGGTCTTTCGCTTCGATGGTGCCGTGCGGTACCGCGATAGATTCGCCCAGGTAGGTCGGGGTCAGTCTTTCACGTTCCAGCATCGCTTCCACATACTCAGGTTCAACGTAGCCGCCTTTCACCAGTTCCTGACCGGCGAAGCGGATGGCTTCTTCTTTGCTGAACGCTTTACAGCCGAGGAAAATGTTTTCTGCGCTGAGTTTGAACAGGTTGCTGTCGTCAGCGTCGAAGCTGTCTTTCAGGCTGTCGCGCACTTTCACTTCGTTATCTTCGTGACGCTGTGCGGCAACCAGACGCTCGGTCAGGCTGGTGTACAGGCCGCTGTCGAGGAAGTTGGTCAGCGAAATGTGCTGAGCCTGTGGTACCTGGCGCATCGCACGCTCGGTCAGGTCGCGGTGAGTGATCACCAGGTCGACATCCGGCGGCAGGTTGTTGATCGCGCTGTTGGTCACAGAGATATGGCTCAGACCCGCATCCGCCACTTTCTTACGCAGCACGCCTGCACCCATGGCGCTGGAACCCATACCGGCGTCACAGGCGACGATGATTTTACGCACGTGGCTCAGGTCGTTGGTCACGTCACCCGCGGTCAGCGGATTGGCAGCACCTTTGGATTCGGCTTTCATGTCGTTCATACGACGGGTTGCCGCTTCAATATCGTCTTCTTCTTTCACTTTGCTGGTTTTCAGCAGGACGGCGGAGACCACGAAGGAGACTGCCGTTGCCGCCACAATCGCCGCAATGTTAGCGAAGTAAGCGCCTTTCGGCGTCATCGCCAGAATCGCCAGGATAGAGCCTGGAGAGGCCGGAGACACCAGGCCGCCGTTGAGGATAGTCAGGGTGAACACGCCGGTCATACCGCCGAGGATAACGGCCAGGATCAGACGTGGGTTCATCAGCACGTACGGGAAATAAATTTCGTGAATACCGCCGAGGAAGTGGATGATAGCCGCCCCGCCCGCAGACTGTTTGGCGCTACCGCGACCAAAGAACATGTATGCCAGCAGAACACCCATACCCGGACCTGGGTTAGCTTCAATCAGGAAGAAGATGGATTTGCCCAGTTCATGGGACTGCTGAATACCCAGCGGTGAGAAGATACCGTGGTTGATGGCGTTGTTGAGGAACAGGATTTTCGCCGGTTCAACAAAGATAGACGCCAGCGGCAGCATGTCGTGCACAACCATGAAGTTAACGCCAGCAGCCAGCACTTTGGACAGCACTTCAACCGCAGGGCCAATGCCGAGGAACGCCAGTACCGCGAGGATCATACCAATGATGCCCGCAGAGAAGTTGTTCACCAGCATTTCAAAACCGGATTTGATCTTACCGTCTACCCAGGCGTCAAAACGCTTAATCGCCCAGCCACCCAGGGGACCGGCAATCATCGCGCCGAGGAACATCGGCATATCCGCACCGACGATAACGCCCATGGTGGTAATCGCACCGACCACGCCGCCGCGGTCACCGCCAACCAGACGACCACCGGTATAACCGATCAGCAGTGGCAGCAGGTAAGTAATCATTGGGCCGACAAGCTTCGCCAGCGTTTCGTTTGGCAACCACCCTGTTGGAATAAATAACGCGGTAATGATACCCCACGCGATAAACGCGCCGATGTTTGGCATCACCATATTGCTGAGGAATCGACCAAAGCTTTGCACTTTGATCTTGATATCGGATGACATAAAAACACCCCTTCTTATGTTTGCTGTCGCGCAGGCTAAAAGCCCGAGGTTTGGTTTGTTGTTAAGTAGCGGCAGAGGTAGCCGGACCCTGTTGATGATGCGAAATCTGGCACTGAATCGTTCAACTGTCCAGCGAGCCCCAGATTGTGTGATCTGAGTCACGCTAATATAGGGTGATGAGGCGTAATTGACGTGATCACTGTCACAAAATGACCGTATGAAAAAAGTGCGGTGGCTGAAAAATCACCCGCAAAGGGTTGTTAGTGTGATGTTAATCACATTTTGTTGGCGGCTGTTTGTTGCTGATATGTGATTAACATCACAAAGTATTTTCATCTGCACGCGGGCAACTGTGATCGTCCGCATGTTCTGCATTTCGGTGCGTCATCACGCTGAGATAATTCCAGGGCAACGGACGGCGAGTTTAGTGATTCTGTGTTATAGCAATATGACCGACTAACGATTATTTTTTCAGTTATCACTCAGGCGCTTCGCAATGGGGCGCGTGCCGATGGGCGTGTCGTAATTTCGAGGCGGCTATGTTTCTTAATTATTTTGCGTTGGGTGTGCTTATTTTCGTTTTTTTGGTGATTTTTTACGGGATCATTATTTTGCATGATATTCCTTATCTTATCGCCAAATCCCGTAATCACCCTCATGCCGATGCTATCCACGTCGCGGGTTGGGTGAGTTTGTTTACCCTTCACGTTATCTGGCCGTTTTTATGGATCTGGGCCACTCTCTATCGCCCGGAGCGCGGCTGGGGAATGCAGCAGGCAGAACAGGAATCTTTCGCTCAGTTGCAGCGCCGGGTCACGGAGCTTGAGCAAAAACTCGCGGAAACATCACGCTCGCCAGCGGAGTAACCATCATGGATTTGCTCATTATTCTGACCTATGTCGCGCTGGCCTGGGCGATATTTAAGATCTTCAAAATCCCGGTAAATAAATGGACGGTGCCGACCGCTGCATTAGGTGGCGTGTTTATCGTTAGCGGGCTTATTTTATTAATGAATTACAACCACCCTTATACTGCCCAGGCACAAAAAGCGGTGATCTCTATTCCCATTACCCCTCAGGTAACGGGTATCGTCAGCGAAGTGACGGATCAACAAAATAAGCTGATTAAAAAAGGCGACGTGCTGTTTAAACTCGATCCGACCCGCTATCAGGCCCGGGTCAGCCGCCTGGAGGCCGATCTGGTGACGGCTATTCATAATGCCGATGCCATGAAGGGGGAACTGAACGAGGCCATCGCCAATACCCAACGTGTCGGCGCTGAACGCGACCGCCTGTACAAGGACTATCAGCGTTACCTGCAAGGCAGCAGGGCGAGAGTGAATCCGTTCTCAGAAAGTGATATCGACAACGCCCGGCAAAATTATCTCGCCCAGGATGCGTTGGTGAAATCATCGGTTGCCGAGCAGTCGCAGATAAAAAGCCAGCTCGACAGCGTGATTAACGGCGAGCAATCGCAGATCGTGAGCCTGCGGGCGCAGCTGACGGAAGCCCGCTATAACCTCGATCAGACCATTGTGCGAGCCCCCAGCGATGGCTATGCCACCCAGGTATTGATTCGTCCTGGCACCTACGCGGCTGCGCTGCCGCTGCGCCCGGTGATGGTGTTTATCCCTGAACAAAAACGGCAAATTATCGCCCAGTTCCGGCAAAATTCGCTGTTACGCCTTGAAGCGGGCGATCAGGCCGAAGTGGTGTTCAATGCGCTGCCGGGGCAGGTTTTCGTCGGGAAACTGACCAGTGTCATTCCCGTCGTTCCCGGCGGCTCATATCAGGCACAGGGTACGCTGCAATCGTTAACGGTCACGCCCGGTAGCGATGGCGTATTAGCCCTTATCGAACTGGAGTCGAATGCCCAAGTGGAGGCCCTCCCGGACGGCATTTTTGCGCAGGTGGCGGTCTATTCCGACCATTTCAGCCACGTGGCGGTGATGCGCAAAGTGCTGCTGCGCATGACCAGCTGGATGCACTATCTGTATCTCGATCATTAACCTGAATTTTTAATGCGCCTGCGCCATACTGATATTTTTGCGGAGTATTAAGGGAGCAGGCGATGAAACTGATCGGCAGTTATACCAGCCCGTTTGTGCGTAAAATTTCGGTTATCCTGCTGGAAAAGGGGATAACGTTCGAGTTTATCAACGAGATGCCCTACAACGCTGAAAACGGCGTGGCGAAGTACAACCCGCTCGGTAAAGTGCCCGCGCTGGTGACCGACGACGGTGAATGCTGGTACGACTCACCGCTGATTGCGCAGTACATCGAACTGCTGGATATCGCCCCGGCGCTGGTGCCCCGCGACCCCAAAGCGGCGCTGCGGATGCGCCAGCTGGAGTCGCTGGCCGACGGCATTATGGATGCGGGCCTGGTGTCCGTGCGGGAACAGGCGCGCCCGGCGGCGCAACAATCACCGGAAGAACTGGTTCGTCAGCGCGAGAAAATTACCCGCGCGCTGGATGCCCTGGAAGCCTATGCTGCCGATGGCACGCTGAAGGCCGATGAACTGAACCTGGCGACCATCGCCGTAGCCTGTGCGGTGGGCTACCTCAATTTCCGCCGCGTCTCGCCGGGCTGGTGCGCCACCCGTCCGCATCTGGTGAAGCTGGTGGAAACGCTGTTCCAGCGCGACAGTTTTGCGCGCACAGAACCGCCAAAAGCCTAACGCGATCAATATCGTTCTGCCCCTAACCGCAGTACAATTCCCGCACGTTTATTCCCCTCTCCCGTCGGGAGGGGGCATACCACAGGCTTGCTCATGACCCCGGAAAACCCTTCGCTGTTCAGTCAAATACCCGCCACCGATCGCCTGTTGCGCGACCCGGCTTTTACCTCGCTCATCGACCACGCCGGGCATAGCCAGGTGGCGAACGTGGTGCGTCAGTTGCAGGCCGAGGCCCGGGCAGCTATCCGTGAACAGGGCGAACTGCCTGCCTGGGGCGCAGACTGGGCGCAGGCCGTTGCCGGGCGATTATCGGCGGAGGCACAAAGCCCGCTGCGTCCGGTGTTTAACCTGACCGGCACCGTACTGCACACCAATCTCGGGCGTGCCATTCAGGCAGAAGCGGCGGTGGCGGCGGTAAGCCAGGTGATGCGCGCCCCGGTCACCCTGGAATATTCGCTGGATGACGCCGGACGCGGACATCGAGATCGCGCCCTGGCGGATCTACTCTGCCGCCTGACGGGGGCGGAAGACGCCTGCATCGTCAATAACAATGCGGCGGCGGTACTGCTGATGCTGGCGGCGACGGCGAACGGTAAAGAAGTGGTGGTCTCTCGCGGCGAGCTGGTGGAAATCGGCGGCGCGTTCCGCATCCCGGACGTGATGCGTCAGGCGGGCTGCGGGCTGCACGAGGTGGGCACCACCAACCGTACCCATCCACGCGACTACCGGGAAGCCATCAACGAGCACACCGGGCTCTTGATGAAAGTCCACACCAGCAACTACAGCGTGGAAGGGTTTACCAAAGCGGTGGATGAAGCCGAGCTGGCGGCCATCGGTCAGGAGCAGGGCATTCCGGTAGTGGCTGATTTAGGCAGCGGCTCGCTGGTGGATTTAAGCCAGTACGGTTTACCGAAAGAGCCGATGCCGCAGGCGCTGATCGCCAGCGGTGTGAGTCTGGTGAGCTTCTCCGGCGATAAGCTGCTCGGCGGGCCACAGGCCGGAATTATCGTCGGCAAGCGCGAGCTGATTGCAAAACTGCAACAGCACCCGCTCAAGCGGGCGCTGCGGGCGGATAAAATGACCCTGGCGGCGCTGGAAGCCACGTTGCGTCTGTACCTACACCCGGAAAAATTACGCCAGTCGCTGCCGACCCTGCGTCTGTTAACCCGCGAGCAGGATGACATTCATGCCCAGGGCGAACGGCTGCTGGCCGCGCTGCAGGCGCATTACCCGGCGTTCACCGTGCGGCTGGAAAACTGTTTATCGCAAATCGGCAGCGGCTCGCTGCCCGTCGACCGACTGCCATCGCACGCGCTGACCTTTACCCCCAACGACGGTCGCGGTACGACCCTCGATGCGCTGGCACAACGCTGGCGTCGGCTTGAGAGGCCGATATTAGGGCGTATTTATGACGGACGCCTGTGGCTCGATCTGCGCTGCCTCGAGGACGAGGCGCGCTTCATGGAGAGTGTGCTGAAATGATTATTGCCACCGCCGGTCACGTCGACCACGGCAAAACTACCCTGTTGCAGGCGATCACTGGCGTTAACGCCGACCGCCTGCCGGAAGAAAAATCGCGCGGAATGACCATCGATCTGGGCTACGCCTATTGGCCGCAGCCGGACGGACGCGTGCCTGGGTTCATCGACGTGCCGGGCCACGAAAAGTTTCTGGCGAATATGTTGGCGGGTGTCGGCGGGATCGATCATGCGCTGCTGGTGGTGGCCTGTGATGACGGGGTGATGGCGCAAACCCGTGAGCACCTGGCGATTTTACAGCTGACCGGGAAACCGACGTTAACCGTGGCGCTGACCAAAGTCGGTCGCGTTGATGCCGCCAGAATTGCCGAGGTTCATCGGCAAGTTCAGGACGTTCTGCGCGAATACGACTTTGACTCAGTAACGATTTTTGAGACCGCCGCCACGCAAATGCACGGCATCGACGCCCTGCGGGCGCATCTTTTACAGCTGGCTGAACGCCAGCAGGTGGCACATCAGCGTTTCCGCCTGGCTATCGACCGGGCGTTCACCGTCAAAGGCGCTGGGCTGGTGGTAACCGGAACCGCGCTGTCTGGCGAAGTTAAGATTGGCGATACGCTGTGGCTGACGGGCGTCAACACCCCGATGCGCGTGCGCGGCCTGCATGCGCAGAATCAGCCCGTCGACCAGGCCCATGCCGGGCAGCGTATCGCCCTGAACATCACTGGCGATGCGCAGAAAGAAGACCTCACTCGCGGCGACTGGCTGCTGGCGCAGCAGCCAGATGAGCCATCGGAGCGGGTGATTGTCGAGTTGCATTGCCACACGCCGCTTACTCAGTGGCAGCCGCTGCACATTCATCACGCGGCGAGCCATATCACCGGGCGGGTGTCGCTGCTGGACAACAATCTGGCGGAACTGGTACTCGACTCGCCGCTGTGGCTGGCTGACAACGATCGGCTGGTGCTGCGCGATATCTCGGCCCGCGTCACTTTGGCGGGCGCGCGGGTAGTGACGCTGCATCCCCCACGTCGCGGCAAACGAAAACCTGAATACCTGAGCTGGCTCTCGGCGCTGGCCACGGCTGAAAACAGCGCTCAGGCGCTGGATATCCATTTGCAGCGCGATGCGCTTCGCCTGAGCGAATTTGGCTGGGCGCGGCAGCTCAACGCGGCGGGTCTGGCGGAACTCACCGCCCAGGCCGACGTGCTGATGGCGGGCGACAGCCTGCTCAGCGCCAGCCTGGCCGCCCGCTGGCAGGAAAAATTGCTCAACGCGCTGGCGACCTATCACGACCAGCACCGGGATGAACCCGGTCCGGGCCGCGAGCGTCTGCGCCGGATTGCGCTGCCGATGGAAGACGAGGCGCTGGTGCTGATGCTGCTGGAGAAAATGCGGGCTTCTGGCCTGATCGACAGCCATCACGGCTGGCTGCATTTGCCGAGCCACAAAGCCGGATTTACCGAGGAGCAGGCTGCCGTCTGGCACAAAGCGCAGCCGTTATTTGGCGACGAGCCGTGGTGGGTGCGCGATCTGGCGCAGCACACCAGCACCGATGAGCAGGTCATGCGCGTCACGCTGCGGCAGGCGGCGCAGCAGGGGATGATCACCGCCATCGTCAAAGACCGCTATTACCGCAACGACCGCATCGTGCAGTTTGCCGGGCTGATTCGCGGGCTGGATACCGCCCGTGGCTCAACCTGCGCTGCGGATTTCCGTGACAGTCTCAACGTCGGGCGTAAGCTGGCAATTCAAATCCTCGAATATTTCGACCGCATCGGCTTTACCCGCCGTCGCGGCAACGATCATCTCCTGCGTGATGGCATGCTGTTCCCGGACGCCGATAACCGCAATCCGTGACCGCGCTCGTAAAGCGATAAACGGCTGGCGAATAAATCGCCAGCCGCGTCTACCCTTACAGGACACCCCACTGCAAGGAGACGGTAATGACCAACAATCCTCCCTCCACGGGCATCCAGCCCGGCGTTTATGGTTACCCGCTGAAACTCAAACCCCGTTACGACAACTTTATCGGCGGCAACTGGGTCGCTCCGGCGGACGGTGAATACTACAAAAATCTGACCCCGGTAACCGGCCAGTTGCTGTGCGAAGTGGCCTCGTCCGGGCCTAAAGACATTGATTTGGCGCTCGATGCGGCGCACAAAATCAAAGACAAATGGGCGCACACCTCGGTGCAGGATCGGGCCTCAATCCTGCTGAAAATTGCCGATCGCATGGAGCAGAATATTGAGCTATTGGCGACGGCGGAAACCTGGGATAACGGCAAACCTATCCGTGAAACCACCGCCGCCGACGTGCCGCTGGCTATCGATCACTTCCGTTACTTTGCCTCCTGTATTCGTGCGCAGGAGGGCGGGATCAGCGAAGTCGACAGCGACACCGTGGCCTATCATTTCCACGAGCCGCTCGGCGTGGTCGGGCAAATCATTCCGTGGAACTTCCCGCTGCTGATGGCGAGCTGGAAAATGGCCCCGGCGCTGGCCGCCGGGAACTGCGTTATCCTCAAACCTGCCCGGCTGACGCCGCTGTCGGTGTTGATGCTAATGGAAATAATCGGCGACCTGCTGCCGCCGGGCGTGGTTAACGTGGTTAACGGCGCGGGTGGGGAAATCGGCGAATATCTGGCGACGTCAAAACGCATCAATAAAGTTGCCTTTACCGGTTCGACGGAAGTCGGCCAGCAAATCATGCAGTACGCCACCCAGAACATCATTCCGGTGACCCTCGAACTCGGCGGCAAATCGCCGAATATTTTCTTCGCCGACGTGATGGACGAAGAGGACGCTTTCTTTGAGAAAGCGCTGGAAGGGCTGGCGCTGTTTGCCTTCAATCAGGGCGAAGTCTGTACCTGCCCGAGCCGTGCCCTGGTGCATGAATCGATTTATGAGCGCTTTATGGAACGCGCCATTCGCCGGGTGGAAAGCATTCGCAGCGGCAACCCGCTCGATAGCATCACCCAAATGGGGGCGCAGGTCTCCAGCGGACAGATGGACACCATCCTCAACTACATTGATATCGGCAAGAAAGAGGGGGCGGACGTGCTGACCGGCGGACGCCGCAAGGTGCTCGACGGGGAGCTGAAAGAGGGCTATTACCTCGAGCCGACTATCCTGTTTGGTAAAAACAATATGCGGGTATTCCAGGAAGAGATCTTTGGCCCGGTGCTTTCGGTCACCACCTTTAAAACCATGGAGGAGGCGCTGGCGATTGCCAATGATACCCAGTACGGGTTGGGGGCGGGCGTATGGAGCCGCAACGGCAATCTGGCCTACAAAATGGGCCGCGGGATCCAGGCCGGGCGCGTGTGGACCAACTGCTATCACGCCTATCCTGCCCATGCCGCCTTCGGGGGCTACAAGCAGTCAGGGATTGGCCGCGAGACCCACAAAATGATGCTCGAACACTACCAGCAAACCAAGTGCCTGCTGGTGAGCTACTCCGATAAACCGTTAGGCCTGTTCTAGCGGGAAATATGCGGGCCTACGGTGTGTAGGCCCGGTAAGCGCAGCGCCGTCGGGCGTTTAATGCCCCGCGGCGGCGGCTGCCGACGGTGCGCCGGACTTCACAAACGGTGGCCGGGTAAACCAGATAATCAGCACCAGCCCCATAAAGCCCCAACCTAATATCCAGAAATAATCGATGGTCGACATCATGTACGCCTGTTGTTCGATAGTTTTATCGATCAGCGCAAAGTGCTGCTGCGTCGGGCCCCCCATCTTCTGCACGTAGTCCACCGCCGCCGGATTGTACTGTGACACGTTCTCCGCCAGATTCGCGTGATGGAAGATTTCGCGGCGCTGCCAAATCCAGGTGGTCAGCGATGAGGCAAACGACCCACCGAGCACACGGAAAAACGTCGCCAGCCCCGAACCTTCCGCCACTTGATTGCCGTGCAAATTCGACAGCACGATGGTGGTGAGCGGCATAAAGAAGAACGCCACGCCGATCCCCATGAACATCTGCACGCTAGCGATGGTGCGGAAGTCCACATCGGTGGAGAACTGCGCGCGCATCAGGCAGGACGCGCCCATCGTCAGGAACGACACCGAGCACAGAATACGCAAATCCACTTTGGTGGCGTAACGGCCGATAATTGGGGTTAGCAGCAGCGGTAAAAAGCCCATCGGTGCGGCGGCAAGCCCCGCCCAAATCGCGGTATAGCCCATCTGCGTTTGCAGCCACTGCGGCAGAATAATGTTAATTGCAAAGAATGCCGCATAGCCGAGCATCAGCGCCAGAGTGCCAATCGCGAAGTTGCGGTCCTTAAACAGCCGCAGATTAACGATCGGATGCTTGTCATCCAGCTCCCACAGCACAAAGGCAATCAGGCTTACCGCCGACACAATCGACATCACGATAATCGGCGTCGAGGAGAACCAGTCCTCATCGTTGCCCTTATCGAGCACTACCTGCAACAGCCCGACGCCCAGCACCAACAGCGCAATGCCGATGTAGTCGATAGGCGAAGATTGAGTGGTTTCTTCGCGCCCGCGCAGCTGGCTCCAGACCACAATTGAGGCAAAAATCCCGATGGGCACGTTGATGTAGAAAATCCATGGCCACGAATAGTTGTCGGTTATCCAGCCGCCGGTTATCGGCCCCACGATGGGCGCCACCACGGTGACCATCGACAGCAGCGCCAGGGCCATGCTGCGCTTCATCGGCGGGAAGATAACCAGCAGCAGCGTCTGACACATCGGGAACATCGGCCCGGCGAAAAAACCTTGCAGTGCGCGGAAAATAATCAGCTCCGTCATGCTGTGGGCAAACCCGCACAGGAACGAGGTCAGGGTGAAAAACACCACCGAGGCGATAAACAGCCGCAGCTGGCCAAAGCGACGGGTAAACCAGCCGGTCAGCGGCAGGGCGATGGCGTTACACACCGCGAAGGAGGTGATCACCCAGGTGCCCTGATCGGCGCTAACCCCGAGGTTGCCGGAAATAGTCGGCAACGCCACGTTAGCGATAGTGGAATCCAGTACCTGCATAAACGTGGCCAGCGACAGTGCCAGCGTCGCCAGAAACAGGCTCGGGGGCGTATAGGCCGCCTTCGATTCAGACATGCGGGCTCTCTTAGCGCTGTGCGGCTACGGCGCGGCTGTTATCACGCAGGATTTGTGCGACCAGTTTGTCGGCGGCGGCCATCGGCGTGTTGTACACGTCGGTGGTAAAGCGCGGCTGGCTGACGGTTTTTTGCGGCAGCAGATGGCCATCGAGATCACGAATATCGACCTTCACATTCATCGACAGGCCAATACGCAGCGGGTGTTTTTGCATGTCGTGTTCGTCGAGCAAAATACGCACCGGCAGGCGCTGCACGATCTTTATCCAGTTCCCGCTGGCGTTCTGCGCTGGCAGCAGGGAAAACGCGCTCCCGGTGCCGATACCTAAGCTTTCGATGGTGCCGTGGTACTGCACGTCATCGCCGTAGAGGTCAGCATTCAGGGTCACTTTTTGCCCCAGACGCATATCCTGCATCTGGCTCTCTTTAAAGTTGGCGTCGACCCACACTTCCTTCAGCGGCACGATCGACAGCAGCGTGGTGCCTGAGGTGACGCGCATCCCGAGCTGCACCGCGCGTTTGGCGACATACCCGCTGACCGGCGCGACAATCGTGCTGCGGGCGTTATCCAGATAGCGCTGACGCAGCGTGGCGACGGCGGTTTTAATTTCCGGATGGCTGTCGATCACGGTGTCATCCACCATCGCCTGATTGGTTTTCAACGCCTGCTGCGCGGCGAGCAAATCGCTTTGCGCACTGGTCACTGCATCGCGGTAATGCGACAGGTCTTCCGCTGCGATGGCGCCGCTGGCGAAAATTTTCTGCCGACGGCGGTAGTCATTCTGCGCCGTTTGCAGGGCAACTTTTTTCGCATCGACCTGGGCACGGTAATTATCGGCGGTGCTGTATAAGCCACGCACTTGACGCACGGTGCTGGCGAGGTCAGCTTCGGCCTGCTGCAATGCGATTTCGGTATCGCTCGGGTCGAGCAGCACCAGCGGCTGGCCTTTCTGCACGTAATCGCCTTCGTCCACCGTCACCTGGGTCACGGTCCCGGCAATTTGCGGTGTGAGCGTGACCTGGTTGCCGTTGACGTAGGCATCGTCGGTGGATTCGTAATAGCGGGCATACAGCAGATACCAGGCAAGACAGCCCGCGGCGGCCAGCACCAGGATCAGCAATAAAATAGCGAAGTTACGTTTGCGTCGGCTTGGACGCTGAGTGGCTTCAGGAGCGGTGTTTTCCATAGTGTTCAGGGCCTTAAAACGGGAGCTTAGCGATGGGGCGCCGTGTATTCATCCGGCAGCATTTTGATAATAAGGGCTTGTAGTTGCTGGGATTCTTCAGCGGTCAGACGGGCGGTGAGTTCCGCCAGAATGGTGTTTAGCGCTTCATTCTGAAACGTATTGCACAGCGACTGTCCTTTCTCGGTCAGGGCCAGAATCACCTGGCGTTTGTCCTGCGCGTTGCGATGACGTTCGATAAGCCCACTCTTTACCATGCGCTCAACCATCCGGCTCATCGCGCCGGTATCCATCAGCAGGCTCTTGCAAATCTCCGCCGGGCTGGTATTGCCCTTATAGATATTAATCAACACTTTAAACTGTGGCGCGGTAATCCCCGCCCCGGAGAAATAATGCCCAATGAGCTGATCTTTAAACTGGTTGGTCAGATGAAAAAGTAAACCCAGATGCAGGTTTTTAGCGGGGGGTTGCGAATGCGTTGTCATGATAGCTGCCTGGTCAGTAATTAACTTTATGATTACTGCCAGGTCAATAATTGTCAAATAGTGTCAGCGTAAAGCACACGGATTGACAAACCGCTTGGCTGAGGAGGTTTGCGTCTATGCCCGCAAAAAATCCTGTCGATTGCACGGCACATTAACTTTTTTGCGGCGAGCTTTCCCGAATGAAAAATCAGCAAAGGTCATACCCGGTGGGGAGCGGTATTGTGATGGCTGATACTCATTGAATGTGTATGGTGTGTATGATCATTTAAGGCAGGCAGCGTGACCAGTGCGGAAGTGATTGTGATATTGAAAAAGCACGGCTGGATCCAGAAGCGTACAAAGGGAAGCCATCACCAATTCCATCATCCGGAACGCCCCGGGTTGGTAACCGTTCCGCATCCGAAAAAAAACATTAAACCCGGCACGCTGATGCAAATCTGACGGCAAGCCGGACTCAAAATCTAACGTATCAGGAGCAAATATGTTTTATCCGGCTTATATCCATTCTGATGCTGATGGCAGCGCCAGCGGTTTTTTCCCTGACGTTCCGGGCTGTTACTTTGCTGGTGATTCGCTTGATGACGCTTTCCAGGATGCAAGAAATGCATTGGTGGCGCACTTCGAAACGCTGTGTGAGATGCAAGAAGATATCCCGACGCCGGGCATTGTTGAGCATCATCTGGAAACCCGACCAGAGGATTTCAGCGGCGGGCAATGGCTACTGGTGGATATCAACATGCATCAATTCGATGGCCGTGCGGAGCGAATCAATATCACGCTCCCGCGTCGGCTGTTGGTCAAAATCGATGGATTTGTGCGCGAACACCCGCGCTTTAGCAACCGTAGTGCCTTTCTCGCCGAAGCCGCACGGCGTGTTCTGCTGGGGTGAACGGCACATCTCGTTGACCCGGCAAGCTCGCGCCGCCGGGCGGGAAGCCCTAACGTTTAAAGATAAAGTGCTGCCGTGGCTTTTAGGATATCGGCCCAGGAAAAGATATCATCCACCGTTTCCATCGGGTGGCGTGTTTCATTGTGCCCGGCAAACGGAAAAATCACCCCTCGTTGACCCAAATCCGCATTTCGCCTTCGCCGCGGTTGGCCCAGCTGAACCACGGAATAAAGGTCAGGGTGTGCGCCTGACGCGTGGCGGGCGAGCGGTCGTAATGCCAAAGCGGCTGCTGATCGGGCTGGGCGGCGGTGTGCTTATAGCCTTCGGCCTGAATGAGCACCTTGTGCGCGAACAACCCTTTGCCTTCAAAGGCGTTAAAGGTTGCCGACTCGGGCAGCCACAGGTTATGCAGCTCTTCGCCGTTATCCGCCTGTTCAAGGCAGTACACCAACGGTCCGCGCTGTATCGCCACTTTCCCGGCGACGTGGCGCACTAACGGATTGCCATACACCCGACGTACCGGCATCGGCAAGGTGAGCGTCAGGGTGTCGCCTTCCTGCCAGCGGCGGTTGATATGCAGATACCCTTTGCGGACATCCTTCGCTACCGGCACGCCGTTGAGCGTCACCTGTGGGGCATTGCACCAGTCTGGCAGACGCAGCGCCAGGGTGTGCTGCACCGGCTGCGCGGAGTCGATGGCGATCGTGACTTTTTCCTGCCACGGGAAGTTACCGCTGATACGCAGGCGCAGCGTCTCATTGCCGACGGCAATCTCTGCGCTGTTGCCGACATACAGGTTGATGTACAGCGCGTCCTCACGTGGGGTGTAGATATAGTGCCCGAGGGAGGTCAGCACCCGGGCAATGTTCGGCGGGCAGCAGGCGCAGCCGAACCAGCGCTGACGCACCGGTTTGACGTGATCGTATATATGATTGAAGTTCAGCGATTTAGGATGCACTTCCAGCGGATTGACGTAGAAGAAGTGTTTGCCATCCAGCGCCATCCCGCCGAGCACGGTGTTGTACAGTGCGCGCTCCATTACGTCGGCGTACTGGCTGTCGGCTTCCATCTCTAGCATTCGGCGGGCGAACATCATCAGGCCAATCGAGGCGCAGCTTTCGGCATACACCGTGTCGTTCGGTAAGTCGTAATCGCTACTGAAGGCTTCGCCGCTGCTCTGGGAACCGATCCCGCCGGTGATATACAGCTGACGCTGAGCCATGTTGCTCCACAGGCGCAGGCAGTCCTGACGCTTGGCTTCGTCCTGGCTGAGGCGCGCCAGATGGGCCACGCCGGTCATCAGGTAGACGAAACGCACCGCGTGGCCGATGGCGCTTTGCTGTTCAGCCAGCGGCTGATGCGCCTGGCTGTAGGCTTTATCCTGCACCATCCATGCCGGGCCATAGGTATTCCAGTACGAGGTTTTTCCCCGTTTTTCATATTCGATATCGTAGAAATGCGGCTGCGTTCCCCGCTGTTCGACGAAGAAGTTCACCAGTTCGCGGTAGCGCGGTTCCTGCGTCACCTCGAACAAGCGCATTAACGCCAGCTCGATTTCCGGATGGCCGGGGTAACCGCGCAGTTGCGACTCGCCGGGGCCAAACACGCTGTCGATGTGGTCGGCAAGTTTGCAGACCACCTCCAGCAAACGGCGTTTGCCGGTGGCCTGGAAGAACGCCACGCCTGCTTCAATCATGTGCCCGGCGCAATACAATTCATGGCATTCCGCCAGATTGGTCCAGCGCGCCTGGGGGGCTTTGACGGTGAAATAGGTGTTGAGATAGCCGTCGTCGCACTGGGCGGCGGCCACCAGTTCAATCACCTCATCGGCGGTTTTTTCAAGCGCCGGGTCCGGCTTTTGGCACAGCGACCACGCCACGGCTTCCAGCCATTTCGCCACGTCGCTGTCCTGGAAAACCATGCCGTAAAACTCACCCTCTGACAGCCCAGCGGCGATACGGAAATTTTCGATAGCGTGGCTCGGGTCCGCTTGTGCGATCCTGTCGTTCAGCGCGTCCCACTGATAGGGAATAACCACATCACGAACCAGTTGCTGATACTGCCCAAGAAATGGATCGTTGACTTTGAGCTTGTGTAAATCGACTTCCATCACAGACATAACGGTCTCCTTAAGACTGAACATGGCGCACGCGTAAATCGCTGGCGATGCGCGACATCATTGGGTTATTGAGTTTGCAGGTACGCAGGGTGAAGGCCAGCAGCAGGTGGAACACGGCGGGCAGCAGCGTTTCCATCGCGGTCATGCCGTGCAGCGAGGCCGCCGTCTGGTTGCCGATGCCGGGCTGATAGGCCACTAAGATAAACACCAGGCTGACAATCCCGGCGCTGGAGGCCCAGGCGAGCTTGATGAAAAAGAGGTTAAACGCGAAGTTCATGCCTGAGGAACGCACCCCGTTTTTCCACTCGCCGTAATCGTCGGCGAAGGCCATCAGGCCGAAGTGCAGCGGCAGCGTAAAGCCCAGGATGATGCCGTTGCCAAGGATGACAACCAGCCACAGCGTCTGCCACGCAGGGCCAACGGGCAGGAACCACATCGCCACCGCCAGTGCGGCTAAAACCAGATTGGTGTAATAGTAAAGTTTGACGGTATCGACGCGTTTGGTCAGCGGATTGACGAGGATCGAACCTAAAATTGAAGCGAAGGTCACCATGGTGAAGAACAGCGAAGTGTACGCCGTGCTGCCTTGTAATACGTAGGTGATGAAGTACATATAGCCCCCGCCGCGAATGTTAAAGACGTTAATCAGCAGGAAGGACATCACCAGCATCAGCAGTAGCTGGTCGTTTTTCCGCAGCCCGGCGATGTGCTGGCGTAGGGTAAATTTGCCCAGCGCGTCCAGCGGCACCCGCTCGCGTACCCAGAAGAAGCAGCACAGGAACATCACCACCGCCACGCCGCATAGAATGCTGACGCCCATTTGCCAGCCGTGCGCCACGTCGCCTTTACCGAATACGGAGACCAACCACGGTAGCCCGACGGAGACTAAAAACCCCGCCACGCCACACAGCACAAAGCGCCAGGATTGGCAGCCCAGCACTTCCGTATGGCGCGTAGTCATGGTGTTAATTAGCGCACAGTAGGGTACGTTGATGGCGGTGTAGCTGATGGACAGCAGCAGATAGGTGCCGAATGCCCAAACGATTTTCATGCTCATGCTGACGTCGGGGACGGTAAAGGTCAGGACGCCGATAATGCCGATCGGCAGCGCAATCCACAGCTGCCAGGGGCGAAAGCGTCCCCAGCGGCTTTGGGTTCGGTCGGCGATCACTCCCATAATCGGGTCAGAAATCGCATCGAACACGCGCAGGGCGATAAACAACGTGCCGACCAGCGCCGGGGTCAGACCGAAAACGTCGGTATAGAAAAAGGTCAGAAAGTTCATGATAAGGCAGGTGATCACCGTCCCGCCGGCGTCGCCCAGCCCGTAACCGATTTTCTCCCGCAGCGACAGCGCGTCGTTAATGGACTGCTGGGCGAGTTCGGCTTGTGTAATCGGAGCAGAAGTCATCGAAAACTCCTCACGTAAGTCAGGGGGTATGACCCGCTTTTTCGCGGGCTTCGGATGTGATGTGCAAGGTACATCCTCAATTCTGCCCGGAATTGCCCGCGCAACAAGGGAAGGGAAAAGTATAAAAAGGTGAGGATTCCGACCTGATGTGCAAACTGTGATCGCTGTCCGGTGATGGCGCTATTTATGGTTAATAATCAATGCTAAAGGTGAATTTTTATCTTTCAGTAAGCGGAAAAACACATATCCATGCTCGAATTATCCATAGCTTTTCCGATTCGCGTACAAAACGGTGGTCTGTTCATTTCCCGCGGGGTGGGCAGCCATCCGGCGCGTAGACTCACCTCCTGGGAACTGGTTTTTGTCGAACGTGGCGAGCTAAAGATTCGTGAGGAAGGGCAGCTGTTTAGGGTGCAGGCAGGTGATAGCCTGCTGCTGCGCCCGGGGTGTCAGCACGTTGGCGAGGGCCAGTTTCCGGGCGATTTGAAATTTTACTGGCTGCATTTTGACTGGCTGGAAAGCGCGGCAGACTCGGCCCTGCGCCAGACGTTACTCAGTATTCCCCAGCACACGAGCGTGAGCCATCCGCAGTACATTATTGCCCTGTTCCGCCAGTTCCTGAGCGAGCAGGAGAACGTGCATCGCAGCATTGCGCTGGAGTGCATTTTGCTACTGATCCTCCAGCAGCTTTCGGCGGCGGGCGTAGAGGAAAGCGTGGGTGACAGCCCCGGCGTGGCGCTGGCGTGGAAGGCGCAACAGAGTATCCGCACCCAGTTTCATCTGCCGCTTTCAACCTCAACGCTTGCCAAAGAGCTGCATTGCAATGCGGACTACCTCGGTCGCGTATATCGGCGCACGTTTCGCCTGACGCTGACCGAGTCGCTTCATCGTCAACGGGTGATGGCGGCCGAGAAGCTGTTGATCAGTGATTCGCTGTCGTTAACCGAAGTGGCGGCACGCTGTGGATTCAACGACGCCGGCTATTTCCGACAAATCTTCCGCAAACACACCGGGCTCACACCCGCGGCGTGGAAGCGTCGCTATTGCAAAGAGCATATTAATTCCGGCTAGGAATTTTCAGTACCCGCCGGGCTTAGCATCCACTTTCACGCCAGGCATTTTCTATTTCTTCAGCGAGGATTTTAACGCCCGCTTCGATTTTCTCCGGATCCGGCACATAGTTCATACGCATACACTGATGCGTGTGCGGCCAGGGTTTATCGAGTCCCGGGAAGAAGAAATCGCCCGGCACCATCAGCACGCCGCGTTTTTTCAGGCGCTGATAAAGAATTTCGGTGGTGATCGGCAAATCCTTAAACCACAGCCAGAGGAAAATTGCCCCTTCTGGTTTGTGAATAAGGCAGCGTTCTTCGGGTAAATAGCGGCGAATAGTGGCGATCGTCTCCTGCACGCGTTGGTAATAGAACGGTTTAATCACCGTTTCAGACAGGCGCAGCAGGTCTTTACGTTTGATCATCTCGCACATCATCGCTGGGCCAATTCCCCCAGGAGAGAGGCTAATAATGCCGTTCATATTGCTTATCGCGCTGATGATTTTCTCATTGGCGATGATAATGCCGCAGCGGCTGCCAGGCAGGCCGAGCTTCGACAGGCTCATGCACAGCACGATATTCGGGTTCCACAGCGGGCGCGCTTCGCTGAAGATAATCCCCGGGAACGGCACGCCGTAGGCATTATCAATCACCAGCGGGATACCGTGCTGATTAGCCAGTACGTCGAGCTTCATCAGCTCTTCGTCGGTGATAACGTTACCCGTCGGGTTGGTCGGCCGCGAAACGCAGATCATCCCGGTTTCGTCGGTGACGCGCAGGTGTTCGAAATCAACGTGGTATTTGAACTGGCCTTCCGGCAGCAACTCGATGTTTGGCCGGGCCGAGACAAACAGGTCTTCTTCGAGGCCGGAATCGGCATAGCCGATGTATTCCGGGGTCAGCGGGAACAGCACCTTACGGGTGGTCCCGTCGGCACGGCGACCAGCGAAGAGGTTGAACAAGTAGAAAAACGCGCTTTGACTGCCGTTTGTCAGTGCAATGTTCTGTGGTCCAATATCCCAACCCAGCTCGTCGCGCAGCATGTTCGCCAGCTCTGCCAGCAGCTCGGTTTTACCCTGCGGGCCGTCATAATTGCACAGCGCCTCAGTGGCTTTACCGCTTTCCAGCATATCCGCCAGCAGCTGGTGGAAATAGTCGTTCATCTGCGGGATTTGCGCCGGGTTGCCGCCGCCGAGCATGATGGCGCCTGGCGTACGCAGGCCATCGTTGAGATCTTCCATCAGGCGGGTGATACCGGAATGACGGGTGAATTTGTCGCCGAAAAGTGAAAAAGTCATATGCAGGTGTTCTGTCGGTCTTACTGGTTAGGGGCTCACCATAACCCCTGCGCCAGCGAGGTGCAAACCGGGCAAGGGTTGCACCTTTGGTTCCTTCTTCTGCTGATGTCTCATATCACGGATGATTACTCTGTTTTAGGCCTCAGGGCTTTCCTGCCCACACCACCATCACTTTGTCATCGCCCTGCTCGCGCATGAAGCCGTAACCCCGCGGCATTGAAAGCGTGGTTTGCTTGCCCGCACCAATCGCCGGGTGACGGGCGCGGAACTGGCCGAGTTTCTGCCAGTGGGCGACGGTCGCGGCCTCTTTGCCGACGACGTCTTGCCAGTTCATGTCCGAACGCGTGCCCTGTAACGGGTCAGACCCGGTCGGGCCGAACGGACGCGCCGACTCATCGCCGTAGAATATCTGCACCGCACCGGGGGCCAGCAACAATAGCTCTGCGGCCTCGCTGCCGCCCTCGCGGAACAGCCGGGTATCATGCGATGAGAGATAGCTCAGCACGTTGAAGTTTTGCAGCTTGTCGGCCATCTGTTGCCAGGTGAGGTCGATATTCGCCAGGCAATCCACCGCTTTCGCCGCCTGATCCTGATAATCGAAGTTAATCATCGCATCGAAGCCATTCTGGTAATACGTACTCTTTAGCACGCCGTGGCCCCAGGCTTCGCCGGTCATCCAGAAGGGACCGTTATCCGGCGACTTGCCCGGATTGGCTCTCTTCCATTGCGCCAGCGCCTCGGTGGCCTCGGTTTTCAACTGTTGCCAGGCCGGAAGCTCAACGTGTTTGGCGGTATCAATGCGAAAACCGTCGATGCCATAATCGCGCACCCACTGGCTCAGCCAATGGGTCAGATAATCGCGTGGCGTAAAGCCTGCAATCGCTTTAGCTGCGGTATCCGACTTGTGTTGATAGAACATCGGCAGGCCAGACGCTTCCTTCGATTCGGTTTTGAGGTCCGGCAGGAAAGCCAGCGACAGGGTTAAATCGTCAAAGCCGGGATTGTCGTAGTCGCCGATATCGGTGCGGATCCACTTTTTGCCCCACCAGTTGTCCCACGCGGGTTTATCGCTGAAGTTGATGTAGTCATTAAAGCTGTGCCAGCTCTGGCCGGGGCCGGGTTTCCAGTCGGTCCAGTGCTCGCCCAAGGTTTTTTTCAGCTCCTCACCCTGTAAATACAGTGCACCAAACTGGTACTGCTGCATGTCAGCCAGGGTGGAGTAGCCGGTGTGGTTCATCACCACGTCAAACAGAATACGGATCCCGCGTTTGTGCGCTTCGTCCACCAGATGGCGCAGGTCGTCCTCGTTGCCCATGTTGGCATCAAGTTTCGTCCAGTCCTGCGGGTAATAGCCGTGATAGGCGTAGTGCGGGAAGTCACCTTTGGTGCCGCCGCCGACCCAGCCATGAATTTGCTCCAGCGGGGAGCTTATCCACAGCGCATTCACCCCGAGTTGCTGCAAATAATCGAGCTTGCTGGCAAGTCCCTGCAAATCTCCGCCGTGAAAAGTGCCTATCTCCTGCAATCCGTCTTGGTGACGACCGTAACTGTTATCGTTGGCGGGATCTCCATTCACATAGCGATCGGTCAGCACAAAGTAGACGGTGGCATTGTGCCAGTTAAAGGCGGCGGGCGAGTCTGACTGCGCATTTTCCAGCAGCAAAAGGCCGTTGCTGTCAGGGGATGGTTGCAGGGTGATTTTCCCGCCGCTTACCGACGTGGTCTGGCCGCTGTAAAAGTCACGGACTTTGCTGCCTTCGGTAAAAACTTTGCTGACATCCATCGTTAGTGGTTTACCGTCCCAACGCGGACACTGGCGGGTCTCGACCTTTGCCGACGGCGTGGCGGTACTTTCCACGCTCAGCATCAGCGTCGGCGTGCCGGAGCGGGTATCGACGGTTAGGGTGTATTCCCCGTCACGATACAGTCGCCACTGCGGGGCCGCGCCCTGACAGGGTTCCAGCGACAACATCTCATTGAGTTTGATAGCCGAGGCGGGCTGCCAGCACTGCTGGTCAAGATTTAACGTCAGCGGGCGAGTACCCTTCGTCAGCGTTTTCTGACTGACAAATTTTCCGCTGCCTTGCGCGTTGAAGGCAGGAAAATCCGGCGCGGTCCAGGCCGCCAGGGTAATTTCGGGCAGCAGAAGCAATATCAGAGCGGCACGTTTCATTCCGTTCACCAGAGTCGATTTTTGTACATTTTGCCAGCAGAGCCCATCCGGTCCCTCATCCCTGAACCACATTCAAGGGGAGGATGGCGCAGGGTGAGTGATCGGCTTCAAATCAGAAAAGGAATTTCTGCGATTAAGCCAGCAATTTCAGGCTTATGAGCCGAAAGGGAGCGGTTTATGCGTGACATTGTTTCGGAATTGGATTATTTCTTTGGGTGCGTCCACACGGTATTTTTGCTATGATTCGCGATTCATTTCGCAGTTATGTGGATAAAACAACGTGTTGGAATGATTTTTTCCGACCAGGAGACCTAATGATATCGACTCCCATTCGACGATATGGGGCCGCGATACTCATGTTACTCACCTGTGTATTTTCAGGTAGCGTGCTGGCAAAGACGCACACAGCAACAACGAGTCACAAAGCCCCAATAATAAAGGCAAGCAGTAGTAGTAAGGTTAGCAGTAAACAAGAGTATTCTCGCAATAGTGCAAAGAGTAGTTCACTTCCTGATTTGCGAAAATACCCTTCCGGAACACCTCGTAAAAAAGCGTTTCTCCGGACCGTAATGCCTTATATTACCAGCCAAAATGCGGCAATCACCGCCGATCGTAACTGGCTTGTTTCCAAGCAGTACGATGGTCGTTGGTCGCCGTCTGAACGCGCGCGCATGAAAAAAATTACTCAGCGCTACAAAATCAGGTGGACCGGGAACACGCGTAAAATTCCGTGGAACTCGCTGCTTGAGCGTGTGGATATTATTCCTGGCAGCATGGTGGCAACCATGGCCGCAGCAGAAAGCGGTTGGGGCACGTCCAAACTGGCGCGCAACAACAACAACCTGTTCGGCATGAAATGTGGTTCGGGCAAATGTCCTGTGGGGAGTGGCAAGGTGAAAGGCTACTCTCACTTTGACTCGGTCAAAGAGTCTGTGGATGCCTATGTGGTGAACCTGAACACGCATCCGGCTTATAAGTCATTCCGTAAGTCCCGTGCGCAGCTGCGTAAAACGGACCAGGAAGTCACGGCCAGTGCGATGATCCACAAGCTGAAAGGCTATTCGACTCGTGGGTCGAGCTATAACAACTTCCTGTTCAGTATGTACCAGGATAACCAGCGTCTGATTGCCGCCCATATGTAATGGCAATCTGTCAGCTAAGAAACGCCTTCCATCGGAAGGCGTTTTTGTTTTTAAGTTTTTAATTTCTAAATCAACGTTTCACCAAAGCGTTCCCGATATTCTTTCGGCGTGGCGTCGTACTCTTTTTTAAATACCGAGTAAAAATATTGCAGCGAAGGATAGCCGCACATCTGCGAAATCTCGTTTATGGATAATGAGGTGGAAACCAGCAGGCTGCGGGCCTTTTCCAGTTTCTCACTGTGAATGACCGCGTGAATGGTTTCCCCCACTTCCTCTTTAAAGCGTTTCTCCAGATTCGAACGCGAAATCCCTACCGCATCCAGCACCTGTTCCACTTTAATGCCCTTGCAGGCGTTATTGCGGATGTAGTGCATCGCCTGAATGACCGCCGGGTCGTCGAGCGATCGGTAATCCGTCGAGCGGCGTTCCACCACGCGCACCGGGGGAACCAGCAGACGTTGCAGCGGCAGGCTTTCGTTATCAAGCAGGCGGTGTAACAGCTTGGCGGCCTGATAGCCCATTTGACGCGTCCCCTGCGCCACAGACGACAGCGCCACGCGTGACAGATAGCGCGTCAACTCTTCGTTATCGATGCCAATCACACACAGCTTCTCGGGCACCGGAATGTGCAAATGTTCGCAGGCCTGCAAGATGTGGCGTGCCCTGGCATCGGTCACGGCGATAATCCCGGTTTGCGGCGGCAGCGTTTGCAGCCAGTCCGCCAGCCTGTTCTGCGCATGCTGCCAGTTTTCCGGGGCGGTTTCCTGGCCCTGATACACTACGCCACGGTATTTCTCTTTCGCCACTATCTGGCAAAACGCATGCTCACGCTCCATCGCCCAGCGTTTACCGCTTGAGGAGGGCAGTCCGTAAAAGGCAAAACGGTGGACGCCTTTTTCCTTCAGGTGCAAAAACGCGGTTTCCACCAGAGCATGGTTATCGGTGGCAATATAGTGCACCGCGGGATATTGCTCCGGGCGGTGGTAAGAGCCGCCCACGCCGACGATTGGCACCTCCACATCGCCGAGCAGGGCTTCGATGGTCGGGTCGTCAAAGTCGGCAATCACGCCGTCACCGAGCCACTCTTTGATGTTTTCAGTGCGGGCGCGAAAATCCTCTTCGATAAAGATGTCCCATTCCGACTGCGACGCCTGCAAATACTCGCCCACGCCTTCCACGACCTGACGGTCATAGGCTTTGTTGGCGTTGAATAACAGCGTGACGCGGTGGCGCTTTTCAAACATGTTTTGCTTTCCTGAAGAGACAAGAATGGCGATACCCGAAGGCACCGCCATCGTAGCGGAAACTGCCGCGATCAGGCCCGCCGCTTAGTGGCTGAATCCATCCACACCGCCAGCAGCAAAATGGCACCCTTAACGATATATTGCCAGAAAGTCGGCACGTCCATCATGCTCATTCCGTTATCCAGCGCCGACATGATAAACGCGCCCATTACCGCACCCGCCACGCTTCCCACGCCGCCTGCGAGGCTGGTGCCACCAATCACACAGGCGGCAATGGCGTCGAGTTCGGCGATATTCCCCGCAGAAGGCGACCCGGCCCCAAGACGCGAGCTTAAAATTAATCCTGCGATAGCCACCATCAGGCCGTTAATAGCGAACACCGCAAGCTTCGTGCGTTCCACGTTAATGCCCGACAGGCGGGCGGCTTCCAGGTTGCCGCCGATAGCGTAAATGCGCCGACCAAATGCGGTGCGGGTAGCCATAAACATGCCAGCCAGCAACAGCAGGGCGAGGATCAGCACCGGCGTTGGCACCCCGCGATAGTCGTTCAGCATCCAGATAGCGCCCAGCGCAATCACGGCGGTGATCGCCTGACGTCCCACCACGCGCGTGGAGGCCGGGTTACTTAGCCCAAGCGCCTGACGACGCAGTCGGCCGCGCCATTGCCAGGAGACAGAGGCCATCAGCCCTACTACGCCGATGATGAAGCCAATACCGTCCGGCAGATAGCTCTGACCGATTTGCGACATTGCCGGGCTAGTCGGCGAGACGGTAGTGCCGTTGGTGATGCCAATCAGAATGCCACGAAACGCCAGCATCCCGGCGAGGGTCACGATAAACGAAGGCACTTTGCGATACGCCACCCACCAACCGTTCCATGCCCCTAACACCAGGCCCAGCGCCAGCGTGACCACGATGGTCAACGGTAAAGGCCAGCCGAGCCAGACATCGAAAATTGCCGCCACGCCGCCGAGCAGGCCCATCATCGAGCCAACCGACAGGTCAATTTCTGCCGAGATAATCACAAACACCATGCCCACCGCCAGAATGCCGGTGATGGCGGTTTGGCGCAGCAGGTTGGAGACGTTACGTGCGCTGAGGTACGAGCCGTCAGTGGTCCAGGTGAAGAACAGCATGATGACGACGATCGCGGCAATCATCACAAACACCTGCAAATTGAGATTTTTAAGCCCGGCGAAGGCGACAGGCGCCCGCGCCTCGAGCTTCAGTTCAGACGGCGTGTTTTTCGACATGACGTTCACTCCTCAGAGCCGCTTCCATTACCTGTTCCTGGGTCAGTTGATCATTGACCAGGTTCGCTTTCAGTTTGCCTTCGTGCATCACCAGCACGCGGTCGCTCAGACCGAGCACTTCCGGCAGTTCGGAAGAGATGACGATCACCGCAATGCCCTGCTGCACCAGTTGATTAATCAGTTTGTAGATTTCGTATTTCGCGCCGATATCAATCCCGCGCGTCGGTTCATCGAGGATCAGAATGCGTGGATTGAGTAGCAGGCAGCGGGCCAGAATCGCCTTCTGCTGGTTACCGCCGCTGAGCCTGCCGATCGCCAGCTCGGGCGAAGAGGTTTTTACTTTCAGGCGTGAAAGAGATTGCAGAATGCAGTTCTGCTCTGCGGCCTCATCCAGCGCGCTGAGCGGACCGGAAAACTGGTCCAGCGCGGCGAGGGTGATGTTTTTCCCGACCGCCATCACCGGCACGATACCGTCTCTCTTCCTGTCTTCCGGCACCATCGCGATGCCGTGAGCAATCGCCTGCTGGCAGTTCTCAATGTTCACCGCCTGACCGTCGATAAATACCCGGCCTTCCCAACGTCCGCGCCAGACGCCAAACAGACACTGCACCGCTTCGGTTCGTCCGGCCCCGACCAGCCCGGCGATACCGAGTATTTCCCCGCGCCGCAGGGAAAAGGAGAGGTTATCCACCCGCCGGATATGACGATTAACCGGATGCCAGGCGGTAAGGTTTTCCACCCGCAGGATTTCTTCTCCGGGCGTATGGGGTTCGTTCGGGTACAGCGCGGTCAGCTCGCGACCGACCATCATGGTAATGATGTCGTCTTCGCTCATCCCGCTGGCGTCGCGGGTGCCGATGTGTTGCCCATCGCGGATAACACAAATGGTGTCCGAGATAGTTTTCACTTCGTTAAGCTTGTGGGAGATATAAATACCGGCAATGCCGTGGTTTTGCAGGTCACGAATAATATTCAGCAGCACCGCCGTTTCTTGTTCGGTGAGCGAC
Organism: Scandinavium sp. M-37; assembly: GCF_043558715.1. NCBI lineage: Bacteria > Pseudomonadati > Pseudomonadota > Gammaproteobacteria > Enterobacterales > Enterobacteriaceae > Scandinavium > Scandinavium sp. M-37. Next base: position 97,411 of record NZ_JBIGIN010000006.1, read on the forward strand.
GCTGTCGGTTCGTCCAGAATAAGCAGACGTACCTGTTTGTTCAGCGCCTTGGCTATTTCGACCAGCTGCTGTTGTCCCAGCCCTAAATCGCCTACCCGAGTATCGGGCGAAATGGCAAGGCTGACCTGGGCGAGCAATTTCTCGCAGCGCAGGGTCATCTGGTCGTAATCGAGAATGCCGTGGCGGGAGATTTCCGCCCCGAGGAATATGTTTTCCAGTACCGTCAGATGCTTCACCAGCGCTAGCTCCTGGTGAATAATGGCGATGCCCCGGCGCTCAGTGTCGCGAATATGCGCCGCCTGGAGCGGTTCACCGGCAAACACAATTTCGCCCTCAAAGCTGCCGTGGGGGTAAATGCCGCACAGCACTTTCATCAGCGTCGATTTCCCCGATCCGTTTTCCCCGCACAGGGATACCACTTCCCCGGCGTTAAGGCGCAGGCTGACATTATCGACAGCTTTTACCGCGCCAAAGGCTTTGGTAATGCTCTTCATTTCAAGTAGATAAGGCATAGCGACTCCGTGTAGCGTTCCACGTAGAAGGGAAATGCCCCTCGAGAGAGGGGCGCGCGGAATTACAGTTCGCTCTTCTTGTGGAAGCCGTCTTTAATCACGGTGTCGTCGATGTTGGTTTTATTGACTTCAATTGGCGTTAACAGGCGTGCAGGCACGTCTTTCAGGCCATTATTGAGCGTCGCGTCAGATTTAGGCTGCTGCCCGTTGCCCAGTTCCACGGCAATTTCAGCGGCGGTGGTGGCGAGCTGGGTGATGGGTTTATACACGGTCATGGTCTGGGTGCCGGCGATAATGCGTTTCACCCCTGCGAGGTCAGCATCCTGGCCGGAAATGGCAACTTTGCCCGCCAGACCCTGAGCGCTCAGCGCCTGAATTGCCCCCCCGGCGGTGGCATCGTTTGACGCCACCACGGCATCAATTTTGTTGTTATTGGCGGTGAGCGCGTTCTCCATAATCTTCAGCGCATTTTCCGGCAGCCAACCGTCGGCCCACTGATCGCCCACGACCTTAATTTTACCGTCGTCGATATACGGTTTTAAGACTTTCATCTGACCAGCACGGAACAGCTTGGCGTTGTTATCCACCGGTGAGCCGCCCATCAGGAAGTAATTCCCGGTCGGCACTTTAGCAACCAGGCTTTGGGCCTGCATTTCACCGACTTTTTCATTATCAAAAGAAATATAAAAATCAATATCGGCGTTATTAATCATACGGTCATACGCCAGCACTTTTATGCCTTCCTGTTTGGCTTCTTTAATGACGTTGCTGAGCACCTGACCGTTGTAAGGAATAATAACCAACACATCGACGCCGCGGTTGATCATATTTTCAATCTGCGACATTTGCGTTTCTTCGTTACCGTTGGCCGACTGCACAAATACTTTTGCGCCTAATGATTCGGCCTTATTCACAAATATATCGCGATCCTTTTGCCAACGTTCCAGACGCAGGTCGTCGATAGCCATCCCGATTTTCACTTCTTTGGCGATGCCTGCAAAGCTTGTCAGCAGCAGCGAGGCACAGAGCGTGAGGCAGAGGTTCTTTATCTTTATCTTCATCATCGTAGGGCCTTTTCTGGGTATAGAGGGTGTTGAGATTGGCGATAAAAGAAACAGATACGACGGATACGCAGCAAATTTTTAGCACGGGAGGGATTTATGGCAATTATAGATTTTTATCTTCTGGTTACGATATTTGGTTTATTTTCTGATTTATGACCGCGATCTGATTTTAAATCGTTTCAGCTATTTGTTGCATTGATGTCTGGAAGCAAGGCCGAAAAAAGAGCCAACAGGGGAAATATTTTGCGAGCCAGCGCACGTTTGTGGATTCTCTTAATCTCAGTGTGAAATAACGTAATTGAGCAACCGCCAAACAGGTAACAGTATTAACCCACAACCTGGTATTCGCCGCGTCTAATGGAGTTCAATTATGCAAGCTTATTTCGACCAACTCGACAGGGTCCGCTATGAAGGCCCGAAAACGCAAAACCCGCTGGCTTTCCGCCACTACAACCCTGATGAGCTGGTGCTCGGCAAGCGCATGGAAGACCACCTGCGGTTTGCGGCGTGCTACTGGCATACCTTCTGCTGGAACGGCGCAGACATGTTCGGCGTGGGCGCGTTTGACCGTCCATGGCAGCAGCCTGGCGAAGCGCTGGCGCTGGCCAAACGTAAAGCCGATGTGGCCTTCGAGTTCTTCCACAAGCTGAACGTGCCGTACTACTGCTTCCACGACGTTGATGTTTCCCCGGAAGGCGCGTCGCTGAAAGAGTACCTGAATAACTTTGCTCAGATGGTCGACGTGCTGGCGGAAAAACAGCAACAGACCGGCGTTAAGCTGCTGTGGGGCACGGCGAACTGCTTCACTAACCCGCGCTACGGCGCAGGTGCAGCCACCAATCCGGACCCGGAAGTGTTCAGTTGGGCCGCCACACAGGTGGTGACCGCGATGAACGCGACCCATCAGCTCGGCGGTGAAAACTACGTGCTGTGGGGGGGCCGCGAAGGCTATGAAACGCTGCTCAACACCGACCTGCGTCAGGAGCGCGAGCAGATTGGCCGCTTCATGCAGATGGTGGTCGAGCACAAACACAAAATCGGTTTCCGCGGCACGCTGCTTATCGAGCCAAAACCGCAGGAGCCCACCAAGCATCAGTACGATTACGATGCGGCTACCGTGTACGGCTTCCTCAAGCAGTTCGGTCTGGAAAAAGAGATCAAACTGAACATTGAAGCGAACCACGCCACCCTGGCGGGCCACTCGTTCCACCACGAAATTGCCACCGCCATTGCGCTGGGCCTGTTCGGTTCTGTCGATGCTAACCGCGGCGACGCGCAGCTCGGCTGGGATACCGATCAGTTCCCGAACAGCGTGGAAGAAAACGCACTGGTGATGTATGAAATTATCAAGGCGGGTGGCTTCACCACCGGCGGCCTGAACTTCGATGCCAAAGTGCGCCGTCAGAGCACCGATAAATATGACCTGTTCTACGGTCACATCGGCGCAATGGACACCATGGCTCTGTCACTGAAAGTGGCGGCGCGCATGATTGAAGACGGCGAGCTGGATAAACGCGTGGCGCGTCGCTATGCGGGCTGGAATGGTGAACTGGGCCAGCAGATCCTCAAAGGCCAGATGTCACTCACCGACATTGCGAAGTACGCTGAACAGCATAGCCTGTCTCCGCAGCATCAGAGCGGGCATCAGGAGCAGCTGGAAAATCTGGTTAATCATTACCTGTTCGACAAGTAAGCTCGTTACAGCCTGAAGCCCGGTACGCCTTGCGTCGCCGGGCATGTTTAATTAAGGAATCGTCACTATGTATATCGGGATCGATCTTGGCACTTCCGGCGTCAAAGCTATTTTGCTCAGCGAGCAGGGCGACGTGCTGGCCTCGCACACCGAGAAACTGACCGTCTCGCGCCCGCATCCGCTTTGGTCCGAGCAGGATCCTGAGAGCTGGTGGCGGGCAACGGACAGCGCGATGAAAGCGTTGGGTGCGCAGCATTCGCTGGCAGGGGTGAAGGCGCTAGGGATTGCCGGGCAGATGCATGGGGCGACACTGCTTGATAAACAGCAGCGCGTTCTGCGGCCCGCCATTCTCTGGAACGATGGGCGCTGTGGCGAAGAGTGTGTCCTGCTCGAAGCATCGGTGCCTCGCTCGCGGGAAATCACCGGGAACCTGATGATGCCCGGCTTTACCGCGCCAAAGTTACTGTGGGTAAAACGCCACGAGCCTGAGGTGTTTGCGCAGGTCGATAAGGTGTTGTTACCGAAAGATTATCTGCGTCTGCGCATGACCGGCGAGTTCGCCAGCGACATGTCCGACGCGGCGGGCACAATGTGGATGGACGTGGCGAAGCGCGACTGGAGCGATGAAATGCTTCAGGCCTGTGGGCTGAGCCGCGACAACATGCCCGCACTGTTCGAAGGCTGTGATATCACGGGCACTTTACTGGCATCTGTTGCACAGGCATGGAATATGCCCGCGATACCGGTGGTGGCGGGCGGCGGTGATAACGCCGCGGGTGCGGTCGGCGTTGGCATGGCCGAGGCCGGGCAGGCGATGCTGTCGCTCGGGACTTCCGGGGTTTACTTCGCCGTCAGCAATGGCTTTCTCAGCAAACCTGAAAGCGCGGTACACAGTTTCTGTCATGCGCTGCCGGGCCGCTGGCATTTGATGTCGGTGATGCTCAGTGCGGCTTCGTGCCTCGACTGGGCGGCGAAGCTGACGGGCCTGGGCGACGTGCCCGCGCTATTGGCAGCCGCGCAAACGGCGGATAAAAATGCTGACCCGATAGGGTTCCTGCCGTATTTATCCGGGGAACGTACGCCGCACAATAATCCGAATGCCAAAGGCGTGTTCTTTGGCCTGACGCACCAGCATGGCCCGGCGGAGCTGGCGCTGTCGGTGCTCGAAGGCGTCGGGTTTGCGCTGGCAGACGGCATGGACGTGGTACATGGCTGCGGGATTACGCCTGAAAGCGTGACCCTGATTGGCGGCGGGGCACGAAGCGCGTACTGGCGTCAGATGTTGGCGGATATCAGCGGCATGGCGCTGGACTATCGTACCGGCGGTGACGTCGGCCCGGCACTCGGCGCGGCGCGGCTGGCGCAGTTGGCAATGCACCCCGGTAAACCTGTTGCGGACCTGCTCCCACAGCTGGCGCTGGAGCAGACGCATCAGCCAGATGCGGCGAAAAATGCGGCCTATGCCCCACGGCGTGAAACCTTCCGCCAGCTTTATCAGCAGCTCAAACCGCTGATGTCCTGAATGAACGGTTAGCTGTCCTTTTTTGACCTTAGCAAGACGCCTTTTCGTGGCCACAATAGGCCTACATCCACACGAAAAGGCGTCTCATTATGTCCCGCACCGCTCTGATTAACATCGATACCCAGCAGTCTTTCGAACAGCGTCCATTCTGGACAACCGCCGATTTACCCGCGTTTCAGGCAGCGATACAGCAGCTGATCGCCGGGTGTGAGCAGCGTGATATCCCGGTGGTGGATATCTTCCACGTCGACGATCAGGGCCCCTTTTCGCTGGAAAGCGGCTTTGTGAAACCGATGTCCTTTTTACGCCATCAGCCGCAGGTGACTTTCTACAAGCACGTGCATAACGCCTTTACCGATACCGGGCTGGATTTTTGGCTACGCAGTCGCGATATTAATCACCTGATTATCTGCGGGTTGCGCACCGAACAGTGCTGTGAAACCACCACGCGCGTGGCGTCTGACCTCGGGTATCAGGTGACGTTTGTCACCGAAGCTACGCTGACCTTCCCGATGACTCACAAAGGCGTTACGCTGGACGTTGAGACGCTGCGCCATCGCACAGAAACCGTGCTCGAAGGGCGCTTTGCCAGCATAAAAACAGTAACGGAGACGCTTGAATCGCTATGACCACTGATGTCTGGTTCGTGATGTTGCCCGGAGTCCTGTCGCTGGATATGACTGGCCCGGCAGAAACGTTTGTGCTGGCAGGTGACGCATTTCGCCTGCATTACATCGGGCCAGACGCTCAGGTGCCGACCTCCATCGGCATGACGATGGGCAACATACAGCCGTTGCCAGACACACTCCCGCCGGGCAGTCTGCTGGTGTTGCCCGGGGTCTGCGATTCAAACCACTTCTTTTCTACCCCCCAGGCCGAGCTGGTACGCCGTTGGCTCACCCGCCAGCAGCCACTTCTGCACAGCGGGAAAATCACCCTGATGTGCGTCTGTTCGGGCTCGCTGCTGGCGGCGAAAGCCGGGCTGTTACACGGGGTGCAATGCACCACCCATCATGATGTGATTTCGCGGCTGAGGGCCGCAGCCCCAGGGGCGATGGTCAAAGAGAACCGTATTTTCATTGAAGATAAGGGGATATGGACCAGCGCCGGGATCACCTCCGGCATCGATCTGGCGCTGCATTTGATTAACCGACTGTATGGCCCGGAGAAGGCGATGACGGTAGCCCGGGAGATGGTGGTGTGGTTCCGCCGTTCCGGTGACGATCCGCAACTTTCACCGTGGCTGCGTTACCGAAATCATCTCCATCCGGCTATTCATCGGGCGCAGGACGCACTCACCGCCGCTCCGCAGCGCGCCTGGCCCCTGGCTGATATTGCCGACCGGGCCCACGTCACCCCGCGCCATCTCACGCGGTTGTTTAAGCAGCATCTGGGGGTCAGCGTACGGGATTATCTGGAACAGCTGCGGCTGGCGTTAGCCGAACAGCGACTGTTGCAGGGTAGCGGGGTGGAACAGGCTGCGCAGTCGGCGGGCTTTACTTCTGCCCGCCAACTGCACCGGGCGCGTCAGCGGGCGTTAGCTCACCAGCCTGCGGGTGTCGATTCGCTGCAACAGCATTGACAGCAGCAGGCTGACGCCCAGCGTCGCGCAGAATATCCATCCGATATCCAGCAGCGGCCAGCGCTTGAGATCCAGTCCGCCGTACCGCAGCGCGTGGATCACCAGCGCATGAAATCCGTAAATCCCCAGCGAGTGCTGAGAAATGGTGCGTAATCCCGGCAGTTCGCGGCTGTTTAGCGTATTTTTCACCAGCGTAAACAGCGTCACGCCACAGATGAACACCATCGGCCCGGCATACAAATACCAGGTATCGGCGAAGTTACCGCGCCATTTGAGCTCGTGCAGCGTGCCGCGCGAAATCACCCATACCGCGGCGGCAAACAGTGCGGCGCACAGCAGCGTCAGCGGTTTTTTGTCAGTGTCCATCATCCCCAACGCACGCCCCAGCAGGCCGTACAGCACGTAGTAAAAGGTATCGCCGTCGATATATAAATTCACCGGCAGCCATTCAAATCCACCGGTTTTCAGCGGCACGGTATTCGGGTTGGCGACGATGCCGAGCACCACCATCAGCGCCAGTAGCATCCAGCCATTGACGCTTTTCACCTGAATCAGCGGGGAGAGCAGATAAATCACAAAAATCGCGAAGAAAAACCACAGGTGATAGAACACCGGTTTTTGCAGCAGATTCTTCAGGGAGAGTTCAGCGTTGATGTGGGTAAACAGCAGAATATAAATCAGCGCCACGGCACTATAAAACAGTAAACAGAGCCCAATACGCAGGAAATGGCGCGGAGCCGCGCTGCGTTCGCCAAAGAACAAATAACCGGAAATCATGAAGAATAGCGGCACGCTGACGCGCGAGGCCGAGTTCAGCAGGTTGGCGACATCCCAATTGAGCGGGCTGATACTGTGGGCGTGTGTGACATACCAGGTGGTGGTATGGATCATCACCACCATCAGACAGGCAATCCCTCGCAGGTTGGTAATCCAGCTAATCTTTCCTGACATCCGTTCCCCATTGTGAATGATGAAAAAAACTCTGACCTGCGATTGTAGCCGCTGACGCAATGGAAAATTCTGATTTGTCCCGGGGCGCTTGTCGATGACGGAACGCATTTGCAGAATGCGAAGTCATAAAAAGCATCTAGTCTTAAAAATGACAATAACAGGCAAAGAAGAAGGCCGTAACCAAAAATGATGATGAAGTGTGGTTTATCCCTATTGCTGGTCGTGCTGCTGGCGGGGTGCAGTGCTCACCACGCACCTGAGCAAAAAGCGCAACGCGCGAAAATGCCCCCGGTGAGTTCGCTGAATATGGAACAGCTTTGCAAGAGCCAGGCGGCTGCGCGGTACAACACCGGGCCTCAGAAAGTGGAACTGATTGGCTTCGAGCAATTCCAGGGCAGCTATGAGCTGCGGGGCAATACGCCAAAGAAAGAGAGCTTCGTCTGTTCTTTCGATGCAGAAGGGCAATTTTTACACCTTTCGATGCGCTAACGGGCGACGATACAGGAGGGAAATGCCTGGCGTTTCCCCAATATTCTCTCAATTTTCCGCAAACAACTGCCATTCATACTGTATATCTCGCAGCCAGCGGGTATACTTGACCCTTCCTTAATTCCACACGTATCCAGCACGAAAAATATGCAAAAGTTTGATACCAGGACTTTCCAGGGCCTGATCCTGACCTTACAGGATTACTGGGCTCGTCAGGGCTGCACCATTGTTCAACCACTGGACATGGAAGTAGGCGCTGGCACCTCTCATCCAATGACCAGTCTGCGCGCGTTAGGCCCTGAGCCGATGGCGACTGCTTATGTGCAGCCGTCCCGCCGCCCGACCGATGGTCGCTATGGCGAAAACCCGAACCGTTTACAGCACTATTACCAGTTCCAGGTGGTGATTAAGCCATCGCCGGACAACATTCAGGAGCTGTACCTCGGGTCTCTGAAAGAGCTGGGTATGGATCCGACCATTCACGACATTCGTTTCGTGGAAGACAACTGGGAAAACCCGACATTGGGTGCCTGGGGTCTGGGTTGGGAAGTGTGGCTCAACGGCATGGAAGTGACGCAGTTCACCTACTTCCAGCAGGTTGGCGGCCTGGAGTGTAAGCCAGTGACCGGTGAAATCACCTACGGTCTGGAGCGTCTGGCGATGTACATTCAGGGCGTAGACAGCGTTTACGACCTGGTCTGGAGCGACGGCCCGCTGGGTAAAACCACCTACGGCGACGTGTTCCATCAGAACGAAGTGGAGCAGTCCACCTACAACTTCGAATACGCCGATGTCGACTTCCTGTTCTCCTGCTTCGAGCAGTATGAGAAAGAAGCCCAACAGCTGCTGGCGCTGGAAAACCCGCTGCCGCTGCCTGCCTATGAGCGTATTTTGAAGGCCGCCCACAGCTTTAACCTGCTGGATGCGCGTAAAGCCATCTCGGTCACCGAGCGTCAGCGCTACATTCTGCGCATTCGCACCCTGACCAAAGCCGTGGCAGAAGCCTATTATGCTTCCCGTGAGGCCCTCGGCTTCCCGATGTGCAACAAGAATAAATAAGAGGCGGCCATGTCTGAAAAAACTTTCCTGGTGGAAATCGGCACTGAAGAGCTGCCACCAAAAGCCCTGCGCAACCTGGCGGAATCCTTCGCTGCGAACTTTACGGCAGAACTCGATAATGCGGGTCTCGCGCACGGTAACGTAGAGTGGTTTGCGGCTCCGCGTCGTCTGGCGCTGAAAGTCGCCGCGCTGGCGGAAGCTCAGCCAGATCGCGAAGTTGAAAAACGTGGCCCGGCGGTGTCTGCGGCGTTTGACGCCGAAGGCAAGCCGAGCAAAGCGGCAGAAGGCTGGGCGCGTGGTTGCGGTATCACCGTTGATCAGGCCGAGCGTATGGTCACCGACAAAGGTGAATGGCTGCTGTATCGGGCGCACGTCAAAGGCGAAAGCGCCGAAGCGCTGCTGCCGCAGATGGTCGCCACCTCGCTGGCCAAGCTGCCGATCCCTAAACTGATGCGCTGGGGTGCGTCCGACGTGCAGTTCGTGCGTCCGGTCCACACCGTGACCCTGCTGCTGGGCGACACCGTGGTGCCTGCCACTATCCTGGGCATTGCTTCCGATCGCGTGATCCGCGGCCATCGCTTTATGGGTGAGCAGGAATTTACCATCGACAACGCCGATCAGTATCCGCAGATCCTGCTGGAACGCGGCAAAGTTGTGGCTGATTACGAACAGCGTAAAGCCAAAATCAAGGCAGATGCTGAAGAAGCAGCGCGTCAAATCGGCGGTAACGCTGACCTGAGCGAAAGTCTGCTGGAAGAAGTCACCTCCCTGGTCGAATGGCCGGTTGTGCTGACCGCGAAATTCGAAGAAAAATTCCTCGCCGTTCCGGCTGAAGCGCTGGTCTACACCATGAAGGGTGACCAGAAGTACTTCCCGGTGTATGGCAACGACGGCAAACTGCTACCGAACTTTATTTTCGTGACCAACATTGAGTCGAAAGATCCGATTCAGATTATTTCCGGGAACGAAAAAGTGGTTCGTCCGCGTCTGGCGGATGCTGAATTCTTCTTCAACACCGACCGTAAAAAGCGTCTGGAAGACCATCTGCCACGTCTGCAAACCGTTCTGTTCCAGCAACAGCTCGGCACGCTGCGTGACAAAACTGACCGCATTCAGGCCCTGGCGGGCTGGATTGCCGGACAGATTGGCGCCGATGTGAACCATGCTACGCGTGCGGGGCTGCTCTCCAAATGTGACCTGATGACCAACATGGTGTTCGAATTTACCGACACTCAGGGCATCATGGGTATGCACTATGCGCGTCACGACGGCGAAGCCGAAGACGTGGCGGTGGCGTTGAACGAGCAGTATCAGCCGCGCTTTGCCGGTGACGATTTGCCGTCCAACCCGGTCGCCTGTGCCGTGGCGATTGCCGATAAGATGGATACCCTCGCGGGGATCTTCGGCATCGGTCAGCACCCGAAAGGCGACAAAGATCCGTTTGCGCTGCGTCGTGCTGCGCTGGGCGTGCTGCGTATCATCGTTGAGAAGAACCTGAACCTCGATCTGCAAACGCTGACCGAAGAAGCGGTGCGTCTGTACGGCGACAAGCTGACCAACGCCAATGTGGTTGATGAGGTAATCGACTTCATGCTGGGCCGTTTCCGCGCCTGGTATCAGGACGAAGGCTACACCGTTGACACCATTCAGGCCGTGCTGGCGCGTCGTCCGACCCGTCCGGCAGATTTCGATGCCCGTATGAAGGCGGTGTCGCACTTCCGTACCCTGGATGAAGCCGCTGCGCTGGCCGCTGCCAACAAGCGTGTCTCCAACATTCTGGCCAAGTCTGACGAAACGCTGAACGATGCCGTTCACGCTTCGGTCCTGAAAGATGCGGCGGAAATCAAGTTGGCGACTCACCTGGTGGTGCTGCGCGATAAGCTGCAGCCGTTCTTCGCCGAAGGCCGTTATCAGGATGCGCTGATCGAACTGGCGTCCCTGCGTGAGCCGGTGGATGAGTTCTTCGAGAACGTGATGGTTAACGCCGATGAAAAAGAGGTGCGTCTTAACCGTCTGACGTTGCTGAGCAAACTGCGTGAACTGTTCCTGCAAGTCGCGGATATTTCCCTGCTGCAGTAATCGGTCCTATGATTAAAAAAACCCGCTGAAAAGCGGGTTTTTTATTTTCTGAATTCTTTTTTACTTTATTGAATATATGATCGGGGAAACAATATTTAGCCTGATAAAAAGAGTAAGCTGATGATGATTATTCAGTTGGGATATGCATTATCCCGGAAAAGGACGTCATTGCATGAGTCATACTGTTTATTTAAGAATGAAAGGCGAAGGCCAGGGTGAAATATCATCCGGTTGTGGGACCTATAGCTCCATTGGTAATCGCTTTCAGCATCAACACACTGATGAAATTCTTGTCTATCAGCTTTCCAACAGTAGCGCGAATACCTCTAACGGAGTTAACCATCATGGGTTACGCTTCACTAAGCCGATTGACAAAAGTACTCCCCTACTGTCGACGGCGATTAATGAAAATGAAAGGTTACAGTTAAGCTTTGATTTTTATCGCACCAACCGCTACGGGCGACAGGAGAAATACTATCAGATAGAACTGCGTGGGGCGTCTATACAGGGGATTACATCAACATTTGTTCCAGATATACTCGATAGTGAAAGTATTGCTGTGACGTATGAATATATCCGCTGTAAACATCTTATTGCTAACACCGAATTTAGTAACCTGATCCTGCCAGATAACTACAACCAACTATTTCCAGTGAATGATAAACCACAGCCCGACACGCGTAATATTATCCTGACCCTGGGTGTCTTTTTTGATGGAACCGGTAATAACGCGGTGAATACGCAGAATATGCTGACCGCCTTTACCGCTGCTCACTTTGATCTCTCTGACCCGGATGCCGAGAGTATTCTTGCCCGCACCGTCCAGCAAAATATGGGCGTTTCAGGTATCGGAGCCACCAGCTATATCGGTGGGTATACGAATATTCACTGGCTAAATACGTTGTACAAAACGGATATCCCTCTCGAGTCAGGGCAGGCGCAGGCAGCCATATATGTGGAGGGGATCGGTACTGAAGCCGGGAGGCCGGATAGCCTGATTGGACTCACCCTGGGCGTGGCCGATACCGGCGTGATCGCAAAGACGGACTTTGCGGTAAAGCAGATTGCCGGGGCGATAGACGACGCATTACGCAAGCTTCTACAGAAAATCCCTGGTTGTGTCGTGAAGATCACATCCTTTCAGTTTGATATCTTTGGTTTTAGCCGCGGTGCAGCTGCCGCGCGCCACTTCGCGAACCGTATTCAGACAGAAGACAGAGCCATTATCAATGCGATTCGCCAGGGAATGAATCATGTCAATTACACCGGTGCGCCTGCAAGGAAAACCCGATTTATCGGCATTTTTGATACCGTCGCCGCTATCGGCACGCCACAAAATGGTCTGAATCCACACACGGCCAACACCGGAGAGGTCAATATCATGCTGCGCCCCGGCGTGGCGGAGAAGGTGTTTCATATCACGGCGCAGAATGAATGCCGCTTCAACTTTGCGCTCAACAGCGTCCAGCCGGCCTGGCCGGAACTGGCGTTGCCTGGGGCGCACTCCGATATCGGCGGCGGCTATTTGCCTGTCATGCGTGAAAACCTCTATCTCACCCGCCCGGAAGCAGAAACGGTCCCGCTGAATACGTTGGCCCAGAAGTCGCGGGCATATCAGCATGCCTTTAAGCAACTGTCCGTGCTGGAGTCTTCCGCCGTGATTGCCCCGATTATCCGCACCAATGACATTAGCGCAGATGTCTGGGAAGACGAGCGGATACCCGCTCATCACACAGAGGGTATGCAAAAGCGGGTCTTTGCGGCGCTGACAATGAAGCAGAGACTGGTGAAGAACGACTGGTCCAAAGTGGTGCTGAGTGTGATGTTGGATGCGGCGCAGGATGCAGGTGTGGTGTTTGATCCAATAACAAATGAATACAAAGAGTTATTACTTCCTTCCGAGCTAAACCTCTTAGCTAAAAAAGCAATTTTTGCAGCTAATTCTGTTCGCTCAGGGAGAACCACTGATTCCTTTACTTCAGCGGATATTGACCTTCTTGCACAGGATTATATCCACTGTTCGGCAAACTGGAACAGTATTACGTTTGATGGAAAAGGAATTGCCTATGGCGGGACCTCTGCTTCGCAGCTTATTGGTTTTGTAAATCGACCGGATGAAAACTGGCAACGGACAACCTACAACATGGACGGTAATAAAAAATGAACGGTAGCAAAAAGATATATCTCGCTCTCTTGCTGACCCTCTCTGGCTGCCATTCGGCTGGATCCATCACCCCGGAACAAACCGGCGAAATGCCCTATGGAATGTGGGGATTCGCATTTTTTACGCCCAAAGCTCTCCCGGCCCGAGTAACTTATGTTGGCATTATTGATGACAAAAAAATCCTCTACTCGTTCAGAAACCTTGACAACGTTCAGCGTGATGAAGCAAGTATTGGGCATTGGGATAACCGCTATATGCGCTTCGCGCAATTTAATAAGGCCCGTCATCCGCCTGTGGCCATACTGTTTTGCTGGGATTCGATTATCGATAAAAAAACCTACGAGACGCGCATTATATTTCCGGAGTCAATGAGGGAAAAAATGAATGTTTCTACAGGATTAGACCGTTTGGGAGAAAAGGCCTGGTACAGCACCATTCTGTTTGGTCTTGCTCCAGAGGGTAAGGTCAGAGTGTGGCTACAGAACAGTGGCGGCGGCGACAACCTGCCGGTGGAACCTAAAAAAATCACTACTTTGTCTGGTGATAAATTGGATGGCTGTAGAGGTATAAGTCGAATCGATATGTCTTATAAAATCCCTGATGGTTATGACCAGAGTACAAAAGACTTTATCAAAGGCAAAACTTACCCCTATGGTGAGTGGTGAGGCTGAGTGCTGCCACCCGCCTTCGGGCTAATATCGATCGGTTAAGCAAACCGAACGGTTGAACGATCTGGCAGATGGTTCACAATAAGCCTCATCATTTCCCGATCGGGCTTTTTTATCCTTTTGACCTGACTGGACGATATACAAACCTGGGCTGAACCCGACTCGCTTTCTCATTTTCAACGCACTATCCCTCATGAATGGATCTCTCACGTCCTTGAGTCCACTGACAAAGCCAGTATCAGAAAACGGAAATCAAAATATCTTAAGTGAATGGTGTTAATCTTCGGGCGTTTTTTATTGGCTCATCACCTGTTATCGCAAATCAATAGAAAGAGGCAGTAAGAAGATTGAGGTTTGTATTTGTAAGTTTTTTATCGTTATTTTTTTCTTTTTCGTTTCAGTAGAAAACAACCTAGTACATGGTTTTGTTTTTGAATAAACAAAATGACTTATTTTGATTATGAAAATGAGGTTGTGCTTATTTACTTATTGTTGTTTACTCTCCGCTCTTTGAATCTAATATTGTTTTAGATTGGTTTTTGAATGCTACGGATTTTATAAATGAAAAATAACATTATTGAGAAATTGGACACGGGAATTTCCCCTGAAATGACAGCATCAATATCTGATGCTATTGGCGAAAATGAATTTGATGTTCAAAAAGGGCTTTCGGCTATCTTCCCTTTATTAATGCATAAAACAATTGATTGCCTGAACTCAGTTCATTTGCATGAAGATTTTATGAGAATTATGGAGCGACTTCCGTTCTATGAATCAATGCAGCATCTCTCCTGGGAAGCGGCTTCCAATGACACTTCAGTTCTGAATGCGCTGAATGAACAGTTAAGTTCATTGCTCCTCCCCGAGTCTACCACCGGACTGGAAATGAAGTTAGCTCGTTTTGTGGGGTGCTCTTCTGAGGTTATTCGTAAAATCATGGCCGTCGGGTCCGCATTCTTCTTCAATGCGATCAAAGGGCATCTTCTTATGAAAGATGATCAATCGCTGCCTTTGAAGGAATGGCTAATCAGTCATAGTAAACATTCTGATGCTCTCGTACCTGCTGGTTTAGTTAACTTGCTCAGCAAAGAAGAGTTAGCTGAATATTATCCATTGACTTCACGTAAGTCAGATAAGAAAAAATGGCCATGGTGGTTGCTGTTTATTTTACTCATCGGGCTGATTATCTTTGTGCTGCGTGGTTGTTTCTTCCAACCGAAGACTACCAGCGTTTGGGGTAATTTAGGCGAGTATATCAGTAAGACATTACCAGATGGTAATACGCTGAAGTTTCCTGAGTTAGGTATGGAAAATAAGCTGATTGGATTTATTGAAAGTAAGGACAACAAATCTGTTTGGTTCTCTTTTGATCGACTCAAATTCAAAACCAACAGCGCAGATCTTCAACCTGAATCCGAAGAGCAGATGAAAAACATCGCCGAAATAATGAAAGCCTATCCAAATATCCAACTGGAACTGGGTGGCTATACGGATAATACAGGTGATAACGATTTCAATCTGAACCTTTCGCAAAAACGCGCTAATAGTGTCCGTCAAGGTTTAATCAACTTAGGTGCCAACGGTGCCAATCTGGTGGCTCATGGTTTCGGCTCAGCTTACCCTATTGTGCCAAATGACACGGCAGAAAATCGAGCTAAAAACCGCCGTATTGATATCAGAATTTTGAAGTAATCTGAACAGTGTAGATGCCTTCAGTGGGCATCTACTTTTTTATGGCTGGGGTTCAGTCCGTGTCTTCCCGAAGCGAGTTCACAAAAAATTCGGTCTGAACTCATATTTCAGACAAATGTCATGGCACGAAAGTAGGAGTGTGGTTTATGTTCATAGGGAATCACCTACTTGAAGGTAATCAACATGCGTAAACATCGTGGCTTTATTACAGCGGCGGTCACCGCGCTGAGTCTGTCTCTGGTCGTGCTGCCTGTGATGGCGAATCCCGGAAACGGAAACGGAAATGGCAACGGACATGGTAACAGCGGAAACAGTGGTAATAGCAGTAACCATGGAAACAGCGGCGATCACGGCAATAAAGGAAACGGAAACGGGAAAGGGAATGCATCAGGCGATCACGGCAGTAGGAAAAACTACGGCAAGCCTGACCACGTGGATTCCGATATCAGTTTGTCTGATGCCCGCAGGCTCGCAGTCAACCTGGGCTTGACCGGTTATAAACCGCTCCCTCCCGGAATTGCTAAAAATCTCGCCCGGGGTAAGCCGTTACCTCCAGGCATCGCAAAAAGAACGGTTCCCGGTTCGATGCTCAATCAACTGCCCTATTATCCAGGCTATGAATGGCAGACCGTCGGCAACGATTTAGTGCTGGTTGCCCTGAGTACAGCCATCGTGACGTCGATCATTAAAGGTGTTTTCGATTAACCCCGCCTTTCAGTCATGAATCGCCATCAGGTGATTCATGACTCCTGTTATTTCCTGAAGCGTGCTCGCAAACTCACTGAGCGTAGATGATTACCGGGCGTTTTATCCCTGCACCACTGGCGAACATTTAACCTTGAAATTCTGGCCGGAATCCGGCTATCCTGTCTCCCGACTTTTCTCTTCTCTCTGGAGCGCATCCCGAAAATGAACAATCACGACTGATGAATTCGGCCCTGGCATAACGCAATCGCGTTGGCGGGGATGGTTTTTGATTTCATTCAGGAGTGCTTATGGCTCATTTTTGTGCGCAATCCCCTGCGTTTATTTTGCATCAGGTCACCTGTCAGTTTGCGACGGGCGATGTGTTATTTGGTCCGCTGGATCTCTCCCTTGAACGTTCCCTGTGTGGCCTGGTTGGGCGTAACGGCAGTGGAAAAACGCGTCTGTTACAGCTGCTGGCTGGCGCAGAAACGCCCGCTCAAGGGCATATCGAACATTCTGCCAATGTGGCTTACGTGGCTCAGCAGCCGGAACTTGCTGCGCACAGTACGCTGGCGGATTTGCTTGGATTAACGGACATCTTCTCCGCTCTGCATCGGGTGACTCATGGTGAAATGCTGCCGGATGACGGGGATGTGCTCGAGGGTAACTGGGAGTTATCGGAACGTCTGGCTGCCGCGTTTACGGCGTTATCGTTGCCGGAGTTTGACCCGTATCGCCCGGCGTCATCCCTGAGCGGTGGCGAACGCGTGAAAGCGCTGCTGTGCGCCGCGTTTCTTTCCGGGGCCGATTATCTGTTGCTCGACGAGCCAACTAACCACCTGGATAGCGCCGGGCGGGCATGGTTTTATCAGCAACTTGCCCAGTGGCGCGGCGGGGCGCTGATTGCCAGCCACGACCGGGCATTGCTGGCGCAGCTGCCGCGCATTCTGGAACTCTCAGCCGGAACGTTGCGGCAGTACGGCGGTAATTTTGAGGTATACCAGCAACAGCGTGAAGCGGAACAGCAGGCGGCGCGTTCTGCGCTGGACCACGCGGCAACCGAGCGCCGCCGCACCCGTACCCGGCTGCAAAAAGAACACGATAACGGCCAGCGACGCTCGGCCCAAACCCTGCGCACCGTCGATTCCCTGAATATCGCCTCGTTCGAACGCGTAGCCTATAAAGGTGCGGCGAAAGCCCGGCCCGGCACGCTGCGCCGTCAGCATCGCGAGCAGAACGATGCCCTGAACGCGGCGGTCAATCAGGCGCGTGAGCGGGTAGAGGATGACATGCCCGTGATGATGACGCTGCCAGGGAATCAGGTTGCGGCGGGTAAACAGGTACTGGAACTGCACAATCTGGTGCTGGCGCATACCGCGCTCGCGCCGCTGACCTGGCGTCTCGACGGCCCGATGCGGGTGGCGCTCCGTGGTCCGAACGGTTGCGGAAAAACCACCTTACTCAAAACCATTTTGGGCCTGGAATCCCCGGCGAGCGGCAGTTGCAAACTGTCAGTCAATGCCGCCTGGCTCGATCAGCATCTGAGTCAGCTCAGTCTGTCGCAGTCGGTGATGGAACACTTGAGTCTCGCGGATACGCCGCTGGAAGAGGGCGTACTGCGCAGCCGCCTGGCACAGCTGCAGTTGACCGCAGATAAGGTGGGATTACCGCTATCATCGCTCAGCGGCGGTGAGCGCCTGAAGGCCGCCCTTGCCAGCGTGCTCTGGCGGCGGGAAGCTACCCAACTGCTGCTCCTGGATGAACCGACCAATCATCTGGACCTGGCGTCGACGCAGGCCATCGAAGCCGCGCTGGCGAACTTCCCCGGTGCGATGCTGGTGGTGTCTCATGACGAGGCGTTTTTAAAGGGTTTGAAGCTGACCCACAGCCTTGAATGGCAGGCGTCAGGCTGGGTGTTCAGTGAGAGGTAAACAAAAACCCCCGCAAGGCGGGGGTCGTCACTTCATTCCATCAGCTGCTTACTTAATCGTGGATCGGCCTGAATCAAGCGCATCAGCTTCAGTTCGGCGGGCGACGGTTTCTCTCGTCTCGACTCCCACTCCTGCACCATGGCAACGCTGACGCCCATCGCACGGGCAAAATCATCAATTTTCAAACCGGAGCCTTTACGCAGTTGCTCAAACTCAGTAAAGGCTGTGGGCTTTTGGGTCAGGGTAATTCTCTGCGAATCGTCTTTGAAAATGATTTGTTCAAGACTGCTCAACAGTTCAAACATAGGATCTTTAGATTCCATTGAGAACTCCTCTACATCACACGGTGGATACGTGAACAACTCAGAGCCTCTTAAGAATAGTCAGTAAAAAGGATGAGGAGTGGTCACGGAGGTGACTATTCGTGCGATATCGGTTCCCTGACCCGTTTCAGCCCTGGGCAGACGCCGACTAATTATTTGATAAAGAAACGGGAAAGTTATTCAGAACGTTTTTTGTAAATCGTTAGTAAATATCCGGCAAAGGCGGGTGCTGGCACCCGCCGCGTGCGTATCAGGCTTTTTGTGTCGCCTTAGGGAGATCGCTGGTGGTGTTTGCGGCCTGACGATTTGGGCGGGTCAGGGCGTATTTCACCATTAACGCCGTGGCCGATAGCAGCGCCGGAATAGCCAGCAGCATAAAGATGGTTTCAAACGACAGCTGGGCCTGCATCAGGAATACGCCGCTGAAGGCTCCGAGAATGCCACCGAAACGCCCGATGCCGAGCATCCACGCCACGCCGGTCGCCCGGCCCTGAGTCGGGTAGAAACCTGCCGCGAGCGCGGGCATTGACGACTGCGCGCCGTTCATAATGCTGCCCGCGATAAACACCATCACCCCCATCAGCACCAGGCTACTGGTGGAGAATCCGACCAGGCACACGAATACCCCGGTCAGCAGCCAGCCGACGGCCACCACTTTATTCGGATTGAATTTATCCATCAGCGCGCCGAGCACCAGCACCCCAATCCCGCCGCCGAGGGGGAACAGGGCGGTGATAATCGAAGCCTGGCTTAGGGTGGCACCCGTTTCGCGGATCAGCAGCGGCAGCCAGCTGGTGAGTAAATAGAAAATCAGCAGGCCCATAAAGTAGGTCAGGCACAGCATCACCGTGCCGAGCGCGTAGCGTGGGGAGAAAATCACGCCGAGAGCCGTTTTATCCGGCATGCCGCCGGTTTCATGCAGTACAAAGTGGGGATCGGCGGGCAGCGGGGCGATGCGTCGCAGAATGGTCGCCACCTGTGCCTGCGATTTGTTTTTCGCCACCAGATAGCGCACCGATTCCGGCAGCAGGAAAATCAGCACCACCGCTAAGATCAACGGCATGACGCCGCCGAGGATCAGCACGCTCTGCCAGCCGTAAAGCGGAATAAGCCAGGCCGAAATAAACCCGCCCAGCGACGAGCCAATCGGGAAGCCGACGAACATCAGATTGACCAGCAATGCCCGACGGCGTTCCGGCGCATATTCACTCATCAGCGTGGCAGCGTTAGGCATTGCCGCTCCGAGGCCCAGCCCGGTCAGGAAGCGCAGCAGCGTCAGCTGATTGAGGCTGGTTGCCGCCGCGGTCAGCAGGCTGAAACTACCGAAGACGATAATGGAAAGGATCAGCACTTTTTTACGGCCAATGCGGTCCGCCATCGGGCCTGCGGTCAGGGCACCCACCGCCAGCCCGACCAGCGCGGCGCTCATTACCGGGCCGAGGGCGGATTTTTGCACCCCCCATTCCTGCACAAGGTCAGAGGCGATAAAGCCGATGATGGCGGTGTCGAACCCGTCCATCGCGACGGTGATAAAGCACAGCACGAGGATCATCCACTGGTATTTGGTGAATGGGTTGTCGTTAATAAAGGCCTGGATATCGGTTGTTGTTTTGGTCATGGCGCGATTCCTGGGAGGTAAAATGTGCGATTACCGAACATCTATCCGTTAATCGTTCATTCAATCAAACCATCCGCGCGCTTTTTCGACAACGGGGTGGGCGGGGGAAGCGTGCGATTATCGTCCGTCGCGTGGCGATGATAATGCGGGCGATGAAGAAAAGAGTAGTCTTTCAGCAAGTTAAGCGTGAAGTGGCGCAGAGCGATAAAGATGTGATTTGTGATGTGGGCAACAAATAATTAACATTTATCCCGCGAGAGGAAAGTGTGCGACTTTTCCCTGCGTGATTGAAGGAAAGTCTATCCTGCGAGGCGCTCGTCGACTATCCTTGTCAACGTCAGGCACGTGTGTGCCAGTTTGCGCTTTTTTGGCTGAAGGAGTATGAAAATGGCGACAGGAAAGTCCTGCTCTCGCTGGTTTGCGTCTATTGCGGCGTTATTGATGGTAGTTAGCCTGAGTGGATGTTTCGATAAAGAAGGCGATCAGCGCAAAGCGTTCATCGACTTCCTACAGAATTCCGTGATGCGTAGCGGCGAACGTCTGCCAACGCTGACCACCGATCAGAAAAAACAGTTCGGTCCATTCGTCTCCGATTACGCGGTGATTTATGGCTACTCACAGCAGGTGAGCCAGGCGATGGATGCTGGTCTGCGTCCGGTAGTGGACAGCGTGAATGCCATTCGCGTCCCGCAGGATTACCTGACCCAGCGTGAACCGCTGCGTCAGGCCAATGGTTCGCTCGGCGTACTGAGCCAGCAGCTGGAAAACGCCAAAATGCAGGCCGATGCGGCCCATGCGGCGCTGAAACAGAACGACGATCTGAAGCCGGTCTATGACCAGGTGTACAACAAAGTCGTGACCTTGCCAGCCAATGCGATGCAACCGCTGATCCCGGCGGCACAGATCTTCACCCAGCAGCTGGTGCAGGTGGGCGATTTTATCGCGCAGCAGGACACCCAGGTGAGCTTCGTTGCCAACGGCATTCAGTTCCCGACCTCTCAACAGGCGAGCCAGTACAACTCGCTGATTGGTCCGCTGGCTTCCCAGCACCAGGCGTTTAATCAGGCCTGGACCGCGGCGGTTAACGCCACGCGTTAAGTGAAATAGCCGGGCGGCACCTCTGCCAGCCCGGCTCCTCTCTTCCGTCAAGCCACCTGCGGGTTGACGCAGTTTTTCTCCACGTTACCGTTCAGCGCATCAATCAGATTATCTACCGCCGTGGCCGCCATGTTGTAGCGCGTCTCATGCGTTGCGGAGCCAATGTGCGGCAGCGCCACCACGTTAGGCATCGACAGCAGCGGAGACTCTACCGACAGCGGTTCCTGCTCGAAGACATCCAGCCCTGCGGCCAGAATCTCGCCCTCTTTCAGCGCGGCGATCAGCGCTTTCTCGTTCACTACCGGGCCACGTCCGGCGTTGATAAATATCGCCGAGGATTTCATTTTGGCGAACTGCGCCGCGCCGAAGAGATGACGCGTTTCGTCAGTCAGCGGCAGGATAGAGCAGACAAAATCGGCTTCCTGCAACAGGGTGTCGAGGTCACAGTGGCGGGCGTTGAAACGCTCCTCGGCCTCCTTGTGCTGGCGACGGGCGTTATACAGCACCGGCATCCCGAAGCCCAAGTTCGCGCGTTGCGCCAGCGCCAGACCGATTCGGCCCATGCCGACGATGCCGATGGTTTTATGATGCACATCGGTGCCAAACCAGTCCGGGCCGATGCTTTTGGTCCATTCACCGGCTTTGACGCGTTCGGCCACTTCCACCACCCGACGCGCGCTGCTGAGGATCAGCGCCATCAGCGTATCGGCCACCGTTTCGGTCAGCGCGGTGGGGGTGTGCATCAACAGCACCTTGCGGGCGTTGAGCGCCTCGACGTCGAAATTGTCGTAGCCCACGGAAATGGTCGACGTAGCCCGCAGGGCGGGCATACTGTCCAGCAGCGCGGCGTCCACTTTTTCACTTGAGCCGAGCAGGCCCACGGCCTCTTTAAATGTCTGCGCGTGACTGCGGACGGTCTCTTCCCTCAGGTCGTGGACGCGGGTCACCGTGAAGTGGGCTTCCAGGCGGCGTAATAAGTTGTCAGGTAACTTTTTGTAGAGAATGACGGACGGTTTCATTCCTCTCTCCAGTGTCAAAGGTTCAGGCGTGGCGTGCGCCGACAGGGATTGTCTGATTATTAGCAGGCTTAACAATTAAAGTCAGCCACACAGAGACGAAAAGTGCCACCCCCATAAAAATGTAGGAGGCGGACGGCGAGCCGGTGGCCCCATTAAGGTAACCGACAAACCATGAGCCGAAGAACGAGCCGAGGGCGCCCATGCTGTTGATCAGCGCCATCGCGCCACCGGCGACGTTACGCGGCAGCATCTCCGGCACAATCGCAAAGAAAGGCCCGTATGGGGCGTACATCGCGGCCCCGGCAATCACCAGCAGGGTGTAAGAAATCCAGAAGTGATCGGCCCCAACGGCCCACGAGCCGATAAAGGCGCAGCCCGCGATCAGCAGCAGCGGCCAAACGAACAGCTTGCGGTTTTGCATTTTGTCCGATGCCCATGAGGCAAGGATCATCGCCACGGTGGCGGCCAGATAAGGCACCGACGACAGCCAGCCCACTTCCACCATGCCTAAGTTTTCCCCGCCGCTGCGGAGTATCGATGGCAGCCACAGTACAAAACCGTACACCCCAATACTCCAGGCGAAATATTGCAGGCACAGTAAAATCACGTTGCGCGAGCGGAAGGCCTCGCCATAGTTCCGCACCGCTTTGATGCCTTGCTGTTCGCGATCGAGCTGTTGCTGTAAATCGGTTTTTTCGGCCTCGGACAGCCAGCCAACTTGGGTCGGTTTGTCTTTCACCAGCACCCACCAGCAGAACGCCCAAATCACCGCCGGAATGCCCTCG
Source organism: Scandinavium sp. M-37 (assembly GCF_043558715.1). NCBI lineage: Bacteria > Pseudomonadati > Pseudomonadota > Gammaproteobacteria > Enterobacterales > Enterobacteriaceae > Scandinavium > Scandinavium sp. M-37. The sequence continues at coordinate 120,347 of NZ_JBIGIN010000006.1, forward strand.
AAGATAAACATTTCCCGCCAGCCGAAGGACTGGATCAGGTAGCCGGAGACCACCGACATCCACAGTACCGTCACCGGGTTGCCGAGGATCAGGAACGTATTGGCGCGCGAGCGTTCTGATTTCGTGAACCAGTTACTGATATAAATCAGCATTGCGGGCATGACTGCGGCTTCCACCACCCCGAGAATAAAGCGGATCGCCGCCAGCATTGGGATGTTGCTTACCATCCCGGTGAGCGACGCGCAGCCGCCCCACAGGATCAGGCAGACGAAAATCAGCTTGCGCACGCTACGGCGTTCGGCGTACACCGCCCCGGGGATCTGGAAGAAGAAATAGCCGAGGAAGAACAGCGCCCCGAGCAGCGAGGAGACGCCTTTGGTAATGCCGAGATCGTCATTAATCCCGGCGGCGGAAGCGAAACTGAAGTTTGCGCGGTCGAGATACGCCAGGCTGTACGTGATAAACACGATTGGCATGATGTACCACCAGCGTTTGGTTGCATGGCTTGAACGGTTCATAAGCGAGCCTCTGTTGGTGAGGTGTGTGCTACCGCTGTTTGTAGGGTACAGGGTAGCGTTGTTGGGTCATGTTCTGAGCGTTATGCCTCGCCGAGCGCGTCCCGAGTGGGCAGACCTTCGCTGTCGCCCTGCACCTGAATCGCCAGCGAACCAATTTTGTTCCCGCGCGTAACGGCCTGCGCCACGGTTTTCCCTTCCAGCAGGGCGCTAATCACCCCCACGGCAAAACCATCGCCTGCACCGACGGTATCGACGACGTTTTCGACTTTTACCGCTGCGATAGCGCCTTTTTCACCGCTTGCGGTTTGATACCACGCCCCGTCGGCTCCGGTTTTAATCACCACCGTTTTCACGCCCCGGCTGAGGTAAAACTCAGCAATGCCTTCGGGCGAGCGCTCGCCGGTGAGGATCTGCCCCTCTTTTTGACCCGGCAGCACCCAGTCGGCCTGGCAGGCGAGTTGATTGAGCTTCTCGACCATCTCGGCTTCACTTTTCCACAGCACCGGGCGCAGATTCGGATCAAAAGAGAGTGTTTTCCCGGCTTTTTTCATGACCTTCGCGGCATGATCGAGTAATTCAAATGAACTGGCTGACAACGCCGCCGCCACGCCGCTGAGATGCAAATGACGAGCGCGAGTGAACAGCTCGAGGTTAAAATCGTCCGGGCTGAGGTGGCTGGCCGCCGAGCCTTTGCGGAAGTATTCCACAATGGGATCGGTTCCATTTTCAACTTTAGATTTGAGCTGGAACCCGGTCGGATAGCGCCCGTCGAGGGTGACGCCTGCGGGGTCGATCCCTTCCTTTTGAAGGGATTCCAGCACGAACTGGCCGAAGCTGTCATCGCCCACGCGGCTGACCCAACTGACGTTCAGCCCCAGCCGTGCCAGGCCGGTAGCGACGTTCAGCTCGGCACCCGCAATACGTTTCACAAAGGTTTCACCCTGGCTGAGCGGGCCGGGTTGCTGGGCGACAAACATCGCCATGGCTTCGCCAATGGTAATGACATCCAGTGCCTGATTCATGGCTTACTCCTCGCGTAACCAGTGGACATAACGCCGGGTGACGGCAACCAAATCCTCGCCCTCGAGCGGGAACTCAATGCCACGCGGCACGTCGTTGGGTAAGGATTGCAGCAGGGCAGCCCAGCGCGGATCGGCATCCGGCGGCACGGCACGCCAGCCGTTGTGATGCGGGACCGCGGCTTTGACATGCACATAGCCCACCGACGGCGCCAGATGACGCGCGGCCTGTTCAGGGGAATCACCCAGCCACAGCCAGTTGCCCATATCAAAGGTTAGCCTGACCGATAAATTCTTCACCTGAACGGCGGCCTGGAAGCGCTGCATCGGGGCTAGCTTGCCGTATTCACTCTGATCGTTTTCCACCACCAGCGGAACGTTGCACTCCGCCAGAATAGCGCGCAGCGTATCCAGCGTGGTGGGCTGGGTGAAATTGCCGAGCGACAGTTTCAGCCACAGCGCGTTAAGGGCTTTGGCTTCCCGCAGCAGGGCATGAAGACGTGGGTTCAGGCTACCGTCAGCCTCGAACAGCGCTTCTGGCGCGGAATAACAGGCCAGCAGTGAGTGTTGGGCGATGTCTGCGCCCAGCAGCGGCAGGGCGTCAATGTCCTGCGGGGTGAACAGTTCACGGCGAATTTCAACGCCGTCGGCACCCGCGGCGGCAATCACGGGCAAAACGGCACGCTGACCGCCCAGAGCCTGCAGACGATCGTGGCCGTAAGCGGCGGTGACAACGATAATTTTTCTGGCCATCCGGTCACTCCAGAGCGAAAAGAGAAGGGGTTTCTCTTTAATACGCTAGATGGAACCGGTTCCAAAGAAAAGATCGGCTTGCCCGAATTATGATCGCCATCACACGGGAATTAGCGGCTGGTGGATCCGCGGACGATCAGTTCGCCCGAGAAAACCTGCTCGCGAATAGGTTCGTTGCTGCCTTCGATCCGGCGTACCACCTGCTCTACGGCGGCATGGCCGATTTTCCAGGTGGGCTGTTTGAGGGTGGTGATGCCCACGCCCGCCAGTTCGGCCCATTCCAGCTCGTCAAAGCCGAGCAGGCCGATGTCGCTGCCCCAGTGCAGGCCGAGGCGTTTGAGCGAGCGGGCCACCTGTAACGTCAGTGCGCCGTTGGCAGAGATAACCGCTTTGCGCATTCCGCGATGGGTAGCGTGGAACTGGCGTAGGGCGTTATCAATCATCGCCCCGTCGTTGAGCGGCACTTCGCTGTTTGCGGCGCTGATCCCCGGATAGCGGGCCAGCGTAGCGTGAAATGCGGCCAGACGCTCCCGGCGCGTATTGACGCTGCCGAGCGGTTCGCTGAGAAACAGCAGCGCTTCGAAGCCCTGCTCGACCAGGTGTTCGGTGGCGGTGGTGGCGGCCTGGGTGTTATCCAGCCCGACCACGTCGCAGGCGAAATCAGGAATTTTACGGTCGATAAGCACCATTGGCAGCGCCGACTGTTGCAGACGATTCAGCCCTTCCTCATGCATCCCCACGGCGTTGACCACGATCCCTTCCACCTGATAACTGCGCAGCAGGTCGAGATAATGGCGTTCCTGATCCACCTCGTTATTGGTGTTACAGACCAATGGGGTGAACCCTTGTTCGCGGCAAGCGGCTTCAATGCCGCTGAGCACGTTGACGGAATAGGGATTGGTGATGTCGGCGATGATAAGACCTATCAGACGGGTACGGCCATGCTTCAGGCCGCGTGCCATCAGGCTTGGGCGGTAATCGAGATTGGCAATTGCGGCTTCAATCCGCGCCAGAAGGGCATCGGAGAGCAGATGCTTTTCGCCATTAAGATAACGTGACACGCTGGTCTTGCCGGTTTTTGCCGCTTTCGCTACGTCGCTGATGGTGGCTCGTGCCTTGTTCGCCATGAGGGCTTCCTTCACCTGAATGTGTGAACACCTTAGCGCGAAAATAGACGATGGCAAGCCGTTAATCGCGGAGGGGTTATGGCAAGGCGAGGTGTTGACCGGGGGCGACAGCGCCGCCGCCCGGCACAACGATTACTGCAGCGGGCTGAGGGTGATTTCTACGCGACGGTTCTGCGCTTTGCCTTCGGCGGTGCTGTTGCTGGCGATAGGGTTCGCCGGGCCCATCCCGGTGGTGCGGATGCGGTTGGCGGCCACGCCCTGAGTGATCAGCGCGCTGGCGACCGAGTCGGCACGCTGCTGAGACAGGCGCATGTTCAGGTCCTGGCTGCCGGTGCTGTCGGTATAGCCCACCACATTCACGGCGGTTTTTTCGTACTCTTTCAGCACCATTGCCACTCCGGTGAGGGTGTTGGCACCGGCCGGTTTCAGGTTGGCGCTGCTGCTGTCAAAGGTGACGTTATTTGGCATGTTCAGCACGATGCTGTCCCCGCTACGGGTGACGCTCACGCCGGTGCCCTGCATTTTCTCACGCAGTTTTGCTTCCTGCACATCCATGTAATAGCCCGCGCCACCGCCGACGGCGGCCCCGGCGGCGGCACCAATCAGAGCGCCTTTACCGCGGTCTTTCTTCGAGGAAGAGAGCATCCCGATGCCCGCACCCGCTAACGCGCCAATGCCCGCCCCAATGCCTGATTTCCCGGCTTCACGCTCGCCGGTATACGGGTTGGTGGTACAGCCTGAAAGGGCCAGCGCACCGCTTACCATTGCTGCAATCATGATCACGCGTTTTTTCATCTTCTTTCCTTAATCCTTTTTATTCTTTGCCAGCGCAGACGTGGCGGTTGATTATGACGTGCGATTGTGTGGAAAATTCCAGAACGATCCGAAAATGTGTAAATAAATCGAACGGTGATGAAAAATACGCCGTCGCAACACCTGCATCCGTTAACCAGGAGCCCGTTTTGGCAAACTCATCTACAACAAAAACCGTTCTGACCGCCGCCCATTGGGGGCCGATGCTGGTCGAAACCGATGGCGATACCGTGCTGGCCTCGCGCGGCGCATTATCGGGCACGTTTGAGAACTCGCTGCAAAGCGTGGTCCGTGACCAGGTACACAGCAAAACGCGGGTGCGCTTTCCGATGGTGCGTAAAGGTTTCCTCGCCTCACCGGACAGCCCAAAGGGCGTGCGCGGCCAGGATGAGTTTGTCCGTGTAAGCTGGGATCACGCGCTGGATTTGATTCATCAGCAACATCAACGCATTCGCACCGCCCATGGCCCGGCGTCGATTTTCGCCGGATCATACGGCTGGCGCTCGAACGGGGTATTGCACAAGGCTGCCACTCTGTTGCAGCGTTACATGAGCCTCGCAGGCGGCTACACCGGGCATCTGGGGGATTACTCCACCGGAGCCGCGCAGGCCATCATGCCGTACGTGGTTGGCGGAAATGAGGTGTATCAGCAGCAGACCAGCTGGCCGCTGATTCTGGAACATACCGACGTGGTGGTGCTGTGGAGCGCCAATCCGCTTAACACCCTGAAAATTGCCTGGAATGCGTCCGATGAGCAGGGTATTACCTTCTTCGACAAACTGCGCAACAGCGGTAAACGCCTGATTTGCATCGACCCGATGCGCTCAGAAACCGTCGACTTCTTTGGCGACAAAATGGAGTGGATTGCCCCGCACATGGGCACCGACGTGGCGCTGATGCTCGGCATCGCCCATACCCTGGTGGAAAACAACTGGCATGACGCAACGTTCCTGGAACGCTGCACCACCGGCTATGACCATTTTGCGGAATACCTGACCGGGGAACGCGACGGCGTGGCAAAAAACGCCGAATGGGCGGCAGAGATATGCGGCATTGATGCGACGAAAATTCGCGAACTGGCGCAGTTATTTCACGAAAATACCACCATGTTGATGTCCGGGTGGGGAATGCAGCGGCAGCAGTTTGGCGAGCAGAAACACTGGATGCTGGTCACGCTGGCGGCGATGCTGGGGCAAATTGGCACCCCGGGCGGTGGCTTCGGCCTTTCTTATCACTTTGCTAACGGCGGCAACCCGACCCGGCGTGCGGCGGTTCTGGCGTCGATGCAGGGCAGCGTGGCCAATGGCACCGATGCGGTGGATAAAATCCCGGTGGCGCGCATTGTTGAAGCCCTGGAAAACCCCGGCGCGCCGTATCAGCACAACGGCATGGACCGCCATTTTCCGGATATTCGTTTTGTATGGTGGGCGGGCGGGGCCAACTTTACCCATCATCAGGACACCAACCGGCTGATCCGCGCCTGGCAGAAGCCGGAACTGATCGTCATCTCCGAGTGTTTCTGGACCGCTGCCGCGCGTCATGCGGACATCGTCCTGCCCGCGACCACCTCGTTTGAACGCAACGATTTGACCATGACCGGCGACTACAGCAATCAGCATCTGGTGCCGATGAAACGCGTGGTGTCACCGCGTGATGAGGCGCGGGATGATTTTGAGGTCTTCGCCGAGCTCAGTGAACGCTGGGAAACGGGCGGGCGCGAACGCTTTACCGAAGGCAAAACCGACCTGCAATGGCTGGAGACCTTCTATCAGATTGCCGCGCAGCGCGGGGCCAGTCAGCAGGTGACGCTCCCGCCGTTCCCGTCGTTCTGGGAGGCCAATCAGCTGATAGAGATGCCGCAGAGTGAGCAGAACGCGCAGTTCGTGCGCTTCGCCGCCTTCCGGGACGATCCGCAGGCCAATCCGCTGAAAACCGACAGCGGCAAGATTGAGATTTACTCGCAGCGTATCGCCGGATTTGGCTATGCCGATTGTCCAGGCCATCCAACCTGGCTTGAACCAGATGAATGGCACGGCAACGCGCAGCCAGAACAGCTTCAACTGCTGTCGGCGCATCCGGCGCACCGGTTGCACAGCCAGCTTAATTACACCTCGCTGCGCGAGCGTTATGCGGTAGCCGGGCGTGAGCCGCTGACGCTTCATCCTGATGATGCTAGCGCGCGCGGGATTGCCGATGGCGACCTGGTGCGGGTGTGGAACGGGCGCGGGCAGGTGTTGGCCGGGGCGGTGGTCACCGACGGCATTCGTCCGGGCGTGATTTGTCTGCATGAAGGCGCATGGCCAGACCTTGACCCTGAAGCGGGGGGCATTTGCAAAAACGGGGCGGTGAACGTGCTGACCAAAGATATCCCCAGCTCGAAGCTGGGGAATGGCTGTGCGGGAAATACGGCCCTGGTGTGGCTGGAGAAATACCGCGGACCGGCGCTGCCGCTTACAGCATTCGATCCGCCTGCCAGCGCATAATCCACGTCGGCTGCCGGGTTTCATCCTGCCATGCGCTGTCTTCAATCCGAAAACCCTGCGCATGGTAGAAATTCACCGCCCGGCTGTTTTTCTGATACACCTCAAGGCTTAAATCCGGGTAGCGATCGCAGACGTAGGCGATCAGCGCCCGGCCAATACCGCGCCCGATGCAGGCCGGGGTGACAAACAGCGCTCCGATAAAGCGCTGGTCCATCACGCTGATAAATCCCTGCAGCTCGCCGTCTTCTTCCCACACCCACGTATGGGCGGTGGGAAGATACACGTCGCGCACCAGCGGCTCGCTGTCGTACCAGTAACTTTCTTCAATAAACGGATGCGCGTAAATGGTGCTTTCCAGCCACAGCGTTAACAGCGGCTGGCGATCGCTACTTTGCCATTTGCGGATCATTATCCCCTCCTGGATAGCAGAAGCAGCCGGTGGTGTGGTCATTCACTAGCCCAGAGGCCTGCATGAAGGCGTAACAAATGGTGGTGCCGACGAACTTAAACCCGCGCTTTTTTAGCGCTTTTGCCAGCGCATCTGACGCGGGGGTGTGGGCGGGGATTTCTGCCAGGGTGGTGGCGTGCCTCACCTGCGGCTGGTTATCGACAAACGACCAGACGAAATCAGCGAAGGGTTCGCCGTTGGCTTCCATCGCCAAAAAGGCACGGGCATTACCGATGATGGCCTGAATTTTTCCCCGGTGACGAATGATCCCCGCGTTGAGCACCAGTTTTTCAACGTCTTCTTCATTCATTTCCGCCACTTTTTTCGGGTCGAAGTGGTGAAAGGCTTCGCGATAGTTTTCACGTTTTTTCAGCACCGTTATCCACGAAAGCCCCGCCTGCTGACCTTCCAGACAGATCATTTCAAACAGTTTTTGGTTATCCCGCTGGGCGACGCCCCATTCGTTATCGTGATAGTCGATATAAAGCGGGTCCTGACTGACCCAACCGCAACGTTCCATCTGATTCTCCCACTGTTTGATATCGATGAAGAATTGTTCAACCTGCCTTGACGACAGAAATAAAATGACAATATTTAGTAATACGCAGTCGCGAAAAAAATCATAACAACAATGCCGGATTCGGCTCTTTCGGAGTCGCAAAATGAGTGTTAAGAGATGCAATGGCTTCCGGGGTGGTCTCTACCCGGTATCTGTTTTTGTGTGGATGTCGTTGGTGACATCTTCATTTGCCTGGCAACAGGAATATATCGTTACTGACCCACAAAGTAATACGCCTGAACGCTATACCTGGGATAGCGATCACCAACCGCGTTATGACGATATTCTGGCGGAGCGCATCAGCGCGGCGCAAATTCAGCCCGGCGTAGCCATGAATCTCCCTGATGATACACCGATGGATGCGACGCGCACCCTGAGCATGGTGTGGAATATCCCCCTGAGCGCGTTGTTCACCACCGGGCCGGTGGCGAGCTGGCACTATGACGGGTCCGCCACCTCAACCTGGAATGAGTTTGGCGACAGCGGGAGCAGCCCCACCGCGCTCAACGATCCGATGTGGCACGCCAGCATCAGTACCCTGGGCTGGCGCTTTGATTCACAGCCGCTGTGGGGCGTGCATCCGTGGGCGCAAATCAGCTACAACCAACAGTTCGGCGACAATCAGTGGAAAACGCAGTCGGGTTTAAATCGTACCCCGACCACCACGCAGGACGGTAACTGGATGGATGTCACCGTGGGAGCGGATATGCTGCTCAATCCGAGCATCGCCGCCTATGCGTCATTATCGCAGGCCGACAATTTGAGTGAAGGCCCGAACTACCTCTATATCATGGGCGTGAGCGCCCGTTTTTAACATTTATTCAGCGTTTTAAACACATCATGTTTTCCGTTGGTTCACAATGGCGGCGGCTTTTAGCGCGATAGTAAGCACTAACAAATCGCTTATTTCGTTTTCCGCAATGTCATTCATTCTCCCCTCAATGCATTTCATTCCGCACTGACGGCAGTTCATGCCTTTTTTAACCTGGCATGAACGGCACTTCGTTATTTTAGGCAGCAGTTAATCTTGATAAGGCAAATACGCGATGAACGCTGCAATCCGCCCTTCTACTCGCTGGCTGACGCTGGTCGGGACCATTATCACCCAGTTTGCACTGGGCTCGGTGTATACCTGGAGTCTGTTCAACGGTGCGCTGTCCGCGAAGCTGGATGCGCCGGTGAGTCAGGTGGCATTTTCCTTCGGCTTGTTAAGCCTCGGTCTGGCGATTTCGTCCTCCATCGCCGGGAAATTGCAGGAACGTTTTGGCGTGAAACGCGTCACGATGGCCTCTGGCATTCTGCTCGGGGTCGGTTTCTTCCTCACCGCCCATGCGAACAATCTGCTGATGCTGTGGCTGAGTGCGGGCGTGCTGGTGGGTCTGGCGGACGGCGCGGGCTATCTGCTGACGCTGTCGAACTGCGTGAAGTGGTTCCCGGAGCGTAAAGGGCTGATCTCTGCGTTTTCTATCGGGGCATACGGCCTGGGCAGCCTCGGCTTTAAGTTCATCGACACGCATCTGCTGGCGACCGTCGGCCTGGAGAAGACCTTTATTATCTGGGGCGCGATTGTGCTGGTGATGATTGTCTTCGGCGCGACCCTGATGAAAGACGCCCCGCAGCAGGAAGTGAAAACCACCAACGGCGTGGTTGAGAATGACTTCACCCTCGCGGAATCGATGCGTAAACCGCAGTACTGGATGCTGGCCGTGATGTTCCTCACCGCCTGCATGAGCGGTCTGTATGTGATTGGCGTGGCGAAAGACATCGCCCAGGGCATGGTCCATCTGGATGTGATGACGGCGGCGAATGCGGTGACCGTGATTTCCATCGCCAATCTGAGTGGCCGTCTGATACTCGGTATCCTGTCCGACAAAATTGCCCGTATCCGCGTGATTACTATCGGGCAGGTTATTTCCCTGGTCGGTATGGCAGCACTGCTGTTCGCCCCGCTGAACGCGGTGAGCTTCTTCGCGGCGATTGCCTGTGTCGCCTTTAACTTCGGCGGCACCATCACCGTGTTCCCATCGCTGGTGAGCGAGTTCTTCGGTCTGAACAACCTGGCGAAAAACTACGGTGTGATTTATCTCGGCTTCGGGATTGGCAGCATCTGTGGTTCGATTATCGCCTCCCTGTTCGGCGGTTTCTACGTGACCTTCTGCGTCATCTTCGCCCTGCTGATCCTGTCTCTGGCGCTGTCGACCACTATTCGTCAGCCAAAAAACCAGGTTCTTCAACAGGTTCACGCCTGATACTGCGAACCGGTTAACCCTCTCATAACACATTGCTGCAATTAATCATTCGGTCCGGGTAATTATTTTTGTAAATATTGCCCGGATCACACTTCCTGATGACACTTTTCCCTTCCGCTATGGTCTACTTGTGGCGCTTATAGACGTTTCTGATAACTGTTCCTTACGCGATTCCTTAATCTGCTTACTGTCATACCGATAGATAAGTCGGTTTTTGTACCCCCTTTCCCAGGGTTTTGCTTGAATGAAATATATTAAATCGTTAACGCAACAACGGCTGTGTCTGTTCCTTGCGCTCTACATCGGCCTGTTCCTGAATGGTGCGGTGCTGGTCCGTCGTCTGTTGGGCTACTTCGAAGATTTCTCCGCACAAAACGGAATTTTTGCCGTCATCGAACTCTGTGGTTCAGTCCTTGCCACCTTCTTCTTACTGCGCCTGCTGTCACTGTTTGGTCGCCGCCCGTGGCAGGTTCTTGCCTCGCTGGTGGTGGTTATCTCCGCAGCCGCCAGTTATTACATGACCTTTATGAACGTGGTCATTGGCTACGGCATCGTGGCCTCGGTGATGACCACCGACGTTGACCTGTCCAAAGAAGTGATGGGTCGCGGCCTGATGATGTGGACCGTGCTCTCAAGCCTGCCGCCGCTGTTCTTCATCTGGAGCAACCGCTGCCGCTATACGCTGTTGCGCCAGCTTCGCACCCGTGGACAGCGCGTGCGTAATCTTGCCGTGGTGCTGATGGCCGGGCTGCTGGTCTGGGCGCCGATCCGTCTGATGGATCGCCATCAAAAACAGGTTGAGAAAACGTCTCAGGGCGATATGCCGAGCTACGGGGGCGTGATCGCCAACTCCTATCTGCCCTCGAACTGGGTCTCGGCTCTGGGGTTATATGCCTGGGCGCAGGTGGATGAATCCTCTGACAGTCGCTCCTTAATCAACCCGGCGAAAAAGTTCACCTACGTGGCACCGGGTAAAGACCTGGATAACACCTACGTGGTGTTTATCATCGGGGAAACGACCCGCTGGGATCACATGGGCATTCTCGGTTATGACCGAAATACCACGCCGAAGCTGTCGCAGGAGAAAAACCTGGTCGCCTATCGCGGCACGTCCTGCGACACCGCCACCAAGCTGTCACTGCGCTGCATGTTTGTGCGCCAGGGCGGGGCGGAGGACAATCCTCAACGTACGCTGAAAGAGCAGAACGTGTTTGCGGTGTTGAAACAGCTGGGCTTTAGCTCAGACCTGTTCGCGATGCAGAGTGAGATGTGGTTCTACAGCAACACCATGGCCGACAACATCGCTTATCGCGAGCAGATTGGCGCTGAGCCACGTAACCGTGGCAAAGACGTAGCGGATAAACTGCTGCTGCCGGAAGTGGCGCAGTCGCTGGAAGGCCATCCGAACGGCAAGCATTTGATTATCCTGCACACCAAAGGGTCGCACTGGAGTTACTACCAGCGCTACACCCGTGATTTTGCCCAATGGCAGCCAGAGTGTGTCGGCATCAATGATTATTGCAGCAAGAAAGAACTGATTAACGCCTACGATAACTCAGTGCTGTACGTGGATACCTTTATCAGCGACGTGCTGGACCAGTTGCGCGATAAGAAGGCCATCGTCTTCTACGCTGCCGATCACGGTGAGTCGATCAACGAGAAAGAGCACCTGCACGGCACGCCGCGTAACCTGGCCCCGCCGGAGCAGTTCCGGGTACCCATGCTGGTGTGGATGTCTGATAAGTATCTGGAAAACCCCGCGCATCAGCAGGCGTTTAAACAGTTGAAGAAAGAAGCCGACATGAAGGTGCCACGTCGTCACGTGGAGCTATATGACACCATCATGGGCTGTCTCGGATACACTTCGCCAGACGGCGGGATCAACGAGAACAACAACTGGTGTCACGTTCCGGCAAAAGGTCAGTAAATCAATGGCGAGTTTATCGCCAATCAGTCTGGCTTTTGTGGAAAAGGGATTGACGGGGTAGCATCGCAGCAGTAAGATGCGCTCCGCATTCGGCGAGTAGCGCAGCTTGGTAGCGCAACTGGTTTGGGACCAGTGGGTCGGAGGTTCGAATCCTCTCTCGCCGACCACATTCGAAAAAACCGCTCTTTTGAGCGGTTTTTTTTCGTCTGGAATTTGACGAGGATGAGAAGCTCCGGGGAAGGAGGTTCGACTCGAGCGCAGCGAGAGAACGTTGCTTCAGCAACGGCCCGAAGGGCGAAGCCACGCAGTGGCGAGTCATCCTCTCTCGCCGACCACATTCGAAAAAACCGCTCTTTTGAGCGGTTTTTTTTCGTCCAAATTTTGACGCCCACTTGTAGGCCCGCGCAAGCGCAGCGCCGCCGGGCGCTCGCTTCCATTTCTATAAATAAACTTCCGTTATTATTTATCTTTGGCACTTATTCTTCCCAATACTTCCTGTTTTTGATGAACATCCGCAAGATATATCCTCTTGTGGCACGTTTATTAGAGGGATTAAGTATTAAGAATATGACTATTAAGCAATACTAAAATTTTAATTTAGTCATTTGAAAATGAATGATTTTTAGTTTTGTCTTTTTCTTAAAATGTCTTAACTAATAAGAATAACTTGTCCATACATTCACAAATGCAAAAAAGTGTGTTTAAAATGCGCTCACGCATAAAGCCAGAAGTTTCCTAATAACGATTATTAACAGGAACAGGGATGAAAGCTCTATATCCGGTATGGATATTATTGTTGTTGAGTCAGACGGCATCCGCCGCACTTCTGTCACCCGCCGATCGCGACAGCATTGAACAGCAGCAGCAACAGTTACTGCGCCAGAACCAGCAGCAGCGTGACGCGCTGGAGCAGGTACAGCCGTTGCCGAAACCCACTACGCCCGCAACGCCGGGAGTCCTCAAAGGCCCGTGCTTCACTATCCAGCGCATCGTGTTGGATGGGGCGACGTTGATTGATGAACGTCAGCAGCAAAAACTCTTCGCGCCCTGGCAGGGCGAATGCCTCGATATGGCGCGTATTAATGAGATCACTAATAGTGTTTCCGACTGGTATATCAGCCGGGGATATATCACCAGCCGAGCTTTCCTGACCGAACAGGATTTACGTTCAGGGGAATTACACCTGTTTGTGCTGGAAGGTCGACTGGAAAAAATCCGCATGGATAATGCCCCGGCGCGCGAACTGGCGATGACCTTCCCAGGACTGGAAGGCAAAATTCTTAATTTGCGCGATATTGAACAGGGCATGGAGCAAATTAATCGCACCCGGACCACACCGGTGCAGATTGAAATTCTTCCCGGCACTCAACAAGGCTGGTCGGTGGTGCATCTGACGGCCACGCCGGAATTTCCCCTCAGTGGCGCAGTCAGCTTCGATAATAGTGGGCAAAAAAGTACCGGAGTCGGGCAGATTAATGGCTCGCTGACCGGGAACAACCTGCTGGGACTGGCCGATAGCTGGTTTGTCAGCGGCGGTCGCAGCAGTGCGTTTTCAAATTCAAAGGATGCGCAGAACGTGGCCGCCGGGGTCAGTATTCCCTACGGTTACAGCCTGCTCGACTACAGCTACAGCTGGAACAACTACCTCAGCACCATTGATAACAATGGCTATCTGTGGCGTTCCAGCGGAGACACCGAGACGCATCGGGTCAATTTATCCCATGTGCTGTTCCGCAACGGCGACATCAAAACCGGCGTCTCTGTGGGCCTGAGCCACCGCATCAACCGAAACTATCTGGATGACGTGTTGCTCCAGAGCAGCAGCCGGAAGCTCACCAGCCTGCTGTTTGGCCTCAATCATACGCAAAAAATCCTCGGCGGGGTCGCGACCTTTAACCCGACCTTCAGCCGCGGCATGCCGTGGTTTGATGCGCAAAGTGACGGCAACCAGAATGGTGATTTACCGAAAGCCGAGTTCCGCAAATGGAGCCTGAACGGCAGTTACCAGCGGCCGGTCGCCAACGATTTGTGGTGGCTGGCGAGCGTTTACGGGCAGTGGACGCCGGACCGTCTGTACGGCAGCGAACGTATGACCATTGGCGGTGAAAGCTCCGTTCGCGGTTTTAAAGAGCAAAGTATTTCCGGGGATAACGGCGCGTACTGGCGGAACGAACTCAATTACACCCTGTTTACGCTGCCGGTTATCGGCCAGGTCAGCACGCTGGTTGCCCTGGATGGCGGCTGGCTGCATTCCGACAAACTGGACAGTTATGCGGGGGGCACCCTGTGGGGAACCGCCGCCGGGCTGAGTACCGCTAATCGTTGGGTTTCAACGTCGTTCACCGTGGGGCTGCCCCTGGTGTATCCGGACTGGCTTGGTCCGGATCATGTCAGCGTTTATTACCGCGTTGCCGTCGCATTTTAAGGATAAAAAAAGATGAATCAGCCTCCTGTCCGTTTGTCATTCCGTCTGCTGAGCTATGTGATTAGCGCCCTGATTGCCGGGCAACCGCTGTTGCCTGCGGTGGGCGCGGTGATCACGCCGCAGGGGAAAACCTCCACGGACAAGGCGGCAAACGGCGTGCCGGTGGTGAATATCGCCACCCCGAACGGGGCCGGGATTTCGCACAACCAGTTCAGAGATTACAACGTTGGCAAAGAGGGGCTGATCCTCAATAACGCCACCGGCAAACTCAATCAGACGCAACTGGGCGGGATAATCAACGGCAACGCGAACCTGAAAGCGGGCCAGGAAGCGAAAGGCATCATCAACGAAGTGACCGGCGGCAACCGGTCACAGCTTCAGGGTTATACCGAAGTGGCGGGGAAAGCGGCGAACGTGATGGTCGCCAACCCGTACGGCATCACCTGTAACGGCTGTGGGTTTATCAACACCCCGCAGGCCACGCTGACCACCGGGAAGCCGGTCTTTGACGCGCACGGTAATCTGCAGGCGCTGGATGTCAAAAAAGGTAGCATCAGCATCGAAGGCCAGGGCATTGACGCCAGCCACAGCGATGCATTGTCGATTATTTCCCGCGCCACAGAAGTGAATGCTGCTATCCATGCCAAAGATTTAAAGGTGATTGCCGGGGCAAACCGGGTGAATGCCAACGGCAGCGTGCAGGCGCAGCAAGGCGAGGGCGCGGCCCCAAGGGTCGCGGTGGACACCGGGGCGCTGGGCGGCATGTACGCCAACCGGATCCATCTTATCTCCAGTGAGAAAGGCGTCGGCGTTAACCTCGGCGACCTGAACGCCCGCCAGGGCGATATCACTCTCGATGCCAACGGTAAACTGACGGTTCACAACAGCCTTGCCAGCGGCGCAATCGCGGCGAAGGGGCAGGATATCGCCCTGACCGGCGACCATAAAGCGAGCGGCAATATTGCACTCGACAGCCAGGGCGATATCGCGTTGGGGAATGGCTCGCTGAACAGCGATCAGGATCTGGTGCTGAACGCCAACGGCAGTCTTACCCAGCGCAATGAAAAACTCACCGCCGGGCGGGACGTGTCGCTTGCGGCGAAAAATATCAGCCAGGATGCCGGGAGCCAGGCCAACGCCGCGCGCCATATCACCGCCAACGCCCGCGATAACCTGATCAACCAGGGGCAGATGACCGCCGGGCAGAACCTGAACGTCAACGCCAGCACCCTGACCCAGAGCGGCAAAATGCTGGCAGGCGGGAACGCACAATTGAACGCCAGCACGCTGACTAACAGCGGCCAGATGCAGGGCAATGCCCTGGCGGTGAGCAGCACGACCCTCAATAACAGCGGTTCGCTGTTGAGCGGCACGACGCTGAACGTTCAGACGCAGGATTTCACGCAAACAGGTAGCGCGGGCGCGAAGGGCAAGGCCGACATTACCGCCAGTCGCAGCCTGACCAACAGCGGTTCGCTGGTGACGGATGACGCGCTGACCCTGAAGGCCGGAAACGTTACGCAGAACGGTACGCTCTCGGGGGGTAAAGCGCTGACGCTGAACGCCAGTACCCTGAGCAGCGGAAAATCGTCCCTGACCCACAGCGGTAACGCGCTCTCCGTTCAGACCACAACGGCGACACTGGACGGTGAGTTCAGTGCGGGCGGGGATATACAGCTGAGCGCTGACCGGCTCAGCACCGTCGGCGGCGCCCAGGTTCAAAGCGGCAATAACCTGAGCATCACCGCCCGTGAGGCTTCGCTTGCCGGTACACAGGCGGCCAGAAACGCGTTGGCCGTGAACGCCAGCGGGACGCTGAACCACAGCGGCAACAGCAGCGCGAACGCCGTCACGCTGAATGCCCCGGAATTGAATAACAGCGGTACGGTGGTGGGATCGACCCTGCGCTCGCAGTCGCAGACGCTGACCAACAACGGCATGCTGCAGGGCGACAACTTGCTGGCGCTCGGCACGGATACCCTGAACAACCTGCATAACGGCACTTTGTACAGCGCCTCCGCGCTGACGCTGGATATCCCGGATATCACCAGCCACGGCGTGATAGCCAGCGATGCCGCTCTCACCGTGCGCGGCGACACGCTCATCAACAGCGGGCAGGTGCTGGGCAGTGCGCTCTCTTTTGACCTCCGTTCGCTCAGCAACAGCGGGGCGCTGCAAAGTGATTCCCAGCTTACCCTGAACGGCGGCACCTTCAGCAACAGTCAGAGCGGGACGCTCTCCAGCGCCGGGGAGATGGCTCTCACCGGGACGGATATCAGCAACAGCGGGCTCATTACCAGTGACCGTGGCCTGACGCTGAATGCCTCCTCATTGACGAACCCCGGTAAAATCACCGCCAACGCGCTGGAGGTGAATGCCGACACGCTGCACAGCGACGGGCTGTTGCAGGGTACGAACGAACTGACGCTGTCAGGGGATAGCCTCTATCAGGGGGCGGGGGGACGTTGGCTGACGGCGGGGGA
Organism: Scandinavium sp. M-37; assembly: GCF_043558715.1. NCBI lineage: Bacteria > Pseudomonadati > Pseudomonadota > Gammaproteobacteria > Enterobacterales > Enterobacteriaceae > Scandinavium > Scandinavium sp. M-37. The sequence goes on from NZ_JBIGIN010000006.1 coordinate 137,151, forward strand.
TTTATCTCTCACGGGCAACACGCTGACCACCGCGGGCACTACCCAGGGTCAACAGCTTAGCGTCAATGCCGGAGACTGGACCAGCCCCGGCTCGGTGCTCGCCACCGGTGCGCTCGAGGCCACCCTGCGCGGCACTTTGCTGAACAACGGGGACCTGATGAGTCAGGGCCAATTCACTCTTCAGGCTCCGACGCTGACCAACCACGGCAAGATCCTCTCCGGCGGTGAGATGCGGCTTAGCGGCACGCAGTTCACCAGCGACGGCAGCTTACAGGGCGACACCCTGGGGCTAACCTACAACGGGGTGAATAACCAGGGCACGGTCATCGGCCTGCGCGAGCTGACGCTAAACGGCAACGGGACGCTGAATAACGGCGGCAGCCTGTTGAGCCAGGGCACGCTTGCCATCAAGGCGGGCGAGGTTACCAACAGCGGTCTCTGGCAGGGGCAAAATATGACCCTCGACGCGGCCCGTTTGAATAACAGCGGGGCTATCCAAAGCGCGCTGGATTTGGCGCTGACCCTCAGCGGGGACGTGATAGCGGCCACGGGCAGTAAAATCACCGCCCTTGGCGAGGCGCGCATTACCGGCAAAGCCTTGAGTAATCAGGGCCTGATCAGTGCCTCAACGCTTGCCTTACAGGGCGATTCCCTGACCAACAGCGGTGAAATCAGCGGCGTGAAAAGCCTGAGTGCCGATCTCAACGGGGCGCTGCAACAGCAGGGCAAACTGCTGACCGGTGGTGCGCTGTCGGTTGCGGCAGCCGATATCACCAACAGCGGGCAGATTCAGGGAGCCAGCACGCAGCTTCGGGCCAACCGTCTCGATAACAGCGGCCGGGTTCAGGGCGACAATGGCCTCACGCTCACCCTGCTTAATGCGCTGACCAACCGCGCCAGCGGCGTTATTCTCAGCCCGACGACGTTGAACATCAGCGCCCCGGTCTTCACCAATGACGGCACGATTCAGGGCAACGGGCAAACGACCCTCACCGCTGCGACGCAAACCCGCAACAACGGCAAAATGCTCTCCGGCAGCGACCTCACCCTGACTACGGCTGACTACGGCGGGAACGGTTGGCTGCAGGCCACCAATCTGGTGCTCAACGTCGCGAAGCTTGCCAACGGCGGCACGGTGATGGCGACGAATAAGGCCACCCTCAGCGGGACGACGTTCAACAACGCCGGGATGTTCCAGGCCGGGATGCTGGACGTGAATTACCAGACCCTGAATAACAGCGGCACGCTGTTGGGCAACCAGGGCATGCGGTTGACGGGCAACACCCTCAACAACAGTAACGGTAAACTGTTCAGCGGCGGCGATATGATGGCGGATGTCGCCTCCCTGAGCGGCATCGGACAACTGGTGGCGCTGGGTAATCTGACCCTGAAACTCACCAACAGCTTCACGGCGCAGGGCGTGATTGCGGCGAACAAACAGCTTTCGCTGACCAGCCAGGGCGATATCACCAACGGCGGGACGCTGCAGGGGAATGGCATCACCCTGAATGCGGCGGGCAACCTGAGTAATAACGGACACATCACCGCCGGTTCGGGAACGACCGCGCTCAGCGGTCGCAGTGTGGCGATGAACGCCAGCGGCAGCCTGCAGGCGGGCGGCGATGTCAGCCTGACCAGCCTCGGCAATATCACCCTGGACGGTTTCACGGGCACGGCAGGCAATCTTGTGCTGAACGCGCCTGCGGCCATTATCAACACCGCCCTGCTGTATGCAGGCAAAAATCTCTCTCTGTACGGCAACAGCATCCAGAACCTGCGCGGCGATATTCTGGCGGGCAACAATCTGCTGATGCAAAAGAATGCCTCCGGTGCGGCGAACGCGGAGGTGATTAATACCTCTGGCTCGATTGAGACCCAGACCGGTGATATCACGATTAACACCGGGCATCTGTTGAATCAGCGCGATGGACTGGAGACGAAAACAACGCAGATTGAGGGGGCTCAGACCATTGCCGGAATGGGTGATGCCACGATTAGTGTCGATATCAGCCAACTGGCGGACGGCACCTATGGCATGACCAGCCGGGTGATGGAGCGTCAGGTGGGGCCATGTAACGGTCACGGGGCCTGTAACTACATTCACTGGAATCAGTTCTCTTACGCGATGTTCCAGGAGACTGCCGAGCAGCGGTTTATCGGCAGCCAGACACGTACCGATGTGACCAGCACAGGTGGCGCGGCACGCATCGCATCAGGCAATAATCTGACGATCAACGCCAGCACGATGGATAACCTGGCGAGCAATATTCTGGCTAACGGTGATATCCGATTGGCAGGGAACACGCTTAACAACCAGAGCTGGCAGTCGGGAACGACAACCGACTGGTATGTTTATCAGTATGCCACCGACAGGCTGGGGTATGCGGTAAACCCAATGAACGGCTACCCAACGGACGGTAATAATTACAACGATGTGATGCCGACCAGCACCAAGCTGGGGTTTCAGCTTATCGGGCATGACAGCACTACCGAGCAGGGCGAAATCTATCGCTCCGTCATCCAGGCGGGGGGCAATGTTAACGCGAATTTTGCCAGCGATATCAGTAACACCAACACCACCGCCAACGCGGGCAAAATCAGCAACACCATTACCGCGCCAAGCCTGAACACCCCGTCGGCGCAAAGCATCGGCGACGGTGCCAGCCAGCAAGCGCTGGACGATGCCGGAACGCTGGCGATAACCACTCCGACCTGGCAGGACGCAGGTAATAACGGACAGTCGATTGCCGATGGCACCGGCCTGGCGCCTGCCGGGATCGACGACAGCTATCCGCTGCCTTCCGGTAAGAACGGTTATTTTGTTCCGTCGAGCGACCCGGACAGCCCGTATCTGATCACCGTCAATCCGAAACTGGACGGCCTTGGTCAGGTGGATCAAAGCCTGTTTGGTGACCTGTGGAAACTGCTCGGCATGAATCCGGGGGCGGCCCCACGAGAAACCAACAGCCAGTACACCGACACCAATCAGTTCCTGGGCTCGTCGTACATGATGGACAGGCTGCATCTCAACCCGGATAACGACTACCGATTCCTCGGCGATGCGGCGTTTGATACCCGATACGTGTCGAACTACGTGCTGAACCAGACCGGCAGTCGCTACATCAATGGCCTGGGCTCCGATCTGGACCAGATGCGTTACCTGATGGACAGCGCCGCCGAGGCGCAGACCTCTCTTGGCCTGAGGTTCGGGGTGGCACTCACCGCTGACCAACTGGCCGCGCTCGACCACAGTATCCTGTGGTGGGAGACCGCCACCATCAACGGTAAGACGGTGATGGTGCCGAAAGTCTACCTGTCACCCAAAGACACCGAAGTGCATAACGGCAGCGTGATCGGTGGCAACACTGTGCAGCTGGCAGGCGGCAAGGTGACCAACGACGGCAGCTCGCTGCTGGCACAAAACGGGCTGACTATCGACAGCAGCAACAGTCTCGATAACCTCAATGCCGGGCTTATCAGCGCAGGCGGCGGGCTGAACCTGAGCGCGCTGGGCGATATCAACAATATCGGTTCCGCGATCAGCGGCAAAACCGTCCAGCTCGAAAGTACCACCGGCAGCATCAACAACATCACCCGCACCGAACAGTGGCGTGGCGGCAGCAGTGGCCGCAACGGCAGCGTGTTCATCAGCGGCACCGACGTGGGTGAAACGGCGTCGATCAGCGCCACCGATGGCCTTTCTATGGCGGCGGCGAAAGACATCAATATCACTGGGGCGAACGTTAGCGCGGGTGGCGACCTGGCGATGGGCGCAGGCGGCAACATCAATATTGCCGCCAATCAGCTAAACGACACCAGCAGTGCATCCGGCTTCTGGGGGCAGAAAAATACCCGCTCTGCATCGACAGAAAATGAGGCCAGCAACATCACCGCAGGCGGCAATCTGGGGATGCAGGCCGGGAACGATCTGACCGTGACGGGCAGCGCCCTCAGCGCTGGAAAAACGGCGCAGCTGGTGGCGGGCAATGACCTGAACCTCAACGCGGCAGATAACAGCCAAAGCAGCCAGCGCGGCAGTAAAGAAACCCATCACAGCAGCGCAGACCGCACCACGGTGAGTGCGGGCGATAACGTGACGCTGGTCGCGGGCCGGGATATCACCAGCCAGGCCGCAGGCATCGCGGCTGAAAATAACGTCGGCATCCAGGCCGGGCGCGATGTGAATCTGCAGGCTGAGGCAACGGTCGATGGCAGCAGCACGCGTGAGAAAAAGAAGACGGTCATCGACGAATCCGTGCGCCAGCAGGGAACCGAAATTGCCAGCGGTGGCAACACCACGATCCTCGCCGGACGTGATGTGAATAGCCAGGCGGCACAGGTCACGGCCAGCGGTGATATTGGCGTGGCCGCCGGGCGCGACGTGAATCTCACCACCGCCACCGAAAGTGACTATCACTACAAAGAACAGACTAAGACTAAAAAAGGGTTCCTTAGCAGCAAAACGACACATACCATCGAAGAGGACAGCGCCACCCGTGAAGCGGGCACCCTGCTGAGCGGCGATAATGTTCAGGTGCAGGCGGGCAACAACCTGCTGGTGAAAGGCTCCTCGGTGGTCGGCGACGGAACGGTCGCGCTGGGAGCCGGGAATAATGTCGATATCGTGGCAGCCACCAACACCGACTCGAGCTGGCGCTTTAAGGAAGAGCACAAAAGCGGCCTGATGGGCAGCGGCGGGATCGGTTTCACCATCGGCAGCAGCACCACTAAACATTCCCTGCGCGAAGAGGGAACCACCCAGAGTCAGAGCTTCAGTACCGTGGGCTCGACGGGCGGTAGCGTGGTGATTTCCGCCGGGAAGCAGGCGCATATCGGCGGTGCGGACCTGATTGCCCAGAAAGATCTCTCGGTGGTGGGCGACAGCGTGCTTATCGACCCGGGCCATGACAAACGGACTCGTGACGAGACGTTTGAGCAGAAGAAAAGCGGTCTGACGGTGGCCCTCTCCGGGACCGTGGGCAGCGCCATCAACAATGCCGTGAGCGCCACGCAGGATGCACAGGATGAGAGCGACGGGCGTCTGGCGGCACTCAAGGCCACCAACGCGGCGCTGTCGGGGGTTCAGGCCGGGCAGGCTGCGCAGGCCGCAGATGTCACCGGTGACCCGAACGCGATGGGCGTCAGCCTCTCCCTCACCACCCAAAAATCCAGGTCGCAGCAACATGCTGAGAGCGATGCGGTGGCGGGCAGTACGCTGACGGCGGGCAACAATCTGGCGGTGATTGCGACCGGGAAAAACAAGGGCGACCACAGCGGCGACATTGTGATTGCCGGGAGCCAGCTGAAAGCCGGGGGCGACACCCTGCTGAGTGCTGAAAATGACATTCTGCTGAGCGGAGCCGCCAACACCCAGCAAACCAGCGGGAAAAACAGCAGCAGCGGTGGTGGCGTGGGGGTCAGTATCGGGGCCGGGGGCAACGGCGCCGGGATCAGCGTTTTCGCCAATGTGAATGCCGCCAAAGGCAAGGACAAAGGCAACGGCAGCGACTGGACCGAAACCACGGTTGACAGCGGTAAAACCGTCACGATTGAAAGTGGGCGGGACACCACGCTGAACGGGGCGCTGGTTAACGGCAATAAAATCATTGCCGATGTCGGTCGCGACCTGTGGATGAGCAGCCAGCAGGATAACAACGACTACGACAGCAAACAGACCAGCGTCGCAGCGGGCGGCAGCTTCACCTTCGGGTCGATGACCGGCTCCGGGTATATCAACGCCAGCCAGGACAAGATGAAGAGCCGCTTCGACTCGGTGGCAGAGCAGACCGGGCTGTATGCGGGTAGCGGCGGATTCGATGTCACGGTGGGGAGTCACACCCAGCTCGACGGGGCAGTGATAGCCTCCACGGCGAGCGCAGACAAAAACAGTCTGGATACCGGCACGCTGGGCTTCAACGATATCCACAACGAAGCGGATTTTAAGACTGAACACTCGGGCATCAGCCTCAGCGGTGGCGGCAGCTTCGGAGGAGACTTCCAGGGCAACATGCCGGGCGGGATGATATCTGCGGCCGGGAACAGCGGCCACGCGGAAGGGACGACCCAGGCGGCGGTGGCGAACGGCACCCTCACCATTCGCGACAAGGATAACCAGAAGCAGGACGTGGCAGACCTGAGCCGTGACACGGTGCATGCCAACGACAGCATCAGCCCAATCTTCGACAAAGAGAAAGAGCAGAAGCGCCTGCAGGAAGTGGGTCTCATCAGCGATATTGGCGGCCAGGCGGCGGATATCGCGCGGACGCAGGGTGAGATAAACGCGCTGGAGAAAGCGAAAAGCGAATCGAAAGCGACACTTCCGGATAACCCGACAGAAGAACAGCGGCAGAGCTATCTGGCCGAACTGCGTAACACGCAGGCTTATAAAGATGAAATGCGGCAATACGGCACCGGCAGCGATATGCAGCGCGGTATCCAGGCGGCGACCGCCGCACTTCAGGGCCTGGCGGGGGGGAATATTGCTGGCGCGCTGGCAGGGGCATCGGCGCCGGAGCTGGCGAACATCATTGGTCACCAGGCCGGTATTGATGACAATACGGCAGCCAAAACGATTGCGCACGCGATCCTCGGCGGCGTGACGGCGGCGATGCAGGGTAACAGCGCCGCCGCAGGAGCGGTCGGTGGTGCCTCGGGGGAACTGGCCGCCAAAGCGATTGCCGGAATGCTGTATCCGGGAGTGAAGGATCTGGATACGCTGACAGAAGACCAGAAACAAACGGTCAGCACGCTGGCGAGTATCTCTGCGGGAATGGCCGGAGGTCTGGCAGGCGGCGACACGGCAGGCGCAGCGGCAGGGGCAAGTGCCGGGAATAATGCGGTTGAGAATAACTCGCTCAGTGATATTGCAGAAAACCAGGCGTCGGGAACATCACAGGCAGAACGGTATCAGAAAGCACAGGATGGACTGAAGAAGGCGACTGAAGAGTTTAAAGCGAAGAACTGCGCCGGACTCAGTGCTGACGCATGCGGTGCTAAAATGGATGCGCACCGGGATGAATTGCTTGCAGGATTTGCAGAAGCTGGCAGCGATTTTATCCCTGTCTACGGTGATATCAAGAGCTTCCAGGAAGCAGACAGTGCATTAGGCTATCTGGCGGCCGTTGTCGGAATCATGCCAGGGCTTGGTGATGAAGTCGGTGCTCTGATGAAAGGGGCTGACAAAGCCCTTAAAGCGGGCGATCTCGAAACAGCATCAAAACTGATCTCTAAAGCTAGCGATGATGTCAGTTCTGCGAAATACTTTGGTCAGGAGAGAAAGTTCTGGTCTTCCGAACCCATTAAGGTTAAAGGGAATAAAGTTTATCAACGTAATGATTTATTTGACCCTGGTTATGTTGACCCTAAGTCAGGGAAAACAAATCTTGAGTTGATGCAGGGAGGACGTGCACCGATTGGCACTGATGGGAAACCAGTAAACCTGCATCATATGTTGCAAAGTCAAGATGGGCCTATTGCAGAAGTAACCCAAGGTTTTCATAAGGATAATCATAGCATTATCCATATCAATGATAACAGTATACCTTCTGGTATAAATCGCTCAGAATTTAACAAATGGCGCTCTGATTATTGGAAGCAGCGAGCTAACGGTTTCAAATAGGTGACGGTATGACTAATAGCTTGAATGAGGTTATTGAAGAGTTAAAGACAGTATCTGGTGGTGAGCGGAATAATATTCCTTTGCCGGATGATGTCCTCATTTCTCAATATGAAAAAGATATGGGTTTTTCTTTTCCATCCGACTACAGGAAGCTTCTTCAGGAAGTTGGTAATATATATTATGGAACAATCGAGCTATTATCTGTTACAGCAGATAAAGAGTTTTACGGTGAGTTGTCAACTGCTATGAAAGATGCAATAAGCATCGGTGTGCCTGAATCATGGTTACCAATTTGCGAAGATAATGGTAGTTATTATTGTCTGGATCAACAAGGTCGTGTCCGATATTGGACTGGCGATGGTGGCAGCGAAGAGCAGTGGCCTAATTTAGCCTCTTGGGTGAAAGACGTATGGATCGATGGCAACTGAGATAAATGTAATCCCGCCCCCTTAAAGGCGGGATCCCCATCACCCTCTACCGCTTCTCAAGCGCCACCTTCGCCATCACGCCCTGCAAAAACGTCATGACCTGCTGCCGATCTTTTTCCGGCAGATGCGTTACGTTATTCAACACCTTCATCAGCGGCGTTTCCTGCGGGCGGGTGGTGATCACCAGGCAACCGGGCATCACGCGGATATCCAGGTTGGTGCCGGTCGTAAACCCGGCTTCTTCCATCCAGCGGCCATTCAGACGCAGACTGGCGCTGCGGGTATAGCGCTTGGTCATATTGGTCCGACGGTCGTAATGCCGAACACTGACATAACTGACTGACATGCGGCGTAAGGGCTTAGAAATACCGTCATTTTTGCGTGCTGCGTCGCGGTTTTCTGAAATAACAGGCAAAGCGTTTGAAACTGTTTTGGCAATAGCGACTTCTGGCTTAAAATTTTTGGCAGCCATAATCAACTCCTTCTTAGTTGCTTGTGGTCAGCGGTATGGAAGTGTTTCCAGCACTTTCATATCGCGCTCTTTAATAAAATGAATAAAAAATCTCCGTCACTCTCCTTTAACGACTCACCCTTTTCTCTTCGCCTATTATATCGCACTGAATAAAAATACAGTGTATGTGAAATAGATAAATTTAATAAATGCGGCGTTGCTTCAGAAAACAAGGCCGAAATAGGTAACGTTTCATTTTAAGTATTACTACTAATATATTTCACTTATAGCAGGTTCATTACAACTACAGCAGATAACCTCAATGCCGGGTTGTTCGAGCGACGTGAATCTCACCCCCGCCACCGAAAGTGACTATCACTACAAAGAACAGACTAAGACTAAAAAAGGGTTCCTTAGCAGCAAAACGACACATACCATCGAAGAGGACAGCGCCACCCGTGAAGCGGGCACTCTGCTGAGCGGCGATAATGTTCAGGTGCAGGCGGGCAACAACCTGCTGGTGAAAGGCTCCTCGGTGGTCGGCGACGGAACGGTCGCGCTGGGAGCCGGGAATAATGTCGATATCGTGGCAGCCACCAACACCGACTCGAGCTGGCGCTTTAAGGAAGAGCACAAAAGCGGCCTGATGGGCAGCGGCGGGATCGGTTTCACCATCGGCAGCAGCACCACTAAACATTCCCTGCGCGAAGAGGGAACCACCCAGAGTCAGAGCTTCAGTACCGTGGGCTCGACGGGCGGTAGCGTGGTGATTTCCGCCGGGAAGCAGGCGCATATCGGCGGTGCGGACCTGATTGCCCAGAAAGATCTCTCGGTGGTGGGCGACAGTGTGCTTATCGACCCGGGCCATGACAAACGGATCCGCGACGAGACGTTTGAGCAGAAGAAAAGCGGTCTGACGGTGGCCCTCTCCGGGACCGTGGGCAGCGCCATCAACAATGCCGTGAGCGCCACGCAGGATGCACAGGATGAGAGCGACGGGCGTCTGGCGGCACTCAAGGCCACCAAAGCGGCGCTGTCGGGGGTTCAGGCCGGGCAGGCTGCGCAGGCCGCGGATGTCACCGGTGACCCGAACGCGATGGGCGTCAGCCTCTCCCTCACCACCCAAAAATCCAGGTCGCAGCAACATGCTGAGAGCGATGCGGTGGCGGGCAGCACGCTGACGGCGGGCAACAATCTGGCGGTGATTGCGACCGGGAAAAACAAGGGCGACCACAGCGGCGACATTGTGATTGCCGGGAGCCAGCTGAAAGCCGGGGGCGACACCCTGCTGAGTGCTGAAAATGACATTCTGCTGAGCGGAGCCGCCAACACCCAGCAAACCAGCGGGAAAAACAGCAGCAGCGGTGGTGGCGTGGGGGTCAGTATCGGGGCTGGGGGCAACGGCGCCGGGAGCAGCGTTTTCGCCAATGTGAATGCCGCCAAAGGCAAGGACAAAGGCAACGGCAGCGACTGGACCGAAACCACGATCGACAGCGGTAAAACCGTCACGATTGAAAGTGGGCGGGACACCACGCTGAACGGGGCGCTGGTTAACGGCAATAAAATCATTGCCGATGTCGGTCGCGACCTGTGGATGAGCAGCCAGCAGGATAACAACGACTACGACAGCAAACAGACCAGCGTCGCAGCGGGCGGCAGCTTCACCTTCGGGTCGATGACCGGCTCCGGGTATATCAACGCCAGCCAGGACAAGATGAAGAGCCGCTTCGACTCGGTGGCAGAGCAGACCGGGCTGTATGCGGGTAGCGGCGGATTCGATGTCACGGTGGGGAGTCACACCCAGCTCGACGGGGCAGTGATAGCCTCCACGGCGAGCGCAGACAAAAACAGTCTGGATACCGGCACGCTGGGCTTCAGCGATATCCACAACGAAGCGGATTTTAAGACTGAACACTCGGGCATCAGCCTCAGCGGTGGCGGCAGCTTCGGGGGAGACTTCCAGGGCAACATGCCGGGCGGGATGATATCTGCGGCCGGGAACAGCGGCCACGCGGAAGGGACGACCCAGGCGGCGGTGGCGAACGGCACCCTCACCATTCGCGACAAGGATAACCAGAAGCAGGACGTGGCAGACCTGAGCCGTGACACGGTGCATGCCAACGACAGCATCAGCCCAATCTTCGACAAAGAGAAAGAGCAGAAGCGCCTGCAGGAAGTGGGTCTCATCAGCGATATTGGCGGCCAGGCGGCGGATATCGCGCGGACGCAGGGTGAGATAAACGCGCTGAAGAAAGCGAAAAGCGAATCGAAAGCGACACTTCCGGATAACCCGACAGAAGAACAGCGGCAGAACTATCTGGCCGAACTGCGTAACACGCAGGCTTATAAAGATGAAATGCGGCAATACGGCACCGGCAGCGATATGCAGCGCGGTATCCAGGCGGCGACCGCCGCACTTCAGGGCCTGGCGGGGGGGAATATTGCTGGTGCGCTGGCAGGGGCATCGGCGCCGGAGCTGGCGAACATCATTGGTCACCAGGCCGGTATTGATGACAATACGGCAGCCAAAACGATTGCGCACGCGATCCTCGGCGGCGTGACGGCGGCGATGCAGGGTAACAGCGCCGCAGCCGGAGCGGTCGGTGGTGCCTCGGGGGAACTGGCCGCCAAAGCGATTGCCGGAATGCTGTATCCGGGAGTGAAGGACCTGGATACGCTGACAGAAGACCAGAAACAAACGGTCAGCACGCTGGCGAGTATCTCTGCGGGAATGGCCGGAGGTCTGGCAGGCGGCGACACGGCAGGCGCAGCGGCAGGGGCAAGTGCCGGGAAGAATGCGGTTGAGAATAACTCGCTCAGTGCGAAGGACGAGAAGAAACGCCAGGATACACAGTGGTCTCTGCCGTATATCAAGGATGCCAGCGAAAAAGCGAAAGCTGAAAAGCTGGTAGCTGACCTTGATGCGAAAGATAAAGCATTCGACGCGGCGCTGGACAATGCGTGTCAGGGGCTATCTTCATTAGCCTGCCAAGGTATGCGTCAGGAACTTGCCGTGATGGGCAAGAGTTATGACGAGCAGATGGACGGGCAGTATGTCGGCACAATGGGCAGCGTGTACAAGGAAGGCGCCGATAAAATCGCCGGGCAGCAGTGGCAGTATGCCACCGCCGATGCGAAAGCCCAGCGCGATGCTGATGTTCAGCATATAGCGCAGAACTGGGGCGTCAGCCCGGAAACCGCCTCAACACTGTACGATACGATGACGGTTGTGCATACCACAGCGGCGATTGGTGGTGCGGTATATGGGATGAAGGGAACTGGTGCAGCAGGTGAATCCGCAGGGACAATAAGAAATGTTAACCCCGGTTACCCAGAGGCAGGACGCACCCATAACTGCGTAAACTGCTCCATTGCAACTGATGCTACTTTATCTGGAAATCCTGCTTCAGCATTACCTATAAACTCAACTAAAGGTGTGCCGCTAACCGTCCTGGAGCAGCAATATGGTTCTAAGTTCAAATATGTTTCTACCTCTAACAGTATTACTCAACAGATGAGCAATGCTGGATCAGGATCAAGAGGCATTGTTTATGGATCATACGGCCCTGGCCAGCCAGGCCATGTATTTAATGTTGTTAACCAAAATGGGACAGTCAGATTCCTTGATGGTCAGACCGGAAAAGCAGCAGATCTTAGCCAGTTCAAGTCATTCCAACTACTGAGAACGAATTAATGATTAGTTTTACTGAGGCGGTAGAAAAAGCTAATGCGTATCTAGAGGATACTGAAGACCCTGTTGTTATTACTCTTCAGGGGCGTTTTTCTGAAGGATGGTTCTTTTGTTTTGAATCAAAAAAATTTCTTGAAACTGGAGATTTTTCAGCTCAATTAGCTGGTAATGCTCCGTTTATTATTGATAAAGACAGCGGCGAACTTTATGTATTTGGAACTGCATATCCTCTAGAAAAATATTTACAGGACTACGAAGAAGAGAAAAATCGTCCGTCCTAAATAGAAAATCCCAGCCCTCAGTGGCTGGGATTGTTTTACCTGTCAGCCAACAGCATCCAGATAATGACTTGACTCTTAGAAGGGCGTCCAGGGCAGTCATTATACAAGCAGGCAGTTCCGGCAGTTATTGTGGCGGTACCGGATCAAACAGAGTATGAGTCGACGTGGAAACTGCTGGGATAACAGCCCGATGGAGCGCTTCTTCAGTAGTCTGAAGAATGAATGGGTGCCAGTGATTGGTTACGTAAGCTTCAGCGATGCTGCCCATGAAATAACAGATTATATCGTTGGGTATTACAGCGCACTCAGGCCGCATGAATATAACGGCGGGTTACTTCCCCAACGAATCGGAAAATCGATACTGGAAAAACTCTAAAGTGGTGGCCAGTTTTTGTTGACCACTTCAAATGAACCTGCCTGCTATACACACTTACCATAACCGTCAAAAATCCTCACCATCCTCTCTTCGCATCGTCAGATAACCGTTTTGTGACATATTCCATTGTATTTTTTTATATTTGGTTAGCCTTTTTATTGCGTTACTTATAGATAACCTCAGCATTTTCGCCTGTGCGTTTTAACGTTCACGCTATTAATCGCTCAGATTATCGCCATTTCGCCAGAAATTTTCAGCAATTAGCACAATTGTTAATCACTGGTTATTGCAAAGTGTGAAGATGATTGTGCTGCTGTTAAGCGCGTAGCATAAATTTCCCTGCTGAAAATACCTGTCTGAACTTTTTTTAATCTTTGTCAGGCCATTCTCACCGTTGATGTAAATCCCGGTTACCTGTATTGACGTTTGCACATTCTGTTGACAGATTGTAGGGCATGAGGGGCATTTCAGGGAGGATCTGCGCTGCTACTCAGTCGCTCTTCTGAAAGGAATCTCCAACCCTTTTAACGCCTTCGGGCACCACCGACCAGACCGGGTAAAAAACATATAAAGGCCTGGCGGAAAAACACAACAAACAAACATCACATTTGGAGCAGAATAATGAGTATTTCCTTGAAAAAGTCAGGGATGCTGAAGCTTGGTCTTAGCCTGGTGGCGTTGACTGTAGCAGCAAGCGTACAGGCCAAAACCCTGGTTTACTGTTCTGAAGGCTCGCCGGAAGGCTTTAACCCACAGCTGTTCACCTCTGGTACAACCTACGACGCCAGCTCCGTTCCTATTTATAACCGTCTGGTTGAATTCAAAACCGGCACCACGGAAATTATTCCGGGTCTGGCAGAGAAGTGGGAAGTCAGTGAAGATGGCAAAACCTATACCTTCCACCTGCGTCAGGGCGTGAAGTGGCAGGACAACAAAGATTTCAAACCGACGCGTGACTTAAATGCCGACGACGTCGTGTTCTCCTTCGACCGTCAGAAGAATGACAAAAACCCGTACCACAAAGTCTCTGGCGGCAGCTACGAATACTTTGAAGGCATGGGCCTGCCGGACCTGATAAGCGAAGTGAAGAAAGTGGACGATAAAACCGTTCAGTTCGTGCTGACTCGCCCGGAAGCGCCGTTCCTCGCAGACCTGGCGATGGACTTCGCGTCTATCCTGTCAAAAGAATATGCTGACAACATGCTGAAAGCCGGTTCGCCGGAGAAAATTGACCTGAACCCAATCGGTACCGGTCCGTTCCAGCTGCAGCAGTACCAGAAAGACTCCCGTATTCTGTACAAAGCCTTCCCGGGCTACTGGGGCACCAAGCCACAGATCGACCGTCTGGTGTTCTCTATCACCCCTGATGCGTCCGTCCGTTACGCCAAACTGCAGAAAAATGAATGCCAGGTGATGCCGTACCCGAACCCGGCTGACATCGCTCGCATGAAGCAGGACAAAAACATCAACCTGCTGTCGCAGGCGGGTCTGAACGTTGGCTACCTGTCGTTCAACACCGAGAAGAAACCGCTGGATGAAGTCAAAGTTCGTCAGGCGCTGACCTACGCGGTGAACAAAGAAGCGATCATCAAAGCCGTTTATCAGGGTGCAGGCGTTGCTGCCAAGAACCTGATCCCACCGACCATGTGGGGCTATAACGACGATGTTAAGGACTACACCTACGATCCGGAAAAAGCCAAAGCCCTGCTGAAAGAAGCAGGCCATGCCGATGGCTTCACCATCGACCTGTGGGCGATGCCGGTTCAGCGTCCATACAACCCGAACGCTCGCCGTATGGCTGAGATGATTCAGGCTGACTGGGCGAAAGTGGGCGTGAAAGCTAACATCGTGACCTACGAGTGGGGCGAGTACCTGAAGCGCGCCAAAGCGGGTGAGCATCAGTCGGTAATGATGGGCTGGACCGGCGACAATGGGGATCCGGATAACTTCTTCGCGACCCTGTTCAGCTGTGCTGCGGCGAAAGACGGTTCTAACTACTCTCGCTGGTGCTACAAGCCGTTTGAAGACCTGATCCAACCGGCGCGTGCGGCGGAAGATCACAACAAGCGTATTGAACTCTACAAACAGGCTCAGGTAGTGATGCATGACCAGGCTCCGGCGCTGATCATCGCTCACTCCACCGTATACGAGCCGGTGCGTAAAGAAGTCAAAGGCTATGTGGTCGATCCATTAGGTAAGCACCACTTCGAAAACGTCTCCATCGAATAATAAGTAATTTGTTCCCCCTCTCCCTCTGGGAGAGGGCTGGGGTGAGGGTGCCGCGTCAATGCCCCTCACCCTGACCCTCTCCCCTAAGGGGCGAGGGAATTTATGTTTGTGAGCAATACAGATGCGCTGTCGCCAGGCAGTGTGTCATGAGAGAGAGTCCGGGTTATGTTGCAGTTCATCCTCCGACGTCTGGGATTAGTCATCCCGACCTTTATCGGTATTACCCTGCTGACCTTTGCCTTTGTCCATATGATCCCGGGTGACCCGGTGATGATTATGGCCGGTGAGCGCGGTATATCCCCTGAGCGTCACGCACAGCTTCTGGC
The DNA here is from genome assembly GCF_043558715.1 of Scandinavium sp. M-37. Lineage (NCBI taxonomy): Bacteria > Pseudomonadati > Pseudomonadota > Gammaproteobacteria > Enterobacterales > Enterobacteriaceae > Scandinavium > Scandinavium sp. M-37. The sequence continues at coordinate 152,551 of NZ_JBIGIN010000006.1, forward strand.
TGCATTGGGCCTTGATAAGCCAATGTGGCAACAGTATCTCCATTACATCTGGGGTGTGCTTCACGGCGATTTAGGCATTTCACTGAAAAGCCGTCTGCCGGTGTGGGACGAGTTTGTTCCGCGCTTTAAAGCCACGCTGGAACTTGGCGTTTGCGCCATGATTTTCGCGGTTGCCGTCGGGATCCCGGTCGGTGTCCTCGCTGCGGTAAAACGCGGCTCCATCTTCGACCACACCGCCGTGGGCCTCGCCCTGACCGGTTATTCAATGCCGATTTTCTGGTGGGGCATGATGCTTATCATGCTGGTGTCGGTGCAGTGGAATCTGGCCCCGGTCTCCGGGCGTATCAGCGATTCGGTGTTCCTCGACGATACCCTGCCATTGACCGGCTTCATGCTGATTGATACCGCCATCTGGGGCGAACCGGGCGACTTCATTGACGCCATCGCGCATATGGTGCTGCCTGCGGTGGTGCTCGGCACTATCCCGCTGGCGGTGATTGTGCGTATGACCCGTTCGGCGATGCTGGAAGTGCTCGGCGAAGACTATATTCGTACCGCGCGTGCGAAGGGCCTGACCCGGATGCGCGTCATCATCGTCCATGCGCTGCGTAACGCCATGCTGCCGGTGGTGACGGTTATCGGTTTGCAGGTCGGCACGCTGCTGGCCGGGGCGATCCTGACCGAAACCATCTTCTCCTGGCCGGGCCTTGGGCGCTGGCTGATTGATGCTCTGCAACGCCGTGATTATCCGGTGGTGCAGGGCGGGGTCCTGCTGGTGGCGACGATGATTATCCTCGTTAACCTGCTGGTCGACCTGCTGTACGGCGTGGTGAACCCGCGTATTCGTCATAGGAAGTAAGGGGCCATCATGTCACAAGTCACTGAAACTAAAGTTGCTGCACCGGTGCCCATGACCCCGTTGCAGGAGTTCTGGCACTACTTTAAACGTAATAAAGGCGCGGTGGTCGGTCTGGCATATGTGGTGGTGGTGATGATCGTCGCCATTTTCGCTAACGTCCTCGCCCCGTATAACCCGGCGGAGCAGTTCCGTGATTCGCTGCTGGCCCCGCCGTTCTGGCAGGAAGGCGGCACGCTGTCGCACCTGCTCGGCACCGACGATGTGGGCCGCGATGTGCTGTCGCGTCTGATGTACGGCGCGCGTCTGTCGCTGCTGGTCGGCTGTCTGGTGGTGGTGCTGTCGCTGGTGCTGGGGATTATCCTCGGTCTGGTGGCGGGCTACTTCGGCGGCATCGTCGATAACATCATCATGCGCGTGGTCGACATCATGCTGGCCCTGCCGAGCCTGCTGTTGGCGCTGGTGCTGGTGGCGATATTCGGGCCGTCGATAGGTAACGCCGCCCTGGCGCTGACCTTCGTGGCCCTGCCGCACTACGTGCGTTTAACCCGTGCGGCGGTGCTGGTCGAGGTTAACCGCGACTACGTGACCGCATCTCGCGTGGCGGGTGCGGGCGCGATGCGCCAGATGTTCGTCAATATTTTCCCAAACTGCCTTGCGCCGCTGATTGTTCAGGCGTCGCTCGGTTTCTCGAACGCCATTCTCGATATGGCCGCTCTTGGCTTCCTTGGCATGGGTGCGCAGCCGCCAACACCGGAGTGGGGCACCATGCTCTCCGATGTGTTGCAGTTCGCGCAAAGCGCCTGGTGGGTCGTGACCTTCCCGGGTCTGGCGATCCTGCTTACGGTGCTGGCATTTAACCTGATGGGCGACGGTCTGCGTGACGCGCTGGATCCCAAACTGAAGCAGTAAGAGGCACGAGATGGCGTTATTAAATGTAGATAAATTATCGGTGCACTTCGGTGACGAAGGCACCCCGTTTCGCGCCGTGGACCGTATCAGCTATAGCGTAAAGCAGGGCGAAGTGGTCGGCATCGTCGGGGAATCTGGTTCCGGCAAATCCGTCAGCTCGCTGGCGATTATGGGGCTGATTGATTACCCGGGCCGCGTGATGGCGGACAAACTGGAGTTTAACGGTCGCGACCTGAAGCGCATTTCCGAGAAAGAACGCCGCCAGCTGGTGGGCGCGGAAGTGGCAATGATTTTCCAGGATCCAATGACCAGCCTTAACCCGTGCTACACCGTAGGTTTCCAGATTATGGAAGCGATTAAGGTGCATCAGGGCGGCAACAAGAAAACGCGTCGTCAGCGCGCCATTGACCTGCTGAACCTGGTGGGCATTCCCGATGCGGCTTCGCGTCTGGACGTGTATCCGCACCAGCTCTCTGGCGGGATGAGCCAGCGCGTGATGATTGCGATGGCGATTGCCTGTCGTCCGAAGCTGCTGATTGCTGATGAACCGACCACCGCGCTGGATGTGACCATTCAGGCGCAGATCATCGAGCTGCTGCTGGAACTGCAGCAGAAAGAGAACATGGCGCTGGTGCTGATCACCCACGACCTGGCGCTGGTGGCGGAAGCGGCACACAAAATCATCGTGATGTATGCAGGCCAGGTGGTGGAAACCGGGGCCGCGCAGGATATCTTCCGCGCGCCGCGGCATCCGTATACCCAGGCGCTGCTGCGTGCGCTGCCGGAGTTTGCCCAGGATAAAGCGCGTCTGGCCTCGCTGCCGGGCGTGGTGCCGGGCAAATATGACCGCCCGCTGGGTTGTCTGCTCAACCCGCGCTGCCCGTATGCCACCGACCGATGCCGCAGTGAAGAACCGGAACTGAACGCCGTCGACGGCGGTCGTCAGTCCAAATGCCATTACCCCCTCGATGATGCCGGGAGGCCAACACGATGAGTACGCATGAGGCCACCTCGCAACAGCCGCTGTTGCAGGCTATCGACCTGAAAAAACACTACCCGGTGAAGAAGGGCATTTTTGCCCCGGAGCGCCTGGTGAAAGCCCTCGACGGCGTGTCGTTCACCCTCGAACGCGGTAAAACGCTGGCGGTCGTGGGCGAATCCGGCTGTGGTAAATCCACCCTGGGCCGCCTGCTGACGATGATCGAAATCCCGACCGGCGGCGAACTTTACTATCAGGGCCAGGATCTGCTTCAACCCGACGCCACCGCGGAAAAGCTGCGCCGTCAGAAAATCCAGATTGTGTTCCAGAACCCGTATGGCTCGCTGAATCCACGCAAGAAAGTCAGCCAGATCCTTGAAGAGCCGCTGCAAATTAACACCAGCCTGAGCAAGACGGAGCGCAAGGAAAAAGTGCTGGAAATGATGGCCAAAGTGGGCCTGAAAACCGAGCATTATGACCGCTATCCACACATGTTCTCCGGCGGTCAGCGCCAGCGTATCGCCATCGCGCGTGGGCTGATGCTCGACCCGGACGTGGTGATTGCCGATGAACCGGTGTCGGCGCTCGACGTTTCCGTCCGTGCGCAGGTGCTGAACCTGATGATGGATTTGCAGCAGGACATGGGCCTGTCGTACGTGTTCATCTCCCACGACCTGTCGGTGGTTGAGCACATTGCCGATGAAGTGATGGTGATGTACCTCGGCCGCTGTGTGGAAAAAGGCACCAAGGAGCAGATATTCAGCAATCCGCGTCATCCGTACACCCAGGCGCTGCTGTCCGCGACACCACGCCTGAATCCGGACGATCGCCGCGAGCGTATCAAGCTGACCGGCGAGCTGCCTAGCCCGCTGAATCCGCCGCCGGGCTGCGCGTTCAACGCCCGCTGCCGTCGTCGCTTTGGCCCCTGCACCCAGCTCCAGCCGCAGTTGAAAGACTACGACGGTCAACTGGTGGCTTGCTTCGCGGTGGATCAGGACGAGAACGGTGAGAAGCCGCTGGTCTGACGCTTATCGGGCCTACAGAGACCGTAGGCCCGGCAAGAGTAGCGCCGCCGGGCGCGTGAGCACGTTGACAGCAATCTGACCGGAGCCTAAGGCTCCGGTTTTTTTATATTAAAAAACCCGCCATCACAGCGGGTTTTTTGTTGTTACGCGGAACGATTACTGTGGGTAAGGCACCCAGTCGCCGCCGTTGAGACGGACATACGGTTTGCCCTGGTACTGGATAACCACCGCGTTGGAGTTCTCGGAAACCGGAGCGGTTTGTGGCAGGTCGCTGGTGTATTGCTCCCAGTTGACGCTGTCTTCGGTGAACATTTTGCCGTCGAGCGCGCGGGCAACCAGTTCCGAAATCGCCAGATAGCTGCTCGGCTGATCGATTTCAATGGCGGCACCCTGATGCGGGGCTTTCATGCCGAAGAATTTAATCGCTGCCGGTACGTTGGTGATGTTTGGGCTGGGGATATCACGCAGGCCGGATACCTGCATTTTATCGCCTTTCAGCGCGCCGCCGTGCTCCGGCGCAATCACCACCATCACCTTCCGGCCTGATTTTTCCAGCTCGGTAAAGAAGGTATCCAGTTCATCAAACAGCTTCTGGGCACGCACTTTATAGTCGGCGGTTTTGCTCTGGCCTGCGAAATGGTTTCCGTCGTGCAGCGGCAGGATATTGAAGAAGGTCGCCGTACGCGCGCCATCCTCTTTACCTTCCCCTTCCTGCCAGCGCTTCAGCACCGCCAGGTCGTCATATACCGGGGAACCGTCGAAGGCCTGTAAATTGACCGGGAGCCCTTTCTGGTCCATCAGTGGGGCCTGCATATCGCCGTAGTTGCGCAGCTCTTTCAGGAAGTCGCCAAACACGCCGTTGTGGCCGAGCATCAGCTGGGTTTTAAAGCCCAGCGAGGCCAGGTTATCGAACAGATAACACTGCTTGGCGGCTGGCGAATAAAGATTGGTATGCGACGGCTGACCGCAGCTGGCGCGCAGCAGACGAATCGCCGCCGGGCCGCTGTAGGAGGTCGCGGAGTTAAAGTGTTTGAACACGATATCAAAGTGCGACCACAGCGGATGCTGGGCCAGACCGGCGGCTTCAATATCATCCCAGGAGAGGGAACAGATGTTGATCACCAGCAGTTCGAACGGTTGTGCATCTTCCGGTAACGCCGTCGGGAAAGTGGTCTGGCGCTTTTCTTCCGCCGCGTAGAAGCTCGACAGCCACGCGTTCAGGTTGGCCGACGTTGGCGGGGCGGTTTGTGCAGGCATATCGCCGACCACCGGTTTCGCGTTCGCCGTTGCCACCGTGGCCGCCGCAGTGCCGCCGGTGGTGGTCACCGTGCCGGTGTTTTGCCCGCCAGGGAACAGCGAAAAGTTCGGGCCCACCACGGTGATGAGATTCAGCCAGACCATAATGACGACCGTAAAGACCGTCACGCGTAGCCACTGGGATAAAAACAGCCACGCGACCAGCAGGACGAAGAACAGCCCCACCATCTGCCAGTTAATGAAGCGCGTCACCAGGTCGACAATATAATCCATGCTGAAGCCCGCCAGCTGCGAGCCCTGGCTCATAATGCTTTCCGGGCCAGGCAGCCAGGTATCGTGCCAGAACAGCGCAATCCCTACCGGAATGGCAATCCAGTGCCGCAGTTTATGCAGTTTGCGGTTGGGGATCGGCAGCAGCAGAAACGCCATGAACACCAGGTTCTGTAGCGCATGAAAATTAAGGTATCCCGCCCACAGCAGGCCAAACTTCACCAGAAAGTAGAAGTTCCATCCAGAAAGGCCGCGCCAGTATTGCCAGAATGGCGATGAGGAGACGGCGGTTTGAGTTGGGTTAGTCATCGTTTTGCTTTGCCTTGACGAGATCTGACCGGCGCAGGACACCAGCCGGTTTTACGTAACGGGGTCTGAAGAACATCAACCGAAAGGTTGTTTCGATGCGGCGGAAAAAGTGACGCGCGATGTATCCCAAAGGGAAAAAAATCAGGGCGCACAGCACAACCAGCTGAATAATATCGGCAATAGACATCATTGTGGTTGTCCTCCCTGGGCGTCAGTCAGACGGTGTGGTTCCGGGTAGCGCCGCCAGCTGCGCCCATCGTGGACGGCGTTCATCACCTTGTTCTTTTCAGTGGTTACCGGCAGCGGCGCGGTCCAGCGGTCGGCTGTCACTGCGCTCATTTCCACGATTTCGGCCGTAATCTGCTTATCTTCGAACCAGATCATACGGTTAGAGAAGATATCGCCGGTCGGTAACGGGAAGATGTGATTTAAGGCAGTGTCGAGGTCATTGATGCGACAGAAGGTCAAAAACATCACCAGGCGGTTATCGCCAATGGTCATGATATCGCCCAGGCGGTTGGGGCGGCACAGGGTTAATGCCTGCTCCACGCGCAGGCCCGGCACCGGGCGCAGCGCCACCATGACCCCTTTATTATCGGCAGGCAACAGTGGGTTGTTCATGATGTTGTGTACCGCTTTACAGAAGATATCCCACTTCTGATAACCGCGCAGTTTCAGCGGCTGGGTCATCGACAGCAGGGTGCCAATCTCATCCGGCACGTAGCGCTGGAACTGCTGTTTCTGCACGCTTTCAATCAGCGTCAGACAGCGGGAAAGCGGAGTATTCCACGGCACCACCAGATTCGCACCGCAGCCCAGGAGTAAGCGTTCGTCGGTAGCACGCAGGCTGGCGGTGATTTCACGCACCACAATTTTCATCGCACTGCCGCGCTGACGGCGCAGGGTGTGAATGTCATGCGCCAGCTGTTCAATCTGGCTGGTTTGTTCCACGGTGAAAATGACGGTGGCGGCCTGCGCGGAGCGGGCGGCATTAAACACCGCATCGTTGGTATCAAACACCGTCCAGTGTTCGGACAAGGGGGGAGCGCCTTCAAGGGCACTTTTGGTGCTGAGCACATCTTTTTCGTCACTGCGCGGCTGAACGACCGTTTCTTCCTGCTCCGCCAACTGCCAGGTATTACCACTGTTATTGACCTGTAGCTGCTGGCGGGCGCTGACGCCTTTGTCATTAGCCCAAAACGCAATATCCAGCAGGTGGCTATCCCCCAGGAAACGCAGGCTCGCCAAACCGGAAAGGGCGCGATATTCAGCCAGCAGGAGTGAGATCTGAGAATCCGTATTGTTTCCCGGATTTAGGATAAGTAACGAGCAGCCGTAGTATTTGGCCCAGCTCTGGGTGCTATTCAGCCATTTTTTGATGCGCTCTGGCGGGATATTCTGCCAGGCATTATCTGAACACAACAGGATAAATAAATACCCGGCCGGATCTAATGAGCAAAGCAGATCCTGGCGCAGCGAGTATAGACCATTTTCATTTTTTGGCATGTTGAACAGGCGTATTTTCTCAGGGCCGTGAGATGCATTTAGTTTTACTAATTTGTGGGGTTTTTCCCCCATCGTAATTGCGGCGACTTTCGCGTCAGAATTCTGTGCCGCAATCGTCTGATTCATTAGGCTCACGGCGTCTTCACGACGTTCAACGTTCATCCACCAGACACCACCCAGAGGCATATGGCTAACTTCGTCCCATAAGGACTGGATTCCAAGTGAAAATACAGGGTCCACGGTGTCCCTCGTGTTCAGGTTTGACTACGTAGTAGTTTACTAGCAAAAGTCTCAGATTAAACCTAACATTGAAATTAAAGAGTAACAGTCATAGCATGTTAACGAATCCCCCGTTCGGACAGAGTGTATCTCGCTGATGAACCCGTGTTTTAGTTTCTTGAATCAAAGGAATGTCCGATACGTTTATCCACCAAATGTCCGATGAAGGGTCAAAAGAAATGTCTGAAAATGAACTCCGGACAAAGTCAGATTCAATGCCTGGTTACACCTTCCAAAATGATTTTTTGGCTTTAAGTCGGGCATTTTCATTGCCTGAAATAGATTATACCGATATTTCCCAACGCGAGCATCTTGCCGCCGCCTTAAAGCGCTGGCCATTGCTGGCCGAGTTTGCAGAACAAAAATAAGGAAGCCTGAATGGCCATTTTGGGATTACAGGGCCTGCGAGGCGGCACCGGAACCACGTCGCTGACCGCCGCGCTGGGTTGGGCGTTGCAGACGCTGGGCGAGACGGTTCTGATTATTGATGCCTGCCCGGATAATATGCTGCGCTACTTCTTCAATGACGACATTGCTCACCGTGATGGCTGGGCGCGTGCGCTGCTTGACGGTCAGGACTGGCGAGATGCCGGGATGCGCTATACCTCTCAACTCGATTTTCTGCCGTTTGGCCAGCTTTCTCTAGCGGAACGGTTAAATGTTAACGTTTTGACACCGGTTCTGAATCAGGCGGCTGAGATTGTCAAAACGCTGCACCCGCAGGGAGCGCGTCGCTGGATCCTGATTGATCTCCCGCATGACGTTGCGCCGTGGATGCAGCCGTTGATCGAAGCCTGTCATCACATGCTGACCATCGTCAATCCGGATGCCAATGCGCATATCCGTCTGCATCAACAAATCTTGCCCAAACATGGCCACATTCTGATTAACGATTTACGTATCGGCAGCCATGTCCAGGATGACATTTACCGTATCTGGCTGCAAAGCCAGCCGCGCATGTTGCCGGTGGTTATCCATCGTGATGAATCTATCGCCGAGTGCCTGGCCGCCAAGCAGCCGCTGGGGGAATATCGCGGTGATTCTCTGGCGGCGGAAGAAGTGATCACTCTCGCCAACTGGTGTGTGATGCACTACGCCGGGATGCACGAGGCGATGGAGCAGGCGCCATGATACGCCTTACCGCCCTTTTGCTGGCACCGCTTGCGGGGGCGCGTCTGCGCGCGCGTTACCTCGACTATCGGCAGCACAACGCGTCCTGGCTTGGGGCGACACTGGGCTGTTTCTGGGTGGCGCTGGCGTGGCTGTTGTTTCCCTTAGAGCACCCGCGCTGGCAGCAGATCCGCGCCAACCATCATACCTACTACCCCCATATCGACGCCCATCGCCCGCGCCCGCTCGACCCGGTACGCTATCTGCTGCAAAGCCTGTGGCTGCTGGCGACCCGCCCGATGGGAGAGCGAAAGAATTTCAACTGGAAAGGGCTGAAGGTGCTAAGCGGTGCGCGCGGGCGTTACCATCAATGGATGGAGGATTTGCCCGAGCGGATGAGTAAGAAAACCGAGCACATAAACCATAAAAAGGAACTGGCCCACGTCAACCCGAAGCTGCGCAAACTGATCCTCGGCGTGGTGGTGGGGGGCTCGCTGCTGCTGGCGCTGGTGTGTGTCACCCAGCCGTTTAATCCGCTGTCACAGTTTATCTTCCTGCTGCTGCTGTGGGGCGTGGCCTTACTGGTGCGCCGGATGCCGGGGCGTTTCTCGGCGCTGATGCTGGTGGTGCTGTCGCTGACGGTCTCCTGCCGCTATATCTGGTGGCGCTATACCTCGACGTTGAACTGGGACGACCCGGTCAGCCTGGTGTGCGGCCTGACGCTGCTGTTTGCCGAAACCTACGCCTGGATAGTGCTGGTGCTGGGGTATTTCCAGGTCATCTGGCCGCTCAACCGCCAGCCGGTGCCGCTGCCGAAAGACATGGCCCTGTGGCCGTCGGTCGATATCTTTATCCCGACCTATAACGAAGACCTCAACGTGGTGAAAAACACCGTCTATGCGTCGTTGGGGATTGACTGGCCGAAGGACAAACTTAAAATTTGGATCCTTGATGATGGCGGTCGCGAGGAGTTTCGTCAGTTCGCCAAAGACGTGAACGTGGAGTACGTGGCGCGTACCACGCATGAACATGCCAAAGCGGGCAATATCAATAACGCCCTGAAGCTGGCGAAAGGCGAGCTGGTTTCTATTTTCGACTGCGACCACGTGCCGACACGTTCTTTCCTGCAAATGACCGTCGGCTGGTTCCTGAAAGATAAGAAACTTGGCGTGATGCAGACCCCGCACCACTTCTTCTCACCTGATCCGTTCGAGCGTAACCTCGGCCGTTTCCGTAAAACGCCGAACGAAGGCACGCTGTTCTACGGTCTGGTGCAGGACGGGAACGACATGTGGGATGCGACGTTCTTCTGCGGTTCCTGCGCCGTTATCCGCCGTGGCCCGCTGGATGAAGTCGGTGGCATTGCGGTTGAAACGGTCACCGAAGATGCGCACACCTCGCTGCGCTTACACCGTCGCGGCTATACGTCGGCCTACATGCGTATCCCACAGGCGGCCGGTCTGGCAACCGAAAGCCTGTCGGCGCACATTGGGCAGCGTATTCGTTGGGCGCGCGGGATGGTGCAAATCTTCCGTATGGATAACCCGCTGTTCGGCAAAGGGCTGAAGTGGTCCCAGCGCATCTGTTATGCCAACGCCATGCTGCACTTCTTGTCCGGCGTGCCGCGTCTGATCTTCCTCACCGCGCCGCTGGCGTTCCTGCTGCTGCATGCCTATATCATCTACGCCCCGGCGCTGATGATTGCCCTGTTCGTGCTGCCGCATATGATCCACGCCAGCCTGACCAACTCGAAGATTCAGGGCAAATATCGCCACTCGTTCTGGAGTGAGATTTACGAAACGGTGCTGGCCTGGTATATCGCCCCGCCGACCATCGTGGCGTTGATTAACCCGAAAATCGGCACCTTTAACGTGACGGCGAAGGGCGGTCTGGTGAAAGAGGAGTACGTCGACTGGGTTATCTCCCGGCCCTATCTGTATCTGGTTATCCTCAATCTGGTCGGTATCGCCGTGGGTATCTGGCGGCACTTTACCGGCCCGGAAAATGAAATTCTGACCGTGTGGGTCAGTATCGTGTGGGTGTTCTACAACCTGATTATTCTCGGCGGCGCGGTGGCGGTGTCGGTGGAAAGTAAGCAGGTGCGTCGCTCCCACCGTGTTGAAATGAAAATGCCTGCGGCGATTGCCCGGGAAGATGGACACCTGTTCTCCTGTACGCTGCAGGACTTCTCCGACGGCGGCGTGGGCTTGCAAATCAACGGTCAGGCGCAGGTGCTGGAAGGGCAAAACGTTAGCCTGCTGCTCAAACGCGGCCAGCAGGAGTATGCCTTCCCGATGCAGGTCACCCGCGTGATGGGCAGCGAAGTCGGCCTGAAACTGCTGCCGATGTCGACCCGTCAGCATATCGATTTTGTTCAGTGTACCTTTGCCCGCGCCGATACCTGGGCGCTGTGGCAGGACAGCTATCCGGAAGACAAACCGCTGGAGAGTATGCTGGACATTTTAAAACTGGGGTTCCGTGGCTATCGCCACCTGGCGGAATTCGCGCCGCCTTCGGTGAAATTTATCTTCCGATCGCTTCTGGCTCTGGTTGCCTGGGTTGTCTCTTTCATACCGCGCCGCCCGGAGCGCAACGCGGGAACGACACTGCCTGAACCGGCTATGGCTCAACAATGATGACTATACGATGAAAAGAAAACTTTCCTGGATGTGCGCAGCGGCAGTGGGTGTGAGCGCTTTTATCCCATTGACAACCTATTCCGAAACGACGGCAGCCGATGCTGCGCCTGCCACCGCGGCAGACGCGGACCCTACGACGGCAGCGCCGGTTCCGGCTACCGCCACGCCGGGGATGGTCAGTCCAACGGTGACTGACCCGGCAGCGGTCAGCGCTGATGCGGTGGCAACCCCTGCGGTGGTTGAAAATTCGCCTACTCGCGACGTGAAGCTCAGCTTCGCCCAAATCGCGCCCGCACCGGGCAGCATGGTGCTGAAAGGCGCCAACCCAACCGGCTCAGTGCAGTTCGGCACCCGCAGTGACGAAGTGGTCTCCAAAGCGGTGCTGAATCTGGTGTATACCCCCTCGCCCGCGCTGCTGCCGGTGCAGTCGCAGCTGAAGGTGTATCTCAACGATGAACTGATGGGCGTGCTGCCGGTCACCAAAGAACAGCTGGGTAAAAAAGTGATGGCCCAGGTCCCGGTCGACCCGCTGTTCATCACCGATTTAAATAACGTGCGTCTGGAGTTTGTCGGTCACTACCGCGACGTGTGTGAAAACACCGCCAGCACCACACTGTGGCTGGATGTGGCGCGTAACACCTCGCTGGACATGACGCTCGAGCAGCTGAATGTCAAAAACGATCTGTCGCACTTCCCGGTGCCGTTCTTTGATTCCCGTGATAATCGTCCGTTGAATCTGCCGATCGTCTTTGCGGGTACACCGGATATTAACCAGCAGAAAGCGGCGGCGATTGTCGCCTCGTGGTTTGGCTCACGAGCGGGCTGGCGTGGTCAGACCTTCCCGGTGCTGTATAACCAGGTGCCGGACCGCAACGCCATCGTCTTCGCCACCAACGATAAACGCCCGGACTTCCTGCGTGACTATCCGCTGGTGAAGGCCCCGACGATCAGCATGATCGACAACCCGAATGATCCGTACAACAAGCTGCTGGTGGTGTTGGGTCGGGATGACAAAGATCTGTTGCAGGCTGCAAACGGTATCGCCGCAGGTAACATCCTGTTCCGTGGCGAAAGCGTCACCGTCGATGACATTAAATCGCTGCTCAAGCGCAAGCCTTACGATGCCCCGAACTGGGTGAATACCGAGCGCGCAGTCACCTTCGGTGAGCTGAAATCCTACGACCAGCAGCTGCAGTCCACCGGGCTGGAACCGGCGTCGATTAACCTGTCGCTGAACCTGCCGCCGGATTTGTATCTGCTGCGCAGCAACGGTATCGATATGGATCTGAAGTATCGCTATACCCAGCCCGCCATCAAAGACAGTTCGCGGATGGATATCAACCTCAACAACCAGTTCCTGCAATCCTATAGCCTGAACAGCAGCCAGGACACGCACAGCCTGCTGATGCGTCTGCCGATCGTTCAGGGTCTGATTGACGGCAAAAACGAAGTGTCGATCCCGGCGCTGCGTCTGGGGGCGGTGAACCAGCTGCGTTTCGACTTCCAGTACACCAACCCGATGCCGGGCGGGACGGTTGAAAACTGCATTACTTTCCAGCCGATCAAGAACAACGTGGTGATTGGGGACGATTCAACCATCGACTTCTCCAACTACTATCACTTCCTGGCAATGCCGGATCTGCGCGCGTTTGCCAATGCGGGCTTCCCGTTCAGCCGCATGGCGGATCTCTCCGACACGCTGATTGTGATGCCGAAAAATCCAACGGCTGACCAGGTCAGCACCCTGCTGGACAGCGTGGCGACCATCGGGAGTCAGGTGGGCCTGACCGGCGCGAACCTGAAGCTGACCGACGAACCGGGCGAGATGCAGAAGCAGGATGCAGATATCCTGCTGATCGGTTCCATTCCTGACAAACTGAAAGACGACCAGCATATCGAGCTGCTGGTGAACGCCACCCAAAGCTGGGTGAAAACCCCGGTGCGGCACAATGCCTTGTCCTCTGTGACGCTCGATAACTATGAACGTCAACCGATGTCGCAGACTACCGTGAGCTCCAAAGGCCCGATGGCGGCGATCATTGGCTTCCAGTCTCCGTACCACGATCAGCGCAGCGTCATTGCGCTGATGGCCGACAGCCCGCGCGGCTCCGAGCTGCTCAATCAGGCGCTAAACGACAGCGGCAAACGGGCGGCGATGTTTGGTTCGGTGTCGGTTATCCGTGAGTCTGGCGTGAACAGCATGCGCGTGGGCGACGTGTATTACGTCGGCCACCTGCCGTGGTACGAACGCGTGTGGTTCGCCCTCTCCAACCACCCGATTCTGTTATCGATCCTGGCTGCGCTGAGCGTGGTTCTGCTGGCGTGGGTGCTGTGGCGTCTGCTGCGCATCATTAGCCGCCGCCGTCTTGATCCGGATGATGAGTAAACGATGATGAAAGGTGTACGCCAGGGCTGCCTGGCGCTACTCACGCTGGTGACGTTGCAGGCCTCAGCCGCCTGCGACTGGCCCGCGTGGCAGCAGTTTAAGAAAGACTATATCAGCGACGGCGGGCGCGTTATTGACCCGAGCGACGCGCGCAAAATTACCACCTCCGAAGGGCAGAGCTATGCGATGTTCTTCGCCTTAGCGGCCAATGACCGCGCGGCGTTTGCCTCACTGTTCGACTGGACGCAGAACAACCTGGCACAAGGCGATATCAAAGCCCATCTACCGGGCTGGCTGTGGGGTAAAAAAGAGGACAACAGCTGGAGCGTGCTTGACAGCAACTCCGCCGCCGATGGTGACGTGTGGATTGCGTGGTCGCTGTTGGAAGCCGGGCGCTTGTGGAAGATGCCAGCGTACAGCGAAGCCGGTAAAGCGCTACTGTCGCGGATTGCCAGTGACGAAGTGGTGAAAGTCCCGGGCCTGGGCTCGATGCTGCTGCCGGGCAAAGTCGGCTTTGTCGACGATGCGGGCTGGCGTTTCAACCCAAGCTATCTCCCGCCGCAGTTGGCGAACTATTTTGTGCGCTACGGCGCGCCGTGGAATGCCATCCAGGCGACCAATCTGCGGCTGCTGCTGGAAACCGCGCCGAAAGGCTACTCGCCAAACTGGGTGCGTTTTGACAAGAAAAAAGGCTGGCAGCTCAAGCAGGATAAATCGCTGCTCGGCAGCTATGACGCGATCCGCGTCTATCTGTGGATCGGGATGTTGAACGACGCCGACCCGCAAAAAGCACGGCTGCTGGCGAAGTTCAAACCGATGGCATCCCAAACAGAAAAGGCGGGCTTACCGCCAGAAAAAATCGATATCGCCACCGGGAAGGTGGAAGGAAACGGGCCGGTGGGCTTCTCCGCATCGCTGCTGCCGTTCCTGCAAAATCGTGATGCTCAGGCGCTACAACGCCAGCGCGTCGCCGATAATTTCCCCGGCAATGACGCCTATTTCAGCTATGTTTTGACCCTGTTCGGACAAGGATGGGATCAACATCGTTTTCGTTTCACCGCCCGCGGTGAGCTTTTACCTGACTGGGGCCAGGCATGCGTAAGTTCTCATTAAGTTTACTCAGCCTCTCGCTCGGCATTGCGCTATCGCCTGTCGCCCATGCCGCGCCGACTACTGCACAAGAACAACTCATGAGCCAGGTGCGCCTCGGGGAATCCGCCAAGCGCGACGACCTGGTGCGTCAGTCGTTGTACCGTCTCGAGCTGATTGCGCCTGACGATCCCCAGGTGATTGCCGCCCGAATGCGCTATCTGCTGCGTCAGGGTGATGCCGCAGGCGCGCAGAAGCAGCTCGACCGCCTGAAAACCCTGGCCCCGGATTCCGAGGCCTATAAGTCTTCCCAAAGCGAACTGAAACTGTCCAGCGGCAAAGGCCGTCAGGCGTTGCAGGAAGCGCGTTTGCAGGTCACTACCGGGCACGTACAGGAAGGGATCGCCCAGTACGACCAGCTGTTTAACGGCACGCCGCCGGACGGCGACATGGCGGTGGAATACTGGACCGCGGTGGCGAAACTGCCCGCCCGTCATAAAGAGGCGGTCGGCAAACTGCAGACCCTGAATGTAAAGTACCCGGGCAACGTCCAGCTGCAAACCACGCTGGCGAAAACGTTGTTCAGCGATAACCGCAGCGCGGAAGGCTATGCCGTGCTGGAGCAAATGGCGAAATCGAGCGCCGGGCGCAATACGGCAGCCGATATTTGGTATGACCAGGTCAAGAATAGCCCGGTTAACGACAGCAGCGTCAAAGCGCTTCAGCGTTTCCTGACCGTATTCGCCACCGGCGATCTGGCCGATCAGGCGCGGACCCAGTTAGCGGAGCAGCAAACCCAACTCGCCGATCCGACGTTCCGTGCCAAGGCTCAACAGGAGGCGAAAGCCGCCGCCGTGGCTGAGGCACAGGCCAGCCAGCCGCAGACCTGGGAAATCGTCTGGCCGCTGATCCGCAAAGGCGATGCGGCGCTGAAAAGCCAAAATCTCGACCAGGCGCAGCGCTTTTATCAGCAGGCACAGCGGGTAGATAACACCAACAGCTATGCGGTGCTGGGCCTCGGCGACGTGGCGATAGCCCGCAAAGATAACGCCGCGGCTGAACGTTACTACCAGCAGGCATTGCGCCTGGATCGCGGCAATAGCAATGCGGTGCGCGGCCTGGCGAATATCTATCGCGCGCAGTCGCCTGAGAAGGCGACGGCTTTCATCGAGAGCCTGTCTGCCAGCCAGCGCAAAAGCATTGATGATATCGAACGTAGCCTGACCAACGACCGTCTGTCACAGCAGGCGGAAGCGCTGGAGAATCAGGGCCGCTGGGCGCAGGCCGCTGAGGTTCAGCGGCGCAGGCTGGCGCTCGATCCCGACAGCGTATGGATCACCTATCGTCTGGCGAAGGATCTGTCCAGCGCCGGGCAGCGCGGCGAAGCCGACAGTTTGATGATGAATCTGGCGCGTCAGAAATCGGGCGATCCGGAGCAGGTCTACGCCTACAGCCTGTATCTCTCGGGCAACGGCCAGGACATGGCGGCGCTGTCACACCTCAACGCCCTGCCGAAAAGCCAGTGGAATGACAATATTCAGGAACTGGCCGACCGTTTGCAGTTCGATCAGGTGATGCAGAGAGCCAATCTGCTGCGTGACAACGGGCATGAGGACCAGGCGATTGCGCTGCTGAAACAGCAGCCCCCGTCGACGCGAATTGATTTAACCCTCGCCGACTGGGCGCAGCAGCGGGGCGACACCCGCACGGCGGTGACCGAATACAACGCGGTGTTGGCGAAAGAGGCCAGCAACGAGGATGCACGTCTCGGTCTGGCGGAAGTGTATGCCGCGGCGGGCAATGATGCCGCCGCGCGCGAACAGCTGGCCACGCTGAACCCACCTGCGGCGGGTGAAACGCGCTCGCTCAATACCCAGCGGCGGATGGCGCTGGTGGACGCCAGTCTGGGCGATACCGCGCAGGCCCAGCAGATTTTCAATTCTATTGTGCCGCAGGCAAAAGCACAGCCCGCCTCGATGGATACGGCGCTGGTCCTGCGGGATAGCGCGCGCTTCCAGGTGCAGACCGGCCATCCGCAGCAGGCGCTGGACGGTTATAAAGATGCGATGGTGGCGGCGGGCATTACCCCGACCCGTCCGCAGGATAACGACACCTTTACCCGCCTGACGCGTAACGATGAGAAAGATGACTGGCTCAAGCGTGGGGTGCGCAGCGATGCGGCGGACCTCTATCGTCAGCAGGACTTGAACGTCACCCTCGAGCATAACTACTGGGGCTCCAGCGGCACCGGGGGCTATTCCGACCTGAAAGCGCACACCACCATGCTGCAGGTGGATGCCCCGTTGGCCGATGGGCGCATGTTCTTCCGAAGTGATTACGTCACCATGAACGCCGGGAGCTTCTCCACCGACAGCAACGGCGATTACTCGCCGAACTGGGGCACCTGTGGCGAAGTGGCCTGTCACGGCGGGGATAAGAGCCAAAGCGACAGCGGCGCGAGCGTGGCGGTCGGCTGGCATAACGCTACCTGGAATTTTGACATCGGCACCACGCCGATGGGCTTTAACGTGGTGGATGTGGTCGGTGGCCTGAGCTACAGCAGTAGCATTGGCTCACTGGGCTACACGGTGGAAGGCCATCGCCGCCCGATTTCCAGCTCGCTGCTGGCGTTTGGCGGACAGAAAGACACCAATACCGGCACCACCTGGGGCGGCGTTCGCGCCGACGGGGGCGGGGTCAGCCTGAGCTATGACAAAGGCGAAGCCAATGGCGTCTGGGCCTCTTTGAGCGCCGACTCGTTGACCGGTAAGAACGTGGAAGATAACTGGCGCGCCCGTTGGATGGCCGGGTATTACTACAAACTGGTGAACGAAAATGATCGCCGGGTGACCGTCGGCCTGAACAACATGCTCTGGCATTACGACAAAGACCTCAGCGGCTATAGCCTCGGCCAGGGGGGCTACTACAGCCCGCAACAGTATGTGTCGTTTGCGGTGCCGGTGAACTGGCGTCAGCGCACGGAAAACTGGAGCTGGGAGCTGGGCGGTTCGGCTTCGTGGTCGCACTCGAAAAATAATTCGCAGGCGCGTTATCCTAAGCAAAATCTGTTGCCAGCCAATTATCCGAATGCAGGACAGATTGATGACGGCAGCAGCAGCAACGGCTTCGGGTATACCGCTCATGCGTTAATCGAGCGACGGGTAACATCCAACTGGTTTATCGGTGCGGCAGTCGATATTCAGCAGGCGAAGGATTACACCCCAAGCCACGCGCTGTTGTACGTCCGCTATTCTGCCGCGGGTTGGCAGGGTGACATGGACCTGCCTCCGCAGCCATTGGTGCCTTACGCCGATTGGTAACGGAATAGGCTTAAATACGTTTTCATTCATCCCGATGATGGAACACTTAGCGTATAATGTGCCGGAAATCACGTAATGCCGGGTTCAATTGTGCTAACCCGGCATTACCGTGATGCGCCAAACGGCGTGGTTTCACTCTGGGGAGAGTTCTTTTGCGCGTTAGCCGCTCACTCACAATTAAACAGATGGCTATGGTGGCAGGTGTCACCATGGTGTTTGCGTTCGTCTTTTGCGCCATTTTGCTGTTCCATTTTGTGCAACAAAACCGTTTTACCACCGCCACCCAGCTGGAAAGCGTGGCCCGGGCGGTGCGTGAACCGCTGTCCGCCGCGATCCTGAAAGGGGATATTCCCGAAGCGGAAACCATTCTCGGACGCATCCAGCCCGCGGGGATTGTCAGCCGGGCCGACGTGGTGCTGCCCAATCAGTTCCAGGCCCTGCGGATGCGCTTTATTGAAGAGCGCCCGGTGCCGGTGATGATTACCCGGCTGTTTGAGCTGCCGGTGCAGATTTCACTGCCGATTTATTCGCTGGAACGCCCGGCTAACCCACAGCCGCTGGCCTATCTGGTGCTGCAATCAGACTCGTACCGCACCTATAAATTCGTGATGAGCGCACTTGCAACGTTGGTGACTGCTTACTTACTTTTAGTGTTGATGCTGACCGTGGCGATCACCTGGTGCATCAACCGCCTGATTGTGCGCCCGCTGCGCGCGCTGGCTCGCGAGCTGAACGATCTCCCGGCGGATGAGCGGGTTGGCCATCAGCTGCCGCTCCCGCGCCTGCATCATGACGATGAAATCGGCATGCTGGTGCGCAGCTACAACCGCAATCAACAGATTATCCTGCGCCAGCACACCGAGCTGTGCAGCCACTCCACCCGTTTCCCGGTCTCTGACCTGCCGAACAAGGCATTCTTACTCGCGCTGCTCGAGCAGACGGTGGCGCATAAGAAGACCACCGCGCTGATGATCGTTGCGTGTGAGACCTTACAGGACACCGCTGGCGTGTTGCAGGAAAGCCAGCGCGAGATGCTGCTGCTGACGCTGGCCGAGAAACTTAAATCGGTGATTTCGTCGCGCATGGTGCTGGCTCAGGTCAGCGCCTATGACTTCGCGATTCTGGCGCACGGGGTGAAAGAGCCGTGGCACGCGATTACGTTAGGTCAGCAAGTACTCACTATCATAAATGAGCGTTTGCCGTTGCAGGGCATTCAGCTGCGTCCGAGCGCCAGCATCGGCATCGCCATGTTCCACGGCGAACTGAACGCCGAACAGCTTTACCGCCGGGCCGTCTCCGCGGCCTTTACCGCGCGGCGAAAAGGCAAAAACCAGATTGAGTTTTTCGACCCAGCGCAGATGGAAAAAGCGCAACAGCGGCTGACCGAAGAGAGCGATATTCTTTCCGCCCTTGATAATCAGCAGTTTGCAGTGTGGCTGCAACCCCAGACCGACATCGCCAGCGGAAAGGTGTGTAGCGCGGAAGTGCTGCTGCGCCAGCGCCAGCCGGACGGGAGTTGGGAGCTGCCAGCCGATCTTATCGAGCGCATCGAAGCCTGCGGTCTGATGGTCACCGTGGGCTATTGGGTGTTGGAAGAATCCTGTCGCCAGCTGGCGGCGTGGCAGAGTCGCGGCATTATGCTGCCGCTGTCGGTCAACCTGTCGGCGCTGCAACTGCTGCATCACGATATGGTGGCCGACATGCTGGAACTGCTCAGCCGTTACCGTATCGCGCCCGGCACGCTTATCCTGGAAGTGACGGAAAGCCGTCGAATTGACGACCCGAAAGCCGCGGTGGCTATCCTGCGTCCGCTGCGCAATGCAGGGGTGCAGATTGCGCTGGACGATTTCGGCATGGGCTACGCGGGCCTGCGCCAGCTTCAGCACTTGAAATCGCTGCCGGTGGATATCCTCAAAATCGACAAGATTTTTGTCGATTCCCTACCGGACGATACCAGTATGGTATCGGCCATTATCCAGCTGGCGCGCAGCATGGACCTGAGCATTGTGGCGGAAGGCGTGGAAAATGACGCCCAGCTGGCGTGGCTGAAGTCCGCCGGGGTGGATATCGCCCAGGGCTTCCTGTTTGCCCGCGCAGTGCCGCCGGACGTGTTCGAACAGCAATACCTCTCAACGCAAACTGACGATGTAAGCGCGTAATATTTTTGCGCGCTTGCGCGAGTCAGCTCAAAGTTTTTAACATTTGCCCCGGTAAATGTTTCTGTGTTGTATATCGGATGTTATTTTAGAGCCGCAGGCGAATAAAAACCCCTCTTAGCCTGTGGTTTTATCTTAAGGACATCCTATGAAAACCACTCTGTTTAAAAGCCTTTATTTCCAGGTGCTAACGGCGATTGCGGTCGGTATTCTGCTCGGCCACTTCTACCCGGAACTGGGCACGCAAATGAAACCGCTTGGCGATGCCTTCGTTAAGCTCATCAAAATGGTTATTGCTCCCGTTATCTTCTGTACCGTGGTAACCGGTATTGCGGGGATGGAGAGCATGAAAGCCGTGGGCCGAACCGGGGCCGTGGCGCTGCTCTATTTTGAAGTGGTCAGTACCCTGGCGCTGATTATCGGCCTGGTTATCGTCAATCTGGTGCAGCCCGGCGCGGGGATGAACGTTGACCCGGCAACGCTGGATGCGCATGCGGTGGCGGTCTACGCCGAGCAGGCGAAAGATCAGGGGGTTGTCGCCTTCCTGCTGGATATCATTCCGTCGAGCGTGATCGGCGCGTTTGCCAGCGGCAACATTTTACAGGTGCTGCTGTTCGCGGTGATGTTCGGCTTTGCCCTGCATCGTCTGGGCCATAAAGGCCAGCTGATTTTCAACGTGATTGAAAGTTTCTCGCAGGTCATCTTCGGCATCATCAACATGATCATGCGCCTGGCACCGATTGGGGCCTTCGGGGCGATGGCGTTTACCATCGGTAAATACGGCGTTGGCACCTTGGTGCAGCTCGGTCAGCTGATTATCTGCTTCTACATTACCTGTATTCTGTTCGTGGTGGTGGTGTTGGGGTCTATCGCACGCGTCACCGGCTTCAGCATTTTCAAATTTATCCGCTATATCCGCGAAGAGCTGTTGATTGTGCTCGGCACCTCGTCGTCGGAGTCCGCGCTGCCGCGTATGCTCGACAAGATGGAAAAGTTGGGCTGCCGTAAATCGGTGGTGGGGCTGGTTATTCCGACCGGATACTCGTTTAACCTCGACGGGACCTCCATCTATCTGACAATGGCGGCGGTGTTCATCGCCCAGGCGACCAACAGCCATATGGATATATGGCATCAAATTACGCTGCTGGTGGTGCTGCTGCTCTCCTCGAAAGGGGCGGCCGGGGTGACGGGCAGTGGCTTTATCGTGCTGGCGGCGACCCTTTCTGCGGTCGGTCATTTACCGGTGGCGGGTCTGGCGCTGATCCTCGGTATTGACCGCTTTATGTCGGAAGCGCGTGCCCTGACCAACCTGGTTGGCAACGGCGTGGCAACCATCGTGGTGGCGAAATGGGTGAAAGAGCTGGACCCACAGAAGCTGGACGACACGCTCAATAACCGTACACCTAGCGAGAAATCTCAGCAAATTTCCTCATAATCCCGCGACTTATCCCCCGAATCTGCCCGTAGTCGCTTGATGGACTACGGGCTCCTGCGCATAATTGACCTTATTTTTCGTTGAACGTGTGACTTTTCAAAAAATGCACGGTCTAAACGACGTCATGAACTCATAAAAATGACCATGAGTTGTTTTTGTTACTCATCCCGGCGACGTAGGGTGAGTCTCTAACCAGGATAGTTGATTCAGGGGTTTACATGCAGGGCACAAAAATTCGACTCATAGCGGGCGGGATGCTGATGATGGCAGCCGCGGGCTATGCGCAAGCAGAAGCGCTCCAGCCGGACCCGGCATGGCAACAGGGAACACTGGCGAATGGATTTCAGTGGCAGGTTTTAGCCACCCCGCAACGCCCGAGCGACAGGGTTGAAATCCGCCTACAGGTCAACATTGGTTCCCTGAGCGAAAGCACGCAGCAGGTTGGCTACAGCCACTTCATTCCACGCCTGGCGCTCTCGCAGAGCGGCAGTCTACCGACGATGCAGGCCCGTTCATTGTGGCAGCAGGGCATCGACCCGCAGCATCCTATGCCCCCGGCTATCGTCTCCTACGATTACACCCTTTTCAGCCTGAGTCTGCCGAACAACCGCAACGACCTGCTGAAAGAGGCGCTGACCTGGCTGTCTGATTCCAGCGGCAAACTGAATATCACCCCGGAAGCGGTTAATCACGCGCTGGGCGGGCAAGACATGGTAATGACCTGGCCCCAGGACCCGAAAGAGGGCTGGTGGCGTTATCGTCTGAAAGGCTCAACCATGCTCGGCCACGATCCGGCCGAACCGCTGAAGCAGCCCATTGACGCGGAACAGCTGAAAAGTTTCTACCACAAGTGGTACACCCCGGATGCAATGACCCTGATTGTGGTCGGCAACGTGGACAGCCGCAGCGTGGGTGAGCAAATCAATAAAATCTTTGGCGAGCTGAAAGGCAAGCGTGAAACCCCGGCAGCCGTTCCGACGCTGGCCCCGTTGCCACCGCAGGCCGTCAGCATCATGACCGACGCGGTTCCACAGGACCGTCTCTCTATCATGTGGGATACGCCGTGGGCGCCCATCCGTGAGTCCGCCGCCCTGCAACGCTACTGGCGTGCTGATTTGGCGCGTGAAGCGCTGTTCTGGCACGTGCAGCAGAATCTGAGCAAAAGCAACGTGAAAGATATCGGCATCGGCTTCGACTGCCGGGTGCTGTATTTGCGCGCTCAGTGTGCGATCAACGTGGATTCACCGAACGACAAGCTGGACGCCAATCTTAGCCTGGTGGCGCGAGAGTTGGCGAAAGTGCGTGAAAACGGTCTGACCAAGGAAGAGTTTGACGCGCTGATTGCACAGAAGAGTCTTGAGCTACAGAAGCTGTTTGCGACCTATGCGCGTACCAATACCGACCTGCTGATCAGCCAGCGTATGCGTGCGCTGCAAAATCAGGTGGTGGATATCGCGCCGGAACAGTACCAGAAGCTGCGCCAGGAGTTCTTAAGCTCGCTGACCGTTGAGAGCCTGAATCAGGATCTGCGCCAGCAGCTGTCGCAGGACATGGCCTTGATTCTCCAGCAGCCGAAAGGTGAGCCGGAGTACAACATGAAGGATTTGCAGGAGACCTGGAGCAAACTGATGACCCCGACGAGTGCGGCACCTGCTGCAACCGAGGAAGCGCATCAGGATGTGACGGATATTCCGCCGGGCCAGTAGGGGTTAGCTTTTCTGTACTGGCGGGATGAGTGGAGTTAGTGAAGTTAGTAGAATTGTTCCGTTCACTTACGCACCTCTTTTCTGACGGACACAAGGTTAACACCCTCAGTTCCCTCTGGAACCGGATTGTGTCCCCGCTTGAAATCGCCGGGCTGTAAGCCAGATGACAAGGTCAGACCGCCAGGGATGGCGGGCTGAGGCGAAACGAGACAGGAAGTCGAGTTGAGCCGGCCGCAGGCAGATGGCTGGAAGACCGCGCAGTGCGCAGCACCGATTTCTGTTGCGGGGCCACGGGGATTGATAAGGGGAGCGTGGTGCTCCCCTTATCCCGTTCACGTTCTGTAGGGGTGAAATAAACGTCGATCTGATGGTGAACGGAACAAGACCACTGAACCCATCACTCCGGCATCGCATCCCGCGGAATGATCGCCCCGCGATACTGAATCACGGTGCTGGCGGTCAAATGGCCGCGCTGGGCCGCTGCCTGCGCATCGCCCCCCGTCAAACGCACCGCCAGATAACCCGCACTGAACGAATCACCCGCCGCGGTGGTATCCACCACTTTCTCCTTCGGCAATTTCACCGCAGGTACGTCGACGACACTTTCACCTACCAGTGATACCAGGCAGGAATCCGCCCCGCGTTTGACAACCACTTCGTGGACGCCAGCCGCATGGGTACGGGCGATCACCTCTTCCACTGGCTTCTCACCCCACAGCGCGTCTTCATCGTCGAGGGTCAGGAATGCGATATCGGTGCAGCCCAGCATCTGCTGATAAACCTGCTGCGTCTCTTCGCGGCTGGCCCACAGGCGAGGACGGTAGTTGTTATCGAAAATCACCTTTCCGCCGTTGGCGCGGCATTCGTGCAGCAGAGAGAACAGCTTCTCGCGGCTCGCCGGGCTGAGAATGGCGAGGCTAATACCGCTCAGATACAGATAATCAAAGGTCGCCAGCTCTTCACAAATCGCCGCGGACTGGTCGCTTTCCAGCCAGAATTTGGCCGCCGCTTCGTTACGCCAGTAGTAGAAGGTGCGCTCGCCGGTCTCATCGGTTTCGATGTAATACAGGCCCGGCATCCGGTTTTCCATGCGCTGAATCAGGCGGGTGTCGACGTTTTCACTTTCCCACGCCTCCAGCATTTGCTGGCTGAAGCTGTCGGTGCCCAGGGCGGTGATATAACTCACCTGCAAATCAGCCTGTTTAACCTGACGGGCAATATATACCGAGGTGTTCAGCGTATCGCCGCCAAAACCACGGTTCACCGCAGAACCTTTCTCTGACAGTTCAATCATGCATTCGCCAATGACGGCAATTTTTTTAGACATAGTCGTCAAGCCTTCCCGGAATCGAAAAATTAGCAATAGTGTGCGCTGAGGGTGTTTTAGGGTCAATAAGATTAAAACAACGTTCCATTATTTTTTTGACATGGCGCGTATTCCCCTCAGGAATCGCCTGCACAGAAAAACAAAATGCCCGCCACTGAACATAAAGTTCTCACTTTCAGCGCCGATAACTCAATGACGAGTTCCGACAGATACCCCTATTTACAGGACAGCTGAGATGAAGTTAAAGCAGGTTATCCAGCGGCTAAGCATTCCGGATGCAGGCATTGAAGGTCTACAGGAGCGGCGCTATTGGCTGGAGTGTGAGCGTGCTTATACTTACCAGCCAATCTATAAAACCGATGGTTGCCTGATGGCAGTCGAAGTGCTGACCGTGGTGACGCATCCGGAGCACCCCGGGCAGCGTATTGCGCCGGATCGCTATTTTGCCGAAGTGGCGGTGCGCCAGCGTATTGATGTGATTAAAGAACAGTTGGCGGTGCTGATGGCGAAGCGCGCATTCTTCGCCGATAACGGGATCCTGGCATCGGTGAACGTCGATGGCCCGACGCTACTGGCCATGCGCCAGGACTCGTCGCTGATGGCGCAGATCGAAGAGATCCCCTGGCTGCGTTTTGAGTTGGTGGAGCACATCCGCCTGCCGCAGGATTCGTCGTTTGCCTCGCTGTGCGACTTCGGCCCGCTGTGGCTGGATGATTTCGGCACCGGGATGGCCAACTTCTCGGCGCTGAGCGAAGTGCGTTACGACTACATCAAAGTGGCGCGTGACCTGTTTATCATGCTGCGCAAAACCCCGGAAGGGCGCAATTTGTTCGAGCTGCTTATCCAGTTGATGAACCGCTATTGCCAGGGCGTGATTGTCGAAGGTGTCGAGACGCTGGAGGAGTGGCGAGACGTCCAGCAATCCCCGGCTCATGCGGCGCAGGGCTATTTCCTGTCCCGTCCGGTCCCGATGGCAACCCTCGAAGACGTGATGCTCAATCTGGCCTGATCTGCCGCTTTGCCGTCTTTTCTGTCAGCCTCAACTATTATTTATCAAAGGTGAGGCCAAACAGGAGCGTTTACGGCATGACAAAAACAGGTAAAGCCACAACCATCATTTTTGCGACGTTAGCGGTGCTTATCGTCGTACTTTTCATCATCATCGCGACCTTCGACTGGAATCGCCTGAAACCCACCATCAACCAGAAGGTGTCCGCCGAGCTGAATCGGCCTTTCGCCATTCGGGGCGATCTGGGGGTGGTCTGGGAGCGCCAGCCGGGCGAAACGGGCTGGCGGAGCTGGGTGCCCTGGCCGCACGTCCACGCCGATGATGTTCTGTTAGGCAACCCGCCTGACATCCCGGAAATAACCATGGTGCATCTGCCGCGAGTCGAGGCCACGCTGGCCCCCCTGGCACTGCTGACCAAAACGGTCTATCTGCCGTGGATAAAGCTGGTTCAGCCCGATGCCCGCATTATTCGCCTCTCGGAAAAAACCAATAACTGGACTTTCAATCTGGCATCTGCCAACGGCGAGCAGAAAAATGCTCAGCCTTCCTCGTGGTCATTCCGGCTGGATAACGTGCTGTTCGATCGCGGCCGGATCAAGGTGGATGATAAAGTCAGCCGCGCGAATATCGAGATCTTCGTCGATCCGTTGGGTAAACCGCTGCCATTTAGCGAAGTCACCGGCGATAAGGGCAAAAGCAACGGACCGAAGGCCGGCGATTACGTGTTTGGCCTGAAGGCCAGCGGGCGCTACAACGGCCAGCCGTTAACCGGGACGGGGAAAATCGGTGGGATGCTGGCGCTGCGCAGCGAAGGCACGCCGTTCCCGGTGCAGGCTGATTTCCGCTCCGGCAACACACGGGTGGCGTTCAGCGGCACGGTTAACGATCCGATGAATATGGGCGGCGTGGATCTGCGTCTTAAGTTCTCCGGCGATTCTCTGGGGCAGCTCTACGACCTGACCGGCATTCTGCTGCCTGACACCCCGCCGTTTGAGACGGACGGCCATCTGGTGGCGAAAATCGACACCGACAAAGGCTCCGTGTTTGACTATCGCAATTTCAACGGGCGGATCGGTGACAGCGACATCCACGGCACGCTCAAATACAGCACCAGCAAGCCGCGTCCGAAACTGGAAGGTGACATGGAGTCGAAACAGCTGCGGCTGGCGGACTTAGGCCCGCTGATTGGCGTCGATTCCGGGAAAGGCACCCAATCGAAAGAGGTGAAAAAAGACGTACAACCGGCCGGGAAAGTGCTGCCCTACGATCGGTTTGAGACGGAGAAGTGGGGCGTAATGGACGCCGACGTCCGCTTCAAAGGCGGCCATATCGAACATGGCAGCACCTTGCCGCTGAATAACCTGACCACGCACATCATCCTCGAAAAAGGTGACCTGCGCCTGAAGCCGCTGAAATTCGGTATGGCTAACGGGACCATCAACGCCAATATTCATCTCGCGGGCAATAAAAAGCCGATGCAGGGCGAGGCGGATATTCAGGCCCGTCGGCTGCGGCTCAAAGAGCTGATGCCGAATGTTGCGTTGATGCAGAAAACGCTTGGTGAAATGAACGGGGATGCGAAGCTGCGCGGCACGGGTAATTCGGTGGCGGCGCTGCTCGGGTCGAGCGACGGTAACCTGAAACTGCTGATGAACGATGGCGTGGTCAGCCGCAACCTGATGGAAATCCTCGGCCTGAACGTGGGGAACTTTATTGTCGGGCAGATTTTTGGTGACGATGAAGTGCGGGTCAACTGTGCGGCGGCAAACCTCAATATCAATCACGGCGTGGCACGCCCGCAAATCCTCGCCTTTGATACTGAAAACGCGCTGATTAACGTCACCGGCAGCGCCAGTTTTGCCTCTGAGCAGCTGGATTTGACCATCGATCCCGAGAGTAAGGGCATTCGCATTATTACCCTGCGATCGCCGCTGTACGTGCGCGGCACCTTCAAAAATCCGGATTACGGCGTGAAGCCTGGGCCATTGATTGTGCGCGGTGCGGTAGCGGCAGCCCTGGCGACGCTGGTGACGCCAGCGGCCGCGCTGCTGGCGTTGATTTCACCGTCCGAGGGCGATGCGAATCAATGCCATGTGATTTTGTCTCAGATGCGGAAGTAGTCTGACCCTCACCCCGGCCCTCTCCCTAAAAGGGAGAGGGGGAAAATAATCCCCACGCCCTTTTGGGAAGAGGGTTAGGGAGAGGGGGGAAACAATCCCCACGCCCTTTTGGGAAGAGGGTTAGGGAGAGGGGGGAAACAATCCCCTCGCCCCTTTGGGGAGAGGGTTAGGGTGAGGGGAACCAATCAAAGAGACTGATGGCGCGTCTCATGCGTCAGCACCAATGCAATCAGCGTCAGAGCCGCCATCGACGCCAGATAGTACCCGACATACGCCAGACCATAGGTGCCGGTCAGCCATGCGGCGATATAGGGTGCCACGGACGCGCCCAGAATCGACGATACGTTATAGGAGAACGATGCCCCGGTGTAACGCACTTCGGTTGGGAACAGCTCTGGCAGCAGGGCACCCATCGGGCCGAAGGTCAGCCCCATCAGGCTTAAACCGAGCAGCAGATAGGCCATAATCAGCGTCGGATCCCCTGAGCCCAGCAGCGGTTGGAACACGAACAGGCCGAACAGGATAATCAGCGTGGTAATGGTAATCATGCTTTTGCGACGACCAAAACGGTCCGCCAGCAGGCCGGCAATCGGCACCATCACGCCAAACCCAATCACCGCCATCATCAGCATCCACAGCACTTCATTGCGCGGCAGGCCCAGACCTTGCGGCACCGCAGCGGTGCTGTAGGTCATTGAATAGACGGTCATGATATAGAACAGCGTATAGGTCGCCAGCATGATGAAGGTGCCGAGAATGGTCACCCGCAAATGCTTGCTGAGCAGCGTCCCCATCGGCACTTTAACCTGTTTCTTGGCGGCGGCGACTTTGGCAAACACCGGCGTTTCATGCAGCGAAACACGCACGTACAGGCCAATAATTACCAGCACGGCGGAGAAGATAAACGGCACGCGCCAGCCCCAGCTCATGAACTGTTGGTCGGTCAGCAGCCAGGAGAGCAGCAGGAAGGTGCCGTTGGCAAAGAAGAAACCAATCGGGGCACCAAGCTGCGGGAATGAACCATACAGCGCACGTTTTTTCGGCGGCGCGTTTTCGGTGGCGAGCAGGGCAGCTCCGCCCCATTCACCGCCCAGACCCAGGCCCTGACCAAAACGGGCCAACGCCAGCAGCATTGGCGCGAGGATGCCGATAGTGTCATAGCTCGGCAGCAGGCCGATCACTACCGTTGAAATCCCCATTGTCAGCAGCGACGCGACCAGCGTTACTTTGCGGCCTACGCGGTCACCAAAGTGGCCAAACAGCGCGGAACCAATCGGACGCGCCACGAACGCGATAGCAAATGTCGCCAGCGATTGCAGCGTCGCGGCAGCCGGATCACCCTGCGGGAAGAAGATGTGCGGGAACACGATGACCGCGGCGGTGGCGTAAATATAGAAGTCGAAGAACTCAATGGCGGTGCCGATAAGTGACGCAACGACGACTTTATTTCGTGAGTTAACCGGGGCGATGTCCGGATTATTGTCGAGTGTTGTGGTGGACATAGTCTTTTCTTATTGTTTGGCGAACGAAAGGCCATATTACGCACAGCAAAAGCGACATTTCAATGTGTAACAAAGTCAGCGCTTGGCTGAAAAACAGACAAAAAGCGGATAATTTTCAGACCTGCGAAATCACTTCTATGAAATGCTTCACATAAATGAATAGTTAGCAGATAAAACCAATTTTTGGTTAAAGAAAAGTTACTAACTGGATTTATCTGCTAAGGAAGTGAGTTGGGCTGAAATTTCAGCCCAAGAAGTGTGTCAGCGGTGGGTTTTGCCCGGCATCCGCGGGTCGTCTTTGTACTCTGCGGTAGCAATCCACGCCGCGCAAAACAGAGTCAGGCGGGCGAAGAAATAGAAGAACGCCATGATCCCCAGCACCGAACCAAATGCCGCCCCGGACGGGGACTTCACCAGCGCAGGCAGCGTCCAGGTCATGATAATCTTTATCACCTCAAACCCTATCGCCGCGATAAAGGTGCCGCGAATCAGCGCTTTTCGACGCGGGCGGTGGCGTGGCAGACGCCAGTAAATCCAGAAGAACAACAGGTAGTTGGCGAGGATGGAAATCGCGAGGCCAATCACCCGCCATGCCGGTTTCAGCCATTCAATCGAATCCAGATACAGCGCCGAGATAATCATCTGCTGCGCCGCCCCGGCGACGGAGGTGATCGACAGGGTCACAACCAGCGCCACCAGCAGACCAATCAGTGAGATGAAATCGCGGAAATACTTAACCCAGATTTTCTCCTGATCCTGCGGGGTGCGTTCCCACACGTCGCGCGACTGGGCACGAATCGCTTCACGCAAATTCCCCATCCAGTTCACGCCGGAGTACAGGGCCACCAACAGACCAACA
This sequence comes from Scandinavium sp. M-37, assembly GCF_043558715.1. NCBI lineage: Bacteria > Pseudomonadati > Pseudomonadota > Gammaproteobacteria > Enterobacterales > Enterobacteriaceae > Scandinavium > Scandinavium sp. M-37. The sequence goes on from NZ_JBIGIN010000006.1 coordinate 182,602, forward strand.
ATCCCGACGGTAGTACGCTGCTGCACCGCGGTGTTAATGGTGTTTTTCAGGGTAGCGGCCAGCGTCGGGTCACTGACGTTGGTCAGGATCTTGTCGAAAATGTCCTGCAACAGCGTGGGATGCGAGACGAGAATAAACCCCGCCGCGGCGAACGACACCATCAGGATAGGGATCATCGACAGAAACGAGAAGTAGGTGATCGCCGCGCCAAACTGGTTGCCGAGACGGTCGTTAAAGCGTTCAGTGGCACGGATCAGGTGCGCGATAAAAGGCTTACGTTGCACTTTCTGCGCGGTGCCAGTGGCTTTGTTCAGCGCGCTGCTGGCCCGCTGTTTGAGTCCCGTCGCGGAGCCATCATCCGTCTCCATTTTCCTGACCGGATCGTATTCCAGATCCTGAGTAGGGCGTTTTGCGTCGTTTTCCGGCGTCATTAGATACTTATTCCTTTCTTTAAATCCTTCATAAAATTATAGCCGATGAGAAGCGGTTAATTGTCGAAACTCTATTTCCGTTAATCCACATAGCTTTTCAACACCCCGGTGAGCCACTCCATAAACAGGTGTACACGGCGAGAGAGGTTGCGGCGGTGCGGGTATATCAGCGACACCGGCATCGGCGCGGCGCGATAGTGCGGCAAAATCTCGACCAGCTTTCCGCTGCGTAAGGCGTCCTTCACCCCAATGCGCGGCACCTGAATAATCCCCAGTCCGGCCAGGCAGGCGGCGTGATAGGTTTCAGTGCTGTTGACCGTCAGCACGCCGCCGGTTTTCAGCCAGCGGGTTTGGTTCTCGCTGTTCACTTCAAAACCCTGGGCACGCGCCCCAAGGCTGGTGGCATAGTGCACCACCGCATGGCTGGCGAGGTCGTCCAGTGTTTCCGGGTAGCCGAATCGCTCCAGATAATCCGGACTGCCGCAGTTGATCACGGTTAATTTGCCAATCGGGCGGGCGACTAATCCGGAGTCTTTCAGCGTGCCCACGCGCACCACGCAGTCGAATCCTTCCCGAATAACATCGACCAGCCGATCGCTACTGCTCAGTTCCAGTTCTATCCCGGGATATTGCTGAAGAAAGGCGGGCAGTTTCGGGATGACTAAATTTCGAGCAACGCCGACCGGCATGTCCACCCGCAGTCGACCGCTGATGCTGGTGGGGTCGTGCTGGAACATCCCGTCGAGTTCATCGAGATTGCTGAGCACATCTTTGGCGCGTTCGTAATAGACCATGCCGTCCTGCGTAAGCTGCACCCGGCGGGTGGTGCGGTGTAAAAGGCGCACGCCGAGCAGGTTTTCCAGCGCCTGAATTTGACGCGATACGCTGCCTTTCGGAAGGCCAAGAGAGTCTGCCGCGCGGGAAAAACTCTCCAGTTCGGCAACCCGGATAAACAGTTGCATTGCGTGAATTTTATCCATAGCAAACGCCTTTTGTTGTTCATATTGAAACAATGAAACGTAATTTACCGTCTTTATTGATTATATGTCACCTAATAAGCTCTCTCTCACTGTTCACCTGTCCAAAATGAGGTTGGTTATGACACAACGTATCGCTTTGATAACCGGCGGCAGCCGTGGCTTGGGAAAAAATGCGGCGCTGAAGCTGGCGGCGAAAGGAACGCATATTTTGCTCACCTACAACAGTAATCAGCAGGAAGCGCTGAAAGTTGTGGCTGAAATTGAGAAACTTGGCGTGAACGCGGCAGCATTGCAGCTGAACGTCGCCGATGTGGCGAGCTTTGACGATTTTGCCAATAACGTGCAGCAACAGCTCAACGTGACCTGGCAGCGCGACACTTTTGATTATTTAGTGAACAACGCCGGAATTGGTTTGTACGGAGCGTTTGCTGAGACCAGCGAAGCGGTCTTTGACGAGCTGATGACTATCCATTTCAAAGGCCCATTCTTCCTGACCCAGCGCCTGTTGCCGCTTATCCAGGACGGTGGCCGGATCCTCAATGTCTCCTCAGGGCTGGCGCGTTTTGCCCTGCCGGGCTTCGCGGCCTATGCCTCAATGAAAGGGGCGATGGAAGTGCTGACGCGCTATCAGGCCAAAGAACTGGGGGCGCGGGGAATTTCGGTCAACATTATTGCCCCAGGCGCGATTGAGACAGACTTTGGCGGCGGTCGCGTGCGAGATAACGCCGACATGAATCAATACATTGCCTCGCAAACCGCGCTCGGTCGCACCGGACTGCCGGACGATATCGGCGGCGCGATTGCTGCCCTGCTCAGCGATGAGCTGGGCTGGATGAACGCCCAACGCATCGAAGTCTCTGGCGGGATGTTCCTGTAAGTTTTGCCCTCACCCCGACCCTCTCCCGGAGGGAGAGGGAGAAAACCGATCGAGCCGCTCTTCCACGGGGAGAGGGAGAAAACCATTCGATCCCCTCTCCCTCTGGGAGAGGGCTAGGGTGAGGGGAATTTGAACTCATTACGTAACAACCCCAGCAGCCAGTCGTTATGCCATTTCCCGCCCAGCCAATAGCTTTCCCGCAGTTCACCTTCCAGCACAAAGCCGCTTCGTTCCAGCACCCGACGGGATGCCTCGTTCCCGGCGGTAACCGTGGCGATTAACCGTCGGATGTTGCCCGTCGTAAACGCAAACTCACACACCGCACGCAGTGATTCGCTGGCAAACCCTTTCCCTTGTGCGCCGGGGGCAAAGAGAAAGCCGACTTCCGCGCAATCCGCTTCCCGATGGATATACCCCGTCACGCCTAAGGGTTCGCCCGTCGCCGTCTCACGTACCAGCAGGCACAGCCAGTGCGCTGCGCCCGGTGTCCATTCCGGCAGCCGGGAGTCAAACGCCGCCCGAATAACACTTTCTGCTCGTAAATCATCGACATAACGCATCACACCCGGGTTCTGTTCTAAAGCCAAAAAGAATGGCCAGTCTGCTTCGCACAATGGTTCACAGCTCAGCCTCGGCGTCGCCAACGTTATCATCGTATTTACTCCGGTGATTTTTATCGGTTTATAGACGGATTAGCCCATAAGGCTATGAAGTACTCTACTTTCTAACGCTCTAATAATAAAAATAAAACCCTGTATATATCAGGGGTACCCAAAGCCTCAGAGAAGGAAAACAGATGCACACAGCATCGCACTATTCTGGCGACCAGTTTGAGCATTGTCTCAGCGTGATTCGCCAGGCTGCCACCGAGATCCTGTCGCTGCTGAAGGTACACGGCGCGGAGGCAAAGGACCCGCGCTGGTTCCTGCAACAGCTTGAACAGGCCCGGTTGAATCTGGGCGGATGGGCGAACGTGGCCCGGCGGCTCAATCTTAATGATGCCGAGATAAGCGATTTCACCCTGCAATTACGCCACTTACAGCAAGTCGTGCCGGTGTATGAGCGCGGGCAGGCGGTGACCGATAACCAACTGATTGCGGCGCTGCGTTTTGTCGCCGCGCTGGAATTTGTGCGCCAGAAGCAGCCGCGTCTGAAATTTACGTCGCTGCCCGGGGAGGACGGTAGCGTTCATCAGGAGCAGGCGCAGCGGCAAATGCGGGCCATCACATTGACCCTCAAGGCGTTAATTACCCAGGCCTTTCCCGATGCGACGCGTTTGAACGACTCGCTCAAATTGCAATTCGGGGCCGATAATGTGCGTCGGTGGCTGGCGAACAGCGACGCCGGGGATATTTTGTCCGGCATGTTATTCAGCGATCTGGCGCTGCTTATCGTGGATAAAAAAGCCTTTGCCCGCCATTACTCGCCATTGTTTAACGCCGCGGCGGCGCTGACGTTTCTGGCGGAACAGCGCGTCACGCTGCATGCGTTCCTCGAGGATTGCCGGGTGATGCGCAATGCGATCCTTGCCCAGCGTCCGCTGACGACGACCGAAATGGTGCTGCTCGACAACTATCAGCATCAGATAACAGGCCCTGTTCAGCGCGCGTTTGAGCAGGGGCGCACCCGGGTCAATCCGACAGCCTTTCTGACGGTCGACAGCAATGAACTCAGCCATTTTTGGGAAAATGCTCGCCATAAAGACAGGGCCCTCGGGGGGGACCGTCAGCCGGTGCGCGAAAATATCGAGCCGCCCAAAAAGCAGCAGATACGCAGCCCGGAGGACCGGGACCAGATGATTTCCACCGTGCTGTGGGGGGCCGTCGGGGTGGTGATGCTGGGGATGGCGTTCGCTTCCCTGTGGATGTTCAACAATGTCACCCCCACAGAATCGACCGCGCAGGTAAGCGAAGCGCAGGTGGATGCCCCGGAACGTGAGGTCCCGTCGCCACGCGAAAAGCTGGCGAACATGGGGATTAGCTGGGATATCAACAGCCTGCGTTCGGCTATCGATCGCAATGATACGCGGGTCACGACGCTGTTCTTACAGGGGGGAATGACCTGGCAACTGGCCTGGACCGAGCAGGCCCAGTCATTCCGCTATGATGATGTGCTGGAATTACTGCTGCGCTATCGCCTACAAATGGATGAGCCGAAGCCGTGTCGGCGGTTTATCAATACGCTCAGTCATGCGATGGGCAACGGTGAGTCGCTCACGGCGGTGCGCAAGGCCTACCTGCAGGCGTTTTGCGCCACGCCTGCGGTAGTGGAACGCCAGCGCTATAACGTGGCGCAGGCCAAACGACGGGCCGCGGCCACGCCGGATACGCAGAATAAAAAATGGCTGACGATTCAGTCAGCCATTTACAGCGCCATCAAATAACGCGCTCAGGGCTCGCCGTACAGGCCCATCAAGCGGCGTACCACGCCGTTGGTCCAGCCGAAGCCGTCCTGTAATGGGTATTCGCCGCCGCCGCCTTCGCGGGGCGTGCTGCTGGATATGTGATACTTCTCAATCAGCTTGTGATGATGCTGATAAAAGTGGTTCACCGTCTGCAGCCAGCTGCGGGCGATTTCATCCCCCAGGGTATCGTTGCCGTACAGCTTGAAGCCCTGGATAGCCATCCATTGCAGCGGGGCCCAGCCGTTAGGGAAATCCCACTGCTCGCCGCTGTCATACTCGGTGGCGAGGATCCCCCCCGGCGTCAGCAGGCGCGTGCGCACGGCGATATCAAGCTTGTCCGCCTGTTCATGCGTCGCCATGCCAACATACAGTGGCACCATGCTGGCGGCAGAAAACAGCCCCAGCTCTTCGCGCCGCCAGTCGTAATCGCGGAAGCAGCCCTGCTCGTTATCCCACAGATAACGGGTGACTGCAGCCCGACGCTCGCTGGCTTTATGGCGGAATTCGGCTTCGGTTTCCCGATCGCCTTTTGAACCGGAAATATTGGCAATAGCGCTTTCCAGTTTGTACAGAAACGCATTCAAATCGATCGGGATAAACTGGGTGGTGCGAATACTCGCCAGGCGGGTAGTATCCCGCAGCCAGCGCGAGGAGTAATCCCACCCGGACTCCGCCCCGGCACGCAGGTCGCGATATACCTCGTTCGGCGGACGCCCGGAATGACGGGCGGTTTCGACGTCCTCTAACCAGGACTCATCCCGCGGCGTGTCCCGGTCATCCCAGTAACGGTTTAGCAGCGAACCGTCCGGCATCCGCACCACGTGTCGCCAGGCCTGATTCGGCAGCAGATTTCCCGCGCCGTCCATCCAGAAGTTGTATTCCATCTTCAGGTGGTCGAGATAGCGCTTCGCCCCGCGCACGCCGTCTTCTTCAAACAGTTCCACCATCAGGGCGAAAACCGGCGGCTGCGAGCGGCTGAGGTAGTAGGTGCGGTTCCCGTTAGGAATGTGGCCGTAACGCTCGATCATCCAGGCGAAATTATCGGCCATACACTTGAGTAAATCTTCACGGCCGCTTTCTGCCAGACCGAGCATGGTGAAGTAGGAGTCCCAATAGTAGGTCTCGGTGAAACGTCCGCCGGGCACGATGTACGCCTGCGGCAGCGCCAACAGCGAGGACCAGGGAATGTGGTCCTGCGGCTCGCGGGTCAATACTGGCCACAGCGTGTCGATATGATCTTTCAGCGTGCTGTTCGGGTCAGAAACGTACTCGTCGCCGTGCGGTTCCGGCAGCCAGAAATGCTCCTCAACAAACGCCCTTAGATTGAAGCCCGGCTGGCGTTTTTGCTGGCGGAACTGAATCAGGATATCCAGCGGATCCATCTTCGGCGCGCAGTCAGGAAAGGTTTTGCTGTCGGCAAAAATTCGCGCAGCCTGCACGCGTTCAAAGAGTTCAAGATAACGGTCTGCGGGGGTCAGCGCGTCAGAGGCGGGCATCCCCTCAATCATCTCCGGTTCTGGCTCGATCTCGAACATTTCATCCAGTTTCAACTCGCACGGATCCGTGAGATAGCTAAGCTCGGCCTCCAGGGCCTGCGCTTCGTCGGTTTCCGGGTTACGTAATTTCTGGTTGAACATAGAGTAAAAACCTCCGGATTTCGTCAATACAGGAGCCGGAAAAAAATCCGGCGCTCTTTAAAGCGTAGTCATTCGCTTCGATCTGCGGGAAGCGGCTTTCACACTTTCAGAGCTTTCACTTTGCAACGAATTATGAATATGGTTATCGTCTGCGCTCTCCATTGATTAGCGCGCAATATGCACTTTACGAAACGGGAAGGTCCGTGTTGAAAGGGTTTATACTCCCTGGTTTGCTGGCGTCTGCACTGCTTTCAGGGTGTGCCGGAACGCTTTCGCAGATGAATATGCCTTCCAGTGAAGTGCAGCAGGTCGCACAAAATGGCCGGGCGCTGTCCGTCGATGAACTGGTCACCGAATATATGCACAGCAAACAGGTGTCGGGCATGGTGGTGGCCGTGATTAAGCATAACGGCCCGGCGACGTTCTATTGTTATGGGATAACCGATGATAAAAATCGCTATCCCATCACGCCGGATACCCTGTTTGCTCTCGGTTCGCTCAGCAAAGGCATAACGGCGGAAGTCATCACCCTGCTGGTCAATGAAGGCCGTTTACACTGGGACGACACCCTCTCCACGCTGCTACCGCCGGGTACACCGCTGAGTGACGACGCGCAAAAAATTACCCTGATTCAACTGGTGACCCACACCTCTGGCCTGCCGCGTCAGCCGATGAATTTGCTGTCGCTGGAACATCTACTGCGCTATCTGCGCGACGGCGAGAACTTCTATCAGGATTTGGACAGCGACGGCGTACTGAATTATCTCAGCAGCTTCCGCGCGCCGCTTAACCGGGAACCAATATATTCCAATTTAGGCTACGCGATTCTCGGCTATATCCTCAAATATCAGACCGGGCAGTCGATCGAGACGTTATCCGCGCAGAGACTCTTCCAGCCGCTGGGCATGGCAAACACCAGCTTTAATCCTGAAACGCTGCGCGCCTATCCGCATCGCGCCTTAGGCCACGCGGGCGATCAGCCGAAGCTTATCGCCCGGGGGGCATTAACCCCGGACTGGCAGTTCAGCAATAATATGGTGGGGGCCGCGAGTCTTTATAGCGATGCGCGCGATCTGATTGAATATACCCGGGCGCATTTCTCTACCACTGATAATCAGGCGCTAAATAAAGTGTTTTCTGACGTCAGCGTCAATTATTATCCGCGAGAAAAAGAAGCTGCCAATATTGCCTGGATAACCGACACCTACGGGCCGCAAAAAATCACCTATCAGGTGGGCTATATCGGTGGCTACTCGAGCTATATCGGGTTTGATAAACAGAACCAGAATGCGGTGCTGGTATTACAGAATAGTTTTAACTGGAGTAATTATATCGGGCACGCATTGTTGAAACGTATCGCGCCCGAATAAGCTCTTTTACCACTTCTCGTCGCGTGCTTCCCGGCGTCCGTCGCGACGATTTTCACGTTTGTCCTGACGGCAGGACGCATTGCTCTTGTCATCTTCTCTGACGCAGTCACGTTTTTCTTCACGGCCTGTAGAACGCGTGTCCTGACGGATGTCGCGTGCCTCCTGGCGTTTATCGCTGCGATAAGTCGCGTGCGCCGAAGGCATCACGGCAGGCAGCAACATCGCTGCGGTGGCCAGAGAAAGAATTAATTTTTTCATAAAATGAAAGCCTTAGCCTAATAATCTCGTGGAGAAACAGGGCGCATATTTTCACGCAGTTACAGACGTAGCTTAGTACACTTTGTGCGGAAAGCAGGACCGCCGGCATCCAGTATTGGATTTATAGCAGCAGGACGGCTGGAAAATAAATATCCTCCGGCATAGCCGGAGGTTTTTCATGTGCGCCTATAAGGCTCTGTTACCAGCCGCGCCCTAGCAGGCGCATCGCGATCTG